>NZ_JAGYGK010000018.1:0-150770 GCF_019947395.1 Pseudomonas sp. BF-R-26 | reverse complement strand
GTGTGACATTCAACATCACTGTTGACTGAACCACCGCCATCGCGGGCAAGCCCGCTCCCACAGGGTTGGTGTTTACAACAGAGTTGAGGATCAATTGCGCAGCTTTCTCGGCAATCATCAACGTCGGCGAACAGGTGTTGCCCGAGGTGATGCGCGGCATGATCGAGGCGTCGGCGATGCGCAGGCCGGGAACACCGTGGACGCGTAGCTCGGCGTCGACCACAGCGTCCGCATCGTTGCCCATCCGGCAGGTGCCCACCGGGTGGAAAATCGTCGTGCCAATCCGGGCGGCGGCTTCGTGCAATTGCTCTTCGCTCTGCAAGCTGTCGCCGGGCAGGTACTCGACCGGTTTGAACGCTTGCAAGGCGGGTGCGGAGACGATGCGACGAGTCAGGCGGATAGCGTCGGCTGCCACTCGCAAGTCTTCGGGATGGCTCAGGTAGTTGGGCTGAATCAGCGGCGCTTCCCGCGGGTCGGCGGAGCGAATGTCTATCCGGCCACGGCTTTGCGGGCGCAGATCGCAGACCGATGCAGTGAAGGCCGGGAAGGCGTGCAGCGGCTCGCCGAAACGCTCCAGCGACAACGGTTGCACGTGGTATTCGAGGTTCGCCGAGGTCTGCTCCGGTCCCGAGCGGGCGAAGGCACCAAGTTGGCTTGGGGCCATGGACAGCGGGCCGCTGCGGTCATACAGATAACGCAGGCCCATGCCCATCTTGCCCCACAGCGTGCCGGCAATCTGGTTCAGGGTGCGGGCGTTTTCCAGTTTGTAGATCAGCCGCAGTTGCAGATGATCCTGCAGGTTGCCGCCCACGCCGGGCAGTTCATGGACAACGCCGATGCCCAGTTTTTGCAGCAGTGGGCGAGGGCCGATACCGGAACGTTGCAGGATGCCCGGTGAACCGACGGATCCGGCACACAAAATGATTTCCTTGCGCGCCTTGAAGGTTTTCGCCTGGCCTTGCCAGCGTGCGCTGACCGCTGAGGCGCGGCCGTTTTCCAGCAGCACGCGGTCCACTTCGACGTCAGTCAGCACCGTGAGATTGGCGCGTTGGCGGATTGGTTTGAGAAACGCCTTGGCCGCGTTCCAGCGGATCCCGGCTTTCTGGTTGACCTGGAAATAGCCGCAGCCTTCGTTGTCGCCCTGATTGAAGTCATCGATGCTGGCGATGCCGCTTTGCTCGGCCGCCGTGCGGAAGGCATCGAGGATCGGCCACGACAGCCGCTGACGCTCGATCCGCCATTCGCCGGCAGCGCCGTGGAATTCCGAGTCGCCGGCAAAATGGTTTTCGCTTTGTTTGAACAGGGGCAGTACGTCTTGCCAGCTCCAGCCGGCATTGCCTTCGGCCGCCCAACCGTCGTAATCACCGGCCTGGCCGCGCATGTAGATCATGCCGTTGATTGAGGAACAGCCGCCGAGCACCTTGCCGCGTGGGTAGCTCAGGGCGCGGCCTTGCAGGCCCGGTTGCGTTTCGGTCTTGAAGCACCAGTCGGTGCGCGGGTTGCCGATGCAGAACAGGTAACCGACGGGAATGTGAATCCACGGGTAGTTATCGCGGCCGCCGGCCTCGAGCAGCAACACGCGATGCTGCGGGTTGGCTGACAATCGATTGGCCAGCAAACAACCGGCCGGCCCGGCGCCGACCACGATGTAGTCGTATTCATCAAGGGAAGTCTGCATCCCTGACCTCGTATTGTTGTTCTTGTTGTCGGTCATCCTAGTTGTTAGCTTTCGTTAAAAGAATGTTAGTTTTTACGCAGCTGCTGTGCGTTTTTAAACAGCGTCGTTAACGGCATAACGTCAAGGATGGTTCATGTTCGACTGGAATGACCTGCGGTTTTTTCTCGAATTGCAGCGCAGCGGCCGCTTGCTCACCGCCGCTCGCCGTTTGAACACCACTCACGCCACCGTGGCCCGGCACATCGAAGCCATCGAAAAAAGCCTCGGCACCGCGCTGTTCGTCCAGCATGCCCAAGGCTACGAATTGACCCCGGCCGGCGAAGCGCTGCTCAAACACGCCGAAGCCATGGAAAACGTCGCGCTGCTGGCTCAGGAAGAAATCACCCAGTCATCCGCGCCGCTGGGCAAGATCCGCGTCGGGGTGACGGAAGGGCTGGGCATCATGTTCCTCGCCAGCCGCATGAACGGGCTGTTCGAACGCTATCCAGGACTGGAAGTGGAACTGGTGGCGGTGCCGCGCTTCGTCAGCATCCTCAACCGTGAAGCCGAGATCAGCATCCACCTCGAACGCCCGGCCGCCGACATGCTGGTCACCCGCAAACTCACCGATTACCGACTGGCGCTCTACGCCAGCCAGGCCTATCTGGACCGCGCGCCACCACTGCGCAGCCGCGAAGACCTCGGTCGGCATGCATGGATCGGCTACGTCGACGACTTGCTGTTCAGCCAGGAACTGATGTTCCTCAACAGCTTCTGCCGCAACCCTCAGGTGGTCTTCCACAGCACCAGCGTCATCGCCCAGCAACAGGCCGCGCGCTCGGGGTTGGGGATCGCCGTGTTGCCGTGCTACATGGCCAGCGCCGATCCCCAACTGGTGCCGTTGTTGCCGGATGAAAGCATCCAGCGCAGTTATTGGATCAGTACGCGGCGCGAGCTACATAAGTCCGTGCGGCTGCGGGTGTTGTGGGATTACGTGGTGGAGTTGTGTGAGCGTGAGCAGGATCTGCTGCGAGGCTCCATTCCCCTGTAGGAGCGAGGGGTTATTGCCGGGAAAGCGTTTGGCGTCCAATCTATGGCATGACGACAAGGAGCGTTATCCGACACTCCGTCGCGATAAAGGGAGCTTGCAACATGACCGACGATACAAAAGTGAAAGGCCCAGCGTCGTACTTCCCGTCAATCGAGAAAAAATATGGCCAGCCAATCAACCACTGGCTGGATCTGCTGGAAACAGTAAGCGGCAAGAAGCATATGGAAATGGTGGCTTGGCTGAAGGCTGAACACGGTATGGGGCACGGGCATGCCAATGCTTTGGTTGCCTACTATTTGGCGAGTTCACCAACCTAACCTATAGCCCATTTAAACAAGAAAAACCGCGATCGTTTAAATGAAGCTTGCCGTTACCATCCAGAGGCTACAACGCCTTGCGCCACCCCCTACACGTAAGACAGAATCCGCCGGCTTGTGCGTCTAGGAGCCGCTCGGTAACTTGATTCCTGTCACTGCTCATCAGTGATCGGGTTTAGTAGCCCGTGGCTAAATCTAAGACGTACGACGCTTCTATCAGTCGGGCTTTGCGCCTGCATTTTGATGGTAGCTGTACGTAGGGCGTCCTTGGGCGCGCCGGCTTCTTAGATTCCCCGGTCTACTAACCTGCGTACAGCTGCCACCCCTTCTTTAGTAGAGAAGTGGTGGGAGCCCACATCAGGAATCTAAGACATGTTCAAAGTTACGCCAAATCCGCCGGACACCGATCCGATATCCCCGTACGAACCCGATTCGAAAAAACTCAACGAGGCCGCCAAACGCGCCCTCGACTTCCACTTCCCGTCGAATGCCGACATCAAAGCCACCGCGCGTAAACCCAGCAAGCTGTTTGCCGTAGACCCAGAGGCGACTACCGAAACCCTGGCGGTTTTTTTGGTCGAGACGCTGGCCTCGGTCGATGTGATGGTCCATCAGTTGGTGGATCATCTAGAGGGTGAATCGCGTCACGCCCTACTGGGTATTTCAAATAGCATCATGGTGGCGGAGATCACTGCGAACCGGGTGCTGGATCACATTAATACGCCTTAGATGTGTGAGCTCCATTCTCTTGTAGGAGCGAGCGGTGCGGCGATCCTACAAGGGAGTGTGTTTTGGCGCACATTCAGCCATTGGGCGGCAGCTCGCGGGTGGTCCGCTGCACAGAGCTGTGGTTCTGGCCATCGGGAATCGACAGGGTTGCCCGCAGCCCGCCTTCGGGTGGGTTGACCAGCGTAATCCGCCCACCCAGCCGCGTCGCAATGGTGCTGACGATGGTCAACCCCAACCCCGCGCCTCCGGTGTTTCCGCGGCTGTAAAAACGTTCGAACAACCGCGCGCGATCTGCTTCGTCGATGCCCGGTCCCTGGTCCTGGACGCTCAAGTTGTAGAACCCTTCCTCCTGGCTCAATTGCACGGTGATGACGCCATGTTCCGGTGAAAAATTCGCGGCGTTGGTGACCAGATTGTTCAGGGCGATGTCGATGGCAGCGGCGTCGGCGAGGACTTCAAAGGGCTGGTCATCGACGTCGAAGGCCAGTTCGAGGTTCCTGCTTAGTAACCAGGGCGTGAGCTGGGCCAGGCTGGCGCGCACGGTTTCGCTCAGGTCGATGCTGTGCAGCACCGGCTCTACAGCCTTGGGTTCGAGACGGGCCATGGTCAGCAGCTGATTGACCAGGCGACTGGTGCGGTCGACCCCGGCAATCAGAAACGCCAGGGACTCACGACGCTCCTGTTCCGTGCCGGCTTCCTGCAGGTTTTGCGCATGCACCCGCAGCACGGCCAGCGGCGTGCGTAATTCGTGGGCGGCGTCGGCGATGAACCGCCGCTCGCGGCCAAGTACTTCTTGAATTTGCGCGAGCATGCGGTTGAGCGCTGCTTGCATCGGTTCCAGTTCGCTGGGCAACGGGGTCAGTTGCAACGGCTCCAGAGAACCGCTGTGCCGTGCCCGCAACGTTTCCGCCATATTGGCCAGGGGTTTGAGCCCCCAGCCAATGGCCAGCCAGACCATGGCCGCCAATATCAGGCTGCCCAGCACATTGGGCCACAGGGTATGACGCACGATCCGGTCTACCAGGTCCGCACGTACGTCGTCCCGTTCACCGACCCAGATGCGCAGGTCATTCTGTTTGTCTTCGAGCATGAACACCCGCCAATGGCGGTTGTGCAGATCCACCACATCGCTGAAACCGGATTTTGTCGGCGGCGCCGTGAAGGAGGGCGCACTGGCGGTGTGTACCAGCACTTCGCCCTTGCGATTCCACACCTGAAAGGCAATTTTGCTTTCATAGGGATGACCATCGACTCTCGGCACCGCTTCACTCAAGGCCTTGTTGAACGCTTGATACAGTTCGGCGTGTTCATTGCTGGCCAGCGGCATGCGCATCACACCCTGCAGCAGCCGGGCGTTCTGGGCCAGTTGGGCGTCGTAGACTTCGGCAATTTCGTGATTGCTGTCGTGCAGGTTGAGTACGCTGATGATCGCCAGGCCAGTCAGCATCAGGCCGATGATCAGCGTCAGGGTGCGACGCCGGATCGAAGTCATCGACGCTCCTCCACCAGGTACCCGACACCGCGAATAGTGCGGATCAGGTCGGTGGAGAACTTCTTGCGCAGGTGATGGATATGCACTTCCAGGGTGTTGCTTTCGGCTTCTTCGTTCCAGCCGTAAAGCAGTTGCATCAGGTGATCGCGGGTCATGACCCGGCCCGGAGGCGAAAGCAATTCGTGGAGCAGTTGATACTCCTTGGGCGTCAGCGCCACTGGCTCGCCTTGATAGCTGACTTGCTGGGTGCCCGGGTTCAGGCTGATGCCTGCGTGCTCGATCAACACTTGGGCGCGACCGGCGCTGCGTCGCAACAAAGCCCGCAGGCGAGCCTTGAGTTCGGCCAGGTCGAAGGGCTTGATCAGGTAGTCGTCGGCCCCGGCATCCAGCCCGGCGATGCGGTCTTCGGTGGCATCCCGGGCGGTGAGGATCAGTACCGGCAGGTTGGAGCCGCTTTCACGCAGGCGACGCAGCACTTGCAGACCGTCCATGCGCGGCAGGCCGAGATCGAGCACGGCCAGGTCAAACGTCTCGCTGAGCAGTGAATGCAAGGCACTGCTGCCGTCTTGCAGCCAGTCGACGGTGTAACCCTCACGGCCCAGGGCCTGATGAATGCCCTCGCCGAGGGCCACGTCATCCTCGATCAGTAATAAACGCACGCGGACTCCTGTCAGTTGAGTTTCTTGTTCACGTCCACCAGTAACGCTTCGATCTCTTTGCGGCGCCCGGCATCGGCGCTTTCCCGACCAGGACGCGGTGCCGCTTGCAAGGCTTTTTGCAGTGCTTGCTTGGCTTCACCATAGCGCTTTTGACGGTAAAGGTGATCGCCCCAAAAATAAAGACTGTCGATGCCGGCCGGGTTCAGCTGCAAAGCCTGCTTTAACAGTTGTTCGGCCTTGTCGGCATCGCCGAAACCGAGGGGCCAGCCGGGCACGCGATCATACAACGCCGCAAGGCTGGTATAGGCCGAGCCTTGGAGGGCCTTGGGATCAATGGTGAGGGCTTTTTCCAGGTCGACTTTGGCTGCCTTGGCCTTGCTCAGGGCGCCGAGGCCACCCTGGGCTCCCGCCCAACTGCTGGTGACAATGCCGGACCAGATCCACGCTTCGGCCAGGGATTGGCGTTCCTGGGTGAACGCCGAGGCCTGGGTCGCGAGTTTTTCGAAGGCCGCGGTGCGCTGTTCGGCGGGCAATTCGTATTGGATGTGCGCCCAGCTTTGCTGAATGCCATTGAGGCGCTGCTGATCGGCAGCGTCCAGCGCCCAGACGCTTTGGCTCAACACCCCGAACAGCAGGCAAGTGACGATTTTTTTCATGGTTTGAGGCTCTCGTTATCGGGCTTCTGACTCAGGCGACGGATCAGCGGCAATTGCTTGCGCAAGCCACGGTCCACCAGATGCGGCAACAGACTGTTCAGGCGGACGAAAAAGCGTTCCGGCCAGCCCAGGTACAAATCGCGCCGGTCACCGGCAATCGCGTGGATGACCGCCGTGGCAACGGTTTGCGGATCGTCGACATTGGCTTTGAGCGCATCGTTCAGCGCCTGGGCCGCCGGACTGTTCATGCTGGTGTGGGTCGCCCGAGGAGCAACGTAAAGCACGCTGACCCGGGTGTCGGCCAGCTCCCGGCGCAGGGCTTCGGAGAAACCGCGCAGGGCAAACTTGGTCGCGCAATAGCTGGCGTAACCGGGGTAGCCGATGGAGCCGTAGGTCGAGCCGACGTTCACCACCATGGCGCTCTCAGCCTGCTTGAGCAGCGGCAGCAAAAGCTTGGTCAGGCAGATCGGCGCGCTGATATTCACCGCCAGCATCGCATTGATCTCGCTGTCGTCGAGCTGTTCGAGCATGGCGAAGTGGTTGACCCCGGCGGCGTTGACCAACAGGTTGATGCCGCCGATGGCTTCGGCCGCAGCCAGCACTTTGTGGCGGTCGCCGGGGACGGTCAGGTCAGCGCCGATCCAGCACAGGTGCAGCGGGTAGCGTTCGAGCAAGGGCTCCAGCGCCTCCCGGTGCCGGGCCACGGCCAACACCCGCGCGCCACTGGCACACAGCGTGCTGGCAATGGCCTGACCGATGCCGCCACTGGCTCCGGTCAACACCACACGGGCTTCATGCAGCTGCATGCAGGTTCTCCCCATCGCGGGGCAGGCCGCGGAACATGTCGGTATAGAGCTTGTAAACGACCTTCGAGGCATGAATCACCGCGGCTTGATCCGCCGGGTCTTCGAGTGTGTTCATCAGCCGGCGGTAGGTCTGCATGTGTTCGATATCCAGCGAGCCGTGGGAACTCAGGTAGCTGAAGGCGGTTTCCGGCAGCGCCAGGCGTTCGCGGATGCTGCCGGCCGCGTGGGTGGCCAGGGCAATGCTGGTGCCTTCCAGCACGTTGACCATGCCGAACAGGCCGACCGGGTTGTCTCGGGCAATCAGGTCGTAGAGGAAGCTGACCATCAACTCGATCGGCAGCGATGGACGGCCGTCACGCACCGCCTCTCTGTCACCGCCACAGGCCGCGATGTCGTCGAGTACCCACTGTTCGTGGCCGTACTCCTCGTCGATGTACTCGCACACCGCTTTGCGTAGCCATTCCAGCCGCTGCGGTAGACGGGCGCCGCAGGCCATCATCAACGGCACGGTATGGCGCACGTGGTAGTAGGCCTGGGCGAGGAAGGCGCGGTAGCTCTCCAGGCTGACCTTGCCCTCAAGGGCATCGCGGATGATCGGCAGGTTGAACAACTCGTGGCGTTCCTGCTGGGTGGCGTCTTGCAAGGTGTCGAAAAAACTCATGATGCGGATTCCTCGGAAAAAACGGATTCAGTGAGCTGCGCCCGGTAACGCTCGACGATGGCGTCGCGGCGCGGTCGGCCATTGGCCGTCAGCAAGCCATTGGCGGCGGTGAACGGTTGATCGAGACGGGTCCAGTGATGAACCTGGGCGTAATCGGGCAAGGCCTCGTTGGCCTGGGCCACGGCGGCAGCGAGCTCTTCATTGGTGCAGTCCGGCCGATGGGGCCAGAGCAGGGCGTGGTTGGTTGGCATCGCTTCGCCATAGACAAACGCCTGAGCGATGTGACGACGCTGAGTGAGTTCGGCCTCGACCCATTCCGGATTGACGTTGCGGCCGAAACTGGTGACGAACTGATGCTTCTTGCGCCCGTTGAGGTAGAGAAAACCTTCCGGGTCGAACTCGCCGAGATCGCCGGTCGGCCACCATTCATCGCTGAAGGGGGCTTGCCCCAGATAGCCGAGCAGGGTCGAGCCCTTGACCAGCACTTCACCATCATCGGCCAGGCGAATCTCGACATGGGGCAGGGGCCGGCCGACGCTACCCGGGCGGCGCGCGCCCGGGCGATTGAGGCACACCACCGACGAGCATTCCGACAACCCGTAACCCTCGTAAACCGGAATGCCGATGCGCTGGGCGCGATGCAGTAATTCTTCGCTAACCCGTGCTCCACCGACCGCGGCAAAACGCAACGATTGGGGGTTGAACGCTTTTTGCTCGGCGGCGCTGACCAGCATCAGCAGCAACTGCGGCACCAGGATCAGACTTTCCGGTTTCCGCGTGGCCAGACAACCCAACAGCCGCGGCACATCGACACCGCTGGCACCTTGAATGCCCAGGGTTTTCTGGCTCGGTACGCTCAAGGTCGCGCCGGCATACAGCGCGGCATAACAGCCGAGGTTTTCCAGCAGAATCGCCAGGGGCAGCAGCGCCAGGTGATGCCGTGGATCGGTGGGTTTGCTTGCCTGATCCAGTTCACGGGCCACCCGCAAAAGGCTTTCGGCGCTCAGGCACACACCTTTGGGCGTACCGGTGGTGCCTGAGGTGAAGGTCAGTTTGGCGGTGCCTTCGGGTATCCGGTTCGGACCGCTGAAGGCGCGACGCCAGAATTCGCCGGTCTTCTCGTAGCCGGCCGCCTGCAGTTCGGCTTCCAGTTCCGGTTCGGCAATCACCAGTTCGGCCTGGCTCTGTTCCAGACAATGACTGCGTTGTGCCGGGCTGAAGAAAGGCGGCAACGTCAGGCAGGTCAGGCCCTCGAACAGTACGGCCAGGTCCCAGAGCATCGCCTCGGTGCCGTTGTCCAGGGCCAGCGCGACCACTTTGACGTGCTCATCGCGCAGACGCTGTTGGCGGTACGTGACCTCGGCGTACAGCGTGGCGTAGTCCAGTTTCAACTGATCGCCCCACAAGGCGGTGGCGTTGGTCTTGCGTTCAGCGTGATTGCGCAGGGTCTGCTTGAACCGCTCCATTTCAGGCGACATGGGTGGACTCCTCAAGGGACGTCGGCAACCCCAGGCGATTGAACAGGCCGATGTTGCGCAAATGGATGAAACCGGCGCGGATGTTGCCGACATGCACCCATGGCTGACTCTCGTAATAACTGCCCCAGAGGTGACGGTCGTCGCCCAGCCGCGCAGGGTCGGCGGCGCAGAGCGTGACCGGCTTCAAGCCCAAGCGATGAAAACTGTTCACCAGCCCGATGTTGCCGGTGAACGCCACCCATTCCAGCCCGCCCATGGCCAACAGGTAGGTGATGGCGATGATGCTCAAGCGCGCGCTGCCGGTATCGCTGGCGGCGAGGTTCCCGACCTCGACGATACCTACCCGGTCTACGGGTTGGCCGGCAGCGTCGCTGATCAGCGGATCAATCGCCTCGTCCAGGTAACGCTCCAGAAACAGCGGTTCGGCGCTGGCCAGTCGTACGCCGGCCACCGCAGACAGCGCGCCTGACGCATCGCTCATGCCGAACAGCTGCGGCATGAATTGGCGAATGTCGGCGCCGTGGGCCTTTCGAAAACGCTGCTGGATAAAGGCTTCGAAGACCGGACGCTGGGGATCGTCCGGCAAGGCTCTGGCCAGACTCATCTGCGGGGTTTCGGCTTGGCCGAAGTGCAGGGGCAGAGGGATGTTCCAGTCGAAATCGGGCATGGGCAAGAACGCCTCCCTGGGTAAGTTTGGGAGGAGTATCAAAGGCAATTCTTAACGGAGTCTGAAGGTGACCTTCAGATTGTCTTAAGACGGGACGGGCAGGGTGGCGCCGGTCGGTTCGACGAAACCGGATCCCGGCTGTACGAAATGAGTCGGCAGCCGCCACTGATCTTCACGAGGCCCTGTATGACCCGAGATTCAGCAGTACACCGGTATGGAAAACTCTCGATCACCTTGCACTGGCTGATGCTCGCGCTGTTCGTCGGCGTTTATGGTTGCATCGAGATCAAAGGATTGCTGCCCCGTGGACATGCCTTGAAGGGCCTGTTTCTGGGGCTGCACGGCGTATTCGGGTTGAGCATTTTTGCGCTGGTCTGGATTCGCTTGCTCGGGCGCCTCACACCCCGGCCACCGATTACCCCGGCCCCACCCACCTGGCAGACGAGCGTCTCGCACCTAATGCACCTGGCGTTGTATGGGCTGATGATCGCGACGCCACTATTGGCCTGGTTGATGCTCGCCGCCGGGGGCAAGCCGATGCCGTATTTCGGCTTTTTCTTGCCGGCGCCGGTTGCGGTTGATCCCGATCTGGCCAAGCAACTCAAGTATTGGCATGAATTGCTCGGCAGCACCGGCTACTGGTTGATTGGTTTGCACGCAGCGGCGGGGTTGTTCCATCACTACTGGGTCCGCGACAACACGCTCACCCGCATGCTGCCGGGCGGCTCTGGTGTGGGTGTCAATGAGCGTCAGCGATAATTCGGAATTGGGTGCTGGCCAAGCGTTCGCCATTTACCAGAATGTGCACCGCGTGCTGGCCGGCATAGTGCCTGCGGGTGGTCAGTTCCTTGATGTGCTGACTGCGGCTGATGGCTTCGCTGGCATTGTCGGACAGCGTGAGGGCTTTAAGTTTGAACACCTTTGCCGAGGTGCTGCCGTTGGCTTTGACATAATCGATAGCGTAATCGATCACCAATCGCTGACTGTCCGGGACCGTGGACTTCACTCTGAAAGACAGGGTGATTTTCTCACCCAGGCGAATCACCGCCGGTTCGACCTTCACGTCAATGATCTCAACTTCGGGCTTGCCACCCGCGCCAATGATTGCCAGCGCCCGCTTGTTACCTTGTTTGATCAAGCTGCGCAGAGCGTGTCTGGCGATCCACGCCGTATGCTTGTTGTCCAGCGACCAACCCTCGATCAGCGCCAGCACCCACTCGGGATGATCCTTGGTGATGTCGTTGAGGTGGTTGGCCACGGATTTGCGTACGTACAGGCTGTCGTCGGCCTTGAGGTTGTCTAGGATCGCGGCCGCCAGTGTCGGGTCGGCCTGGACCGGCTCCAGGCGGAACGACCATGGCAGGCGCGGTCGGCTGCCTTCACTGGCCAGGCGCCGGACGTGTTCGTTTTCATCCAGCGACCAATCGTGCATCAGCGTCAACGAGCGTTCGATATCGCTGCGCAGAAAGTGCCGAATCGCGAATTCCGATGAGCCGAAGGCAGTGAAATATTTGAGCGCATTCATCGACAGATCGAACGTGTGAGCGCCGTAGGTCGCGACGTAGTGCGGCAAAAACATACTGACGAAGGCGCTGTTGAGGCGCGGGGCGAGTGCGCGCAGGACGTCGAGGGATTCTTCATAACCGAGTGGCAATACCGCGTGCAGGCATTCGCTGACGCGGGCCATGCGTTGCATGACTGACAATTCCGCCAGACCGGTTTTGGCCAGTTTCAGGAAGGCCTTGGCATCGAACCCGGGGTAGACCGCCGTCATTTCGGTGGCGATGTGTGCGAGGCGTTCGGCGTTGAAGATTTCCTTCAGGGCGGGGGAGGTTTGGTCAGCCATTGTGGGTTCCTTGGTCGTTGTTATTTATCCAATACACCGTGTCATCGTTCATCGCGAGCAGGCTCGCGAAGAGGCCATCAGATTCACCTCAAACCTTACCCGCTTCCTCTTCCAACTGATCCGACTCAAACAGTTTTGCCAATTCCGCCCGCGCTTCCTGCGCGGTCTGCATCACCTTGGCCGCATCGTCATACACCGCATGCTGTGCCTCCAGCACCTGTTCATCGTGATGGGTAAAACGCTTTATCCGCGCATCCGCCTGGGCCTGCGTCAGACCCAGTCCGACCAACGTCCTCCGGGTCATTTCCAGGCTGGAGTAATAGGTTTCCCGCACCGCCTGAGCCCCGACATCCACTAATCGGTGCACATGCTGACGGTTACGGGCGCGGGCGATGATTTTGATGTGCGGATAGAGCTTGTGCACAACCTCGGCCGTCTTGATGTTGGTGTCCGGATCATCGGTGGCGATCACGAAAAACTCCGCTTGCTCGACCTTGGCCGCGCTGAGGATTTCCGGGCGCATCGGGTCGCCGTAGAACACCGGCACGCCGCCGAAACTGCGGGACAGTTCGATGGTTTCCACCGACGTGTCGAGGGCGACGAACTTGATGTTCTGCGCCCGCAGAATCCGCGCCACGATCTGCCCCATACGGCCCATGCCGGCGATCACCACGCGTGGCGTATCGGTATCGATTTCGCGGAATTTTTCCGGCACCACCACCGGTTGAACCTTGGGTGTGACCAGTCGTGCGCAGGCCAGCAACAACAGCGGCGTCAGCGCCATCGACAGGGTGATGGTCAGCACCAGCAAGTCGTACAGGCGCGGCTCGAACAAGCCCTGATCCCGGCCGATCTTGAACACCACAAAGGCAAACTCACCACCGGCCGCCAGCACGATGCCCAAGCGAATCGCATTGACCTTGCCCAGGCCCCCGGCCAGTCGGCCGACCACAAACAGCAACGGCAGCTTGATCGCGATCAGCAACACAGTCAGCCCCAGCACCACAATCGGTGCACTGAGCAGCAAACTCAGATTGGCGCCCATGCCGACACTAATGAAAAACAGGCCCAGCAGCAGGCCCTTGAACGGCTCGATCTGCGCCTCCAGTTCGTGGCGATATTCGGAATCCGCCAGCAGCAAACCGGCGAGGAACGCGCCAAGTGCCATGGACACACCGACCAGGTCCATCAGCCACGCCGTACCAATCACCACCAGCAACGCAGTGGCGGTTGACACCTCCGGCAAGCCGGTCTTGGCCACCACGCGAAAAACCGGTCGCAGCAAATACCGCCCGCCAATCACCACCACCGCGATACTGCCCAGCACCCGCAAACCATGGTTCAAATCTTCGGCGGCACTGCTGGTATGATCGCCGCCGGCCAGCAGCGGCACCATCGCGATCAGCGGGATCGCGGCGATGTCCTGGAACAGCAAAATCGCGAACGCCAACCGCCCATGAGGGCTGGTCAGTTCCTTGCGCTCGGCCAGGCTTTGCAAACCAAATGCAGTAGACGACAACGCCAGGCCCAGGCCCAACACGATGGCACTGTTCAGGGATTGCCCGAACACGAACAACGCCAGCACACCAATCACCGAACCGGTCAGCAACACCTGCGCCAGGCCCACGCCAAACACCGATTTACGCATCACCCACAAACGTCGCGGCGACAGCTCAAGGCCGATGATGAACAGCAACAACACCACCCCGAGTTCGGAGATGTGGCTGACGCTTTGCGGATTACCGATCAAGCCAAGCACCGACGGCCCGATGATCACCCCGGCAAACAGATAACCCAACACCGCCCCAAGTTGCAGGCGCTTGGCCAAGGGGACGGTGAGCACCGCCGCGAATAAAAAGACGACAGCGGCTTGCAACAGGTTGCCTTCGTGGGGCATGACGAAACTCCTGGGTGGGGCAGGCGAGAGCGGCGCTCGCCCGATTTTCAGCGGGGCGTCAGGATAAAGGCTGGCGTCCGTTCAGTCAGCAACGAGGTGGCTGAACGAGCTCAGGGCTCAGTGGGGCCATTGTTCAAGCAGGATTGAAACGAACTTCTCTGCCGCCGGCGATAACGATGCGCCTCGACGATACACCAGGCCGAGTGTCCGGTTCACGACGGGGTCAGTCAGCGGAATGCTCACCAGTGTCGGGTGATCCGCCGCCGGCATTGCGAGGCTCGGCATGGCGGAAACCCCAAGCCCGGCTTCGACCATGCCCAGCGAGGTGGACAAATGCTGCACTTCATAAAACCACTGCGGACGCCAGCTCAGGCCCGACAGGGCGTGGTCCAGCAACATGCGGTTGCCGCTCAGGCGTCCGACGCCGATCAACCGGTAATCGCTCAGTTCTGACCAGGTCACGGACGTCCGCTGGGCCAGTTCATGGTCACGACGGCAGGCCAGGACGAAGGGTTCGTTGACCAGTGAAACGAATTCGATGTCCGGGTGCTGGCCGCTCATCATGTTGATGCCGAAGTCGGCTTCCCCCCGCAACACTGCTTCGAGCCCTTCATTGGCGCTGAGGTCGAGCAAGCGGATGCGGATTTTCGGATAGCGCTCGTTATAAAGACGAATCACCGACGGCAGGAAGTAAAACGCAGCGGTTGGAATGCAGGCCAGGGTCACCTGACCGATTTGCCGTTCGGCCAATTCACGGATGTTCAGGATCGAATCGTCGAAGTCATCCAGTAATCGACGAGCCTTGGGCAGGAAGTCGCGGCCGACGCTGGTCAGGCTAACCTTGCGCGTGGTGCGATCGAGCAACGTAGTCCCTAAACCCTCCTCAAGTTTTTTTATCCGCCGGCTCAAGGCTGGTTGCGACAGATGCAGTGCATCGGCAGCTTCGTGAAAACTCCCCAGTTCGGCGATTTTCACGAAAGATCGGATGTCCTGAAGCTCATATTCCATGTTTTATCTCGTTGGGGAGGGGCGTTGGACCACGTTCTGAACGTTAAAACTTTCTTTTGTGAAACGCAATAATTGCTCCGATCTTTGCATTGGAAACACAATTACTTCCCTGTCACTCTTGTTTGCAAGACATCAATTACCCCGATTGATTAACAAGAGTTAGTGGCCATGCAACGAATTCCTTGTGTGCTGATGCGCGGTGGTACCTCAAAGGGACCGGTATTTCTCGCCTGGGATCTGCCGGTTTCGGTTGAAGAGCGCGATGAGTTGTTGCTCTCGGTGATGGGCTCCGGCCACGAACTGGAGATCGACGGCATCGGCGGCGGCAGCCCGCAGACCAGCAAGGTCGCCATCGTCAGCCCTTCGTTACATCCCGATGCCGATGTTGATTACCTGTTCGTTCAGGTCATGGTGTCCCAGCGTCGGGTGGATACCGCCCCGAACTGCGGCAACATGCTCTGCGCGGTCGGGCCGTTTGCCATCGAGCAGGGCCTGGTCAAGGCGGTCGGTGAGCTAACCCGCGTGCGGATTCGCAATCTCAATACTGGCACCTTCGTCACCTCTGACGTGCAGACGCCAGATGGCAAGGTCAGCTATGAAGGCGACACGGCTATCGATGGCGTGCCTGGCAGCGCGGCACCGGTTCAACTGACATTCCTCGACGCCGCAGGCAGCAAGACCGGCAAGCTGTTTCCAACCGGCAGCACCCAGGACTGGTTCGACGACATTCCGGTGACCTGCATCGACATGGCCATGCCGATGCTGATCATCGAGGCGCGTCACTTGGGCAAACGCGGCGATGAAACTCCGGCCGAGCTGGACGCCGACAAAGACTTTATGCTCCGTCTCGAAGCTCTGCGGTTGCGGGCCGGCATGGCCATGGGGCTGGGCGACGTCAGCGACAAGGTCATCCCCAAGCCTGTGCTGGTTGCACCGGCCAAGGCCGGTGGCACGTTGCAGGTTCGTTACTTCATGCCGCACAACTGCCACCGTGCGCTGGCCATTACCGGTTCCATCGGTCTGGCCACCGCGTGTGTCACTGAAGGCAGCGTTGTGGCACACATGCTCGGTCATACCGACGGGCCGCGTCTGCAACAGGTGCGGATCGAGCACCCGAGCGGCGGCATCGATGTCGTATTGTCCTACACCGGTGATAACGGTGAGACTATCCGGGCCTCCGTTGTTCGTACCGCCCGAAGGCTGTTTTCCGGCTTTGTGTATGCCCCGGTTTCCCACCGGCTCGCCGGGTAGTCTTCCCGCGCAGTCACTGTCGTTTTGCATCAGAACAATTCTAAAAATGGGTGATGCCATGAAAGTTGTTAAATCGCTCTACTTCCAGATCCTCTGCGCCGTGCTGCTGGGCGTCGTGGTCGGACACTTCTGGGCTCAGCAGGCCATTGCCCTCAAGCCGTTGGGTGATGCCTTCATTAAGCTGATCAAAATGATGATTGCGCCGGTCGTGTTTTGCACCATCGTCACCGGCATCGCCGGGATGAACGACAAACGCTCCCTTGGCCGCTTGCTGAGCAAGACCATGCTGCTGTTTCTCGGGCTGACGGTGATCAGCCTGATCATCGGCCTGGTTGCGGTCTACGTGTTCAAGCCGGGCGCGGGCATGAACATCGACCCGAGCCATTTGAGTACGGCGGGCCTGTCTCAATACACCGAGTCTGCGGCGAAGCTTGGGGTGGTCGAGTTTTTCATGCACATCATCCCCGACACCTTTATAGGTGCGTTCAGTAAAGGTGAAGTGCTGCCGGTTTTGTTTATCGCGGTGCTGTGCGGTTTCGCCCTGTCTTCCCTGGGTGAACGTGGCAAGCCAGTACTCGACGTACTGGAAGCGGCATCGCAGATGGTCTTCAAGATTTTTTCCTACTTGATGCGTTTTGCGCCGATCGGTGCCTTCGGGGCACTGGCGTTCACCGTCGGACAGTACGGCATCACCTCGCTGGGTTCGCTGGCAAAGTTGATCATGACCTTGTACGTCGCCTGCGCCTTCTTCGTCTTTGTGGTGCTGGGAAGCATTTGCCGCGCCCACGGCTTCAGCCTGTGGAAGCTGCTGCGTTACCTGCGCGAAGAGTTCCTGGTGGTGTTGGGAACGTCCTCCACTGAGCCGGTCATGCCACGCATGCTGGAGAAACTCCAGGCCCTGGGTTGCAGCAAGGGTGTAGTGGGGCTGGTGCTGCCGACGGGGTACTCGTTCAACCTCGATGGCACGGCGATCTACCTGTCTTTGGCGGCAATTTTCATTGCCCAGGCCTGCAACATCGACCTGACCATGACCCAAACCTTGACCATGCTGGCGATCATGCTGCTGTCGTCCAAGGGCGCGGCAGGGGTGACTGGCAGCGGTTTCGTGGCACTGGCTTCCACGCTCACGGTGATCCATGACATTCCGCTGGCAGGCCTGGCGCTGTTGATCGGGATCGACCGTTTCATGTCCGAGGCGCGAGCCCTGACCAGCCTGGCGAGTAACGCCGTGGCGACCGTGGTGATCTCTATCTCCGAGAGCGCCTGCGACCGTCAGGTCCTGCTCGATACCCTGGACGGTAAAACACCGGTTGTCCCGGGTGTAGATCAAAGCTGGGACCGCGTCGGGATCACCACGCACATTTAGTCCTGCGTAAACGCTGCAAAAACTAACCTTTTAACTACCTGCTGCCGGGCGTCGCCGATCGCGTCGCCTGGCGGGCTCGGGGTCGTTCGCCCGCGCGTCGGCCACGCATTCCATAACAACAAGAGAGTTGCCCTATGCTCGCCTTACTCGGCTTGGCCATGGTGGTTGTGTTCACCTTCCTGATCATGACCAAGCGTCTGTCACCGATCGTTGCATTGACCATTGTTCCGATCGTCTTTGCTGTCATCGGCGGTTTTGGTGGAACCACCGGCAAAATGATGCTCGACGGTCTGAAAATGGTTGCCCCGTCGGCAGCGCTGCTGCTGTTCGCAATTCTGTTTTTCGGTTTGATGATCGACTCGGGGCTGTTCGATCCGCTGATCCGCAAGATTCTCAAACGGGTCAACGGCGACCCGATGAAAATTGCGGTCGGCACTGCGCTGCTGTCGCTGACTGTCGCCCTGGACGGTGACGGCACCACCACTTACATGATCACTTGCGCGGCAATGCTGCCGTTGTACAAGCGCATCGGCATGAACCCGATGATTCTGGCGACCATTTCCATGCTGTCGCTGAGCATCATGAGCGGCATGACCCCTTGGGGCGGCCCGGCGACCCGAGCGATTGCCGCGCTGGGGCTGGATGCCGGGGCGTACTTTGTTCCGTTGTTGCCGACCATGATCGGCGGCGCTGCGTGGGTGGTATTCACCGCGTTCCTGCTGGGCCGCGCCGAACGTAAACGCATTGGCAACGTCCAGCTGCAAAGCGGCGGGAGTGATTGCTACATCAAGGCGATTCTTGAGGACACGCCGCACAAACGCCCGAAACTGGCCTACGTCAACCTGTTGCTGGTGACGGCGGTGATGGTCGCGCTAGTGATGGGGCTCATGCACTCGGCAATCCTGTTTCTGATTGGCTTCGTGCTGGCGCTGATGATCAACTATCCGCAACTGGACATTCAGAAAGAACGCATCCTCGCACACTCCGGCAACGCCATGACTGTAGTCCTGCTGGTGTTTGCGGCTGGTATTTTTGCCGGGATTTTCTCTGGAACCAAAATGGTCGACGCATTGGCGCAAACCCTGGTGGACTGGATTCCACCGTCCTGGGGGCACCTGTTCCCGCTGGTGGTGGCGATCACCAGCATGCCGTTGACCTTCGTGCTGTCCAATGATGCCTATTACTTCGGTGTGGTACCGATCCTCGCCAACGCGGCGGCGGCCTACGGGATCGATCCGGTGGAAATCGCCCGGGCGTCGATTCTTGGCCAACCGGTGCACTTGATGAGCCCGCTGGTGGCCTCGACCCTGTTGCTGGTGGGGATGGTCGATCGCGACTTGGGCGACTTCCAGCGCGCCACCTTCAAATGGGCGGTGCTCACCTCCCTGGTGGTCACAGCTTTAGCCCTGCTGACCGGGGCCTTGACGCTGTTCGCCTGATTCATCCCTGACTCGCCACTTGATAGAACTCCACGCGCCCGATGTCGGACGTGCGGTCACGTGCATCCTTAAAACAACAATATGAGTAGTTCGACATGACCCACTTTCTGACTCGCGGGGCTCTTCTTCCTCTTCTGGGTGTGTTGACGATGGCCACTGCCGGTGCGAGTGATTTCATCGACGACAGCAAGTTGAAGTTGCAACTGCGTAACGTCTATATCAACGAAAACTTTCGCGATGAGCATGGCTTGAGTGCGCGTTCAGCCAGAACCGCTAAAAGTGAGCGCACCGAGTGGGCCCAGGGTTTCCTGCTGGATTTCCAGTCGGGGTTCACGCCCGGCACTATCGGTTTCGGGGTCGACGCATTGGGCCTGCTGGGTGTCAAACTCGATTCCGGGCGTGGCCGCAGTGGCACCGGTCTGTTGCCGGTACACGATGACGGTCGCGCCACCGATGAGTTTGCCAGTGCCGGGGCTGCGGCCAAGGTCAAACTGGCCAAGACCACCCTCAAATACGGCACCCTGCTGCCCAAAACTCCGGTGCTGATCTATAACGATGCGCGTTTGCTGCCGCAAACCTATGAGGGAGGACAAGTCACCAGCACCGACATCGAAAACCTGACCCTGACCGGCGGTCATCTGGATCGATTCAAACTGCGCGATTCCACCGACAGCGTGTCGATCGTTCCTGACGGTTACTCAGGCGACAAAGGTGGCGATTTCACCTATGCCGGTGGTGATTACAAACTCGGCAAGAACACCCGTCTGAGTTACTTCTACGGTGAACTGGAAAACTTCTATCGCCAGAACTTTGCCGGCATCCAGCACGATCTGCCATTGGGTCCCGGGGTGTTGACCGGCGACTTGCGCTATTTCAACAGCAATGACGCGGGCCGTGCCTACGCCTCGAAAATCGATAACGACATGCTCAGCGGTCAACTGTCCTACGCGGTGGCGGGGCACACCTTTGGTGGCGGTTATCAACAACTCAGCGGTGACGCCGGGTTGCCGTACATCAGCGGTGCGACGGTGTACTCGTTCAGCAACGTCGGCATCGGCAAGTTCATCGAAGAGGACGAGAAGACCTGGATGCTCAGTTACGCTTACGACTTTGCGCCGATGGGCATGCCCGGGCTGACGTTCATGACCCGTTATCTCAAAGGCAACGATGGCAAGTCCGACACCAACATCAAAGAGTCCGAACGCGACACAGAACTGGCCTATGTGGTCCAGAGCGGCACGTTCAAGGGGCTAGGCGTGAAGCTGCGCAACTATGTCTACCGTTCGGACTTCGCGCGTGGACGTGACAGCAACCGGATCTATTTCACCTACGATATTGCCCTCTGGTAAGGGCGCCGAGCGGGGTCTAACTGAATAAATTGCCAATAGCCCGCATTTCTGCGAAAACGGCGCCCATGAAGCCTGTTCGGGCAAGCTCACACAAGAGTGAATGTAATGAATGAAGAATTGCAGGTAATCGACCTTGAAGTAGGCGACGGCAAAGCCGCTGTCAAAGGCGCGCTGATCACCACCCAATATCGGGGTTGGCTGGAAGACGGTACTGAATTTGATTCTTCCTACAGCCGGGGTAAACCTTTCCAATGTGTGATTGGCACAGGACGGGTGATTAAAGGCTGGGATCAGGGGATCATGGGCATGCAGGTTGGCGGTAAACGCAAACTGCTGGTGCCAGCGCATCTGGCTTATGGCGAGCGGACGATGGGCGCGATTACACCGAATTCGAATCTGATTTTCGAGATTGAATTGCTGGAAGTGCTGACGCGGGATGATTGATGGCTGTGTGAGTTGAAACGACAAAACCCGCTGTCTCTGTGAGGAGACAGCGGGTTTTTGCTATCTGTGGCGAGGGGGCTTGCCCCCGTTGGGTTGCGCAGCGACCCCAAAACCTGTGCATGCGGTGTATCAGGTAAATCTCCGCTCGCCAGTTTTGCGGCTGCTGCGCACCCGAGCGGGAGCAAGCTTCCTCGCCACAGTTCAGTGCCTGGTTCACGGTCAGTGTCCCTTTGCTAAACGGCGAATCAGGTGAATACCTCAATATCATCAAGGGTGTCCGCCACAATCCCCTCCAAGGAAGGAAATTTTTCCTTCACCTTTTCAAGGGCCGGGAGTACTGCACCCAAGTCCAGATCACCCTGTCTGCGGGCTATGTGACCGAACGCGGTGATGGCAGATGCTGCAACCGATTCGGACTCACTCACGAGGTACTTCAGGCAGGTGTTCTGAGCCCAGGTTTTGTCTTGCTCATTCAGACCGATAGAAATCAATGCGGCGGCAACGTTAGTTTCTACGCCGCTAGCTAGAAGCCTCGTCGCTTCCTCGTGGCTCATTGATGGATCTTGGTAGAGAAGGCTCACTTTTTAACTCCATTCTGTGGCTGGTTCACGGTCAGTTCACCCGCGATGTAGCCTATTGCGCAAGTCAAAAGTGATGCGTTGTTTGTCAGACTGCCGTCGCGAGCAGGCTCGCTCCCACACGTTGATTGGAGGGCTCACAATGTTTGGGATCGACACAAATTCCCTGTGGGAGCGAGCCTGCTCGCGAAGAACGATGACGCGGTCCGTCAGGTATTCAGCAAGTCGGTGAACAAAGGAATGCGCCCATTCAGGGACGGGCGATAGTGCCAGGCCAAACAGTCCAAAGCAGGTTTCATCGCCAGGATCTCAGTCAGCGTGGCGCTGGCAATGCTCATGGCCAGAACCTGCCCCGGACATTGATGACGCCCCGCGCCGAAAGTGAAACTGCGACGGTTCGGGCGATCGAGCAAAAACGTATCGGGATCATCATTAAGCTGCGGATCGCGATTGGCCGAGGCCAGCAGCACCAGAATAACGTCGCCGGGGTTCAGGCTCACGCCGTCGATTTCACACGGTTCGGCGACGAAACGGCGGGTGTTTTGCACCGACGGGTCGAAGCGCTGGACTTCAGCGATCAAGTCATCAACATGAGCCGAATCCAACTGTGGGTTTCGGATCAACGCCAATAGCGCATTACCGATCAGCCCGGCAGTGGCTTCATGGGTCTGGGAGAACAGGCCGATCAGGTTGGCGATCAAGGTTTCAGCGTCGGTCGATGTCGCCGCGAAACGCTGCCGGATACCAGCGAGCAGAGCGCTTCGGTTGCTCGGGTCGTCCAGAAGCTCGATGAAATAACCCTTCAGCTGTTCCGCCGCGACATGGGCGGCGTCCAGTTGCGCCTGATCGCTGAGAGGAGACAGGCAGGCGACGAAGTCTGCGGTCAGCTCGCTGATGGCCCGGCCCTGAGCCGGAGAAAACCCCAGCAACGCCGCCACTACGCAGACCGGTCCGCGAAACATCGCCGCGTACAACCCGTCGGCCCCCGGGGTGATCAACCGAGCGCCGACCAACGCATTGACCTCATTCTCGTCAATCAACGCCAGCCCCGGCTCAATCGCCGCCCTCGGGCAACGCTGCCGTTCACCCTCGTTCATACGCATCAACTGACCGAACACTTTTCCGGCCATGCCTTGAGCAATCAATCGGGGCACCGGCTCATGAGACGGCCGGACATGGCAATCCGGATGCGCCAGCACGGCGGCAACGGCTCGGGCGCTGCTGGCCACCCACAGTTTCAGTCCTTGATGAAAAACCAACCCACGCTCTGCGCGCAGTTGTGCGTAGTAGGGATAGGGATCGGCGTGAGTCGCAGCGATGATCGGGTCCATGGGTCGCAGCCTTATCGGTGGTTGGAAAGTGTTGCTACTATCTCCAGTCCGAAAGGGCCTTGATTCGTCCGGGAGCGAAATATGAACGCAGAACAACACGACATCGGCGTCTCTCAAGTGGCGGCAGCGATTGCCGAGCCGGCCCGGACGAAAATCCTCTGTTCGTTGATGGACGGCCACGCCCGCACCAGTACCGAGTTGGCGGCGGTTGCCGAAGTCAGCGCCTCGACCGCCAGTGCTCATCTGGCCAAGCTCAAGGAACTGGCGCTGGTGCGTTTGCACGTTCAAGGCCGTCATCGCTATTACAGCCTCGCGGACAAGCGCGTGGCCCAGGCCCTGGAAGCGCTGATGGTGATCGGCCAGAACGCCGCGCCGACGTTCAACCCGCGCACCCCCGACCGCCTGCAATTCGCCCGCACCTGCTACGACCACATGGCCGGTACATTGGCGGTGCTGCTGCATGACCGGATGATCGAAGCGGGGTGGTTGCTGGAAACTGATGAGCAGGTTTATCAACTGAGCGACAGCGGCGAAGCGTTGTTCGAAGGGTTGGGGATCGACGTCAAAGACTTGAGCACCTTGCGCCGCCGCTTCGCCTGCCCGTGTCTGGACTGGAGCATGCGTCGGCCACACCTGGGCGGTGCCTTGGGCGCGGCGTTGCTGCAAACGGCGATCAAACGCAAATGGGTGACGCAGGATCTGGACAGCCGGGCGCTGGCGTTGACGGCGGTGGGGCGCAAGGAACTCAGTAGCCGGTTCGCCGCTGAACTGCCGGTTCAGGTGACGACCGCACAACCCGCGGCCACCGAGAACAGGCGCCGCGCGATCGCCAGTCCTGTGGCTTAGCGACTGCTCGAGGCCATGAGCACGCCAAAGCCGGCGAAGGTCACGCCCGAGACTTTCGCCGTCAGCCAGGAACCCTTCGGGCTCGACAACCAGCCTTTGGCGGCATTGGCGAGCAAGGCATAGCTGCCATGCACCAGAATCACCAGTGCGGCATAGGAGGCGACCAGTTTGAAGAACTGGGCGTAGAAGTGCGCCGAGGTGTCGATGAATTGCGGGAACACCGCCAGAAAGAAAAAAACCGCCTTGGGGTTCAAAAACTGCAGCGAAGCCGCTTCAACGAAGCGATAGCCGGGGCTTGAGGGGCGCGTTTCAAGCAGCGTGCTGGAACGATCCGAGCGCCAGCTTTTGTAGCCCAGGTACAACAAATAGGCGGCCCCGGCGTATTTCAGCGCGGTAAAGGCGTTCGCGGAGGTGCTGAGTATCAGGCCCACACTGGTGGCGCTGATGGCGGCGACGACGAACGCCCCCGACGCAATCCCCAGAATGCCCGGCACGGCTCCCGTCCAGCCGTGACGCACCGCGTTGGAGAGGGTCAGGACCACGCCAGGCCCCGGGCTCAAAATGGTCAGGGTGGCGAAAAGTATAAAGAGTCCGTAGCTGTTCATGTCGTGCTCCGTCAGGTGGCGCTGGCTGCGTGCTGGCAGAGTGGCGTGACGACGAGGGCGTGACAAACGCTTTAATTAAAGCGCATAGGTGACTAAATTAGACGCATGAAAAATCAACTACCGCCTCTTAATGCTGTTCGCGCCTTCGCCATCGCTGCTCGTCATCAGAGCTTCAGGCTGGCGGCCGAAGAGCTGCATGTCAGCCACAGTGCCATCAGTCGGCACATCAAATTGCTTGAGGAATACCTGGGCGTGCTGCTGTTCGAGCGGCGTATCCGTCAATCGGTGCTGACGCCGGCCGGCCAGCGCTTTTATGAGCAGGTCAGCGCCGGGCTGTCGCAGATCGCCAACGCCGCCGCTGCACTCAAGCAACATGCCTCGCTACCTACCGTGAAGATCAATGTACGTCCGTCCTTTGCCGTGCTTTGGCTGACGCCCAGGCTGGCGGATTTCATTGCGCAGCACCCGGACATCAAGCCGCAGGTGATCACGCAAACCCAGGCACCCGATCAGGCACGCGACGGGTTCGATGTCGTCATTCGCCGTGGTCGTGACGACTGGGCGCCGGCGATTGAGGCGCGAGCGCTGTTCGAAGACGAACTAATGCTGGTCGCGGCGCCATCGCTGATCGAGCGCCTGCCACTGGAAGACCTCACTTCGCTGAGCAGCCACACGTTACTGACCGCCAAGGCTCGTCGCGAAGACTGGCACCATTGGGCGATGCACTTTGGTCAAAGTCTGTCAGCCACTCAGGTCACCCGGCAGTTTGATCACATGCACCTGGTGCTTCAGGCCGCCGTGGGGGGGCAGGGCATTGCTTTGTGTCCGACCTCTTTGCTGGGCACCCATCTTTTGAGCGGACAGTTGATCTGCCCGTTGCCCGAGTTGCGTATGCCGTTGCCGCGTTATTACTACGGTGTTGCGCCGGACGTGACGGCGCAGACACGGGTGTTTATGGAGTGGTTGTTTGCCCGCATTGCTCAGGATGAACAGCATTGGCAAACACCTGGTGCTGTGACCGCTACGCCCTGAAATTCCAGACAATCTCCACCACCCGCACCGCCAGCACCAGGTAGACCAGAAACAGAATGATCTGAAACGCCGTGTGATACGGCAACCTGGACAGCCGGCGCAGGCCGTCGCTGACATTGAGCAGCATCAGCACCGCTGACAGCAGGATCAATCCCCAGCCAGCGAGGCTTGAGGTGAGAAACCCCATAAACAAGTACTGATTGCTGTGCAACGCGTTGGTGCCCGCCGCGAACAGCAGGGCGCATACCAGCAGGTTTTTGATGTTGTCGAACACTTGCGTGGTGAAATCGGTGTCCAGCAAGGCCAGATACTTTCGCCAGAGTTTGCCCATGGTTTTAGTGGCACCTGTTGATGGCTATTGAACGTGGCAAGTCTAGTGACGTTTTCCACGATACGCGGACGAAAAAAAGCCCGGCCTTCAATGTGATGGCCGGGCTTTTGTGTTCAAACGGGCAGTCGCGTCAAATCAAACCTTGACGATCCAGCCCGCTGGCGCTTCGACGTCGCCGGTCTGTACACCGGTCAGCTCTTTGTAGAGCTTCTGGGTGACCGGGCCGACTTCGGTTTCGCTATGGAACACGTGCAGCTTGTCGTTGTAGCTGATGCCGCCGATCGGGGTGATCACTGCAGCGGTACCGCAAGCACCGGCTTCCTTGAAGTCGGACAGCTTGTCGATGAACACGTCACCTTCAACCACTTCCAGGCCCAGACGGGTTTTGGCCAGCTCGATCAACGACAGACGAGTGATGCCCGGCAACACCGAAGGGGAATTCGGGGTGACGAACTTGTTGTCGTGGGTGATCCCGAAGAAGTTGGCCGAGCCGACTTCTTCGATTTTGGTGTGGGTCAGCGGGTCCAGGTAGATGCAGTCGGCGAAATGCGCCTTCTTGGCTTGGGAGCCCGGCATCAGGCTGGCGGCGTAGTTGCCACCGACCTTGGCCGCGCCGGTGCCTTGTGGGGCAGCACGGTCGTAGCTGGAGATCAGGAAGTTATGCGGGGTCAAACCGCCTTTGAAGTAGGCGCCGACCGGGATGCAGAAGATCGAGAAGATGAACTCGGGCGCAGTACGCACGCCGATGTTGTCACCCACGCCGATCACGAACGGGCGCAGGTACAGCGCGCCGCCGGTGCCGTAAGGCGGGATGAAACGCTCGTTGGCGCGAACCACTTCCTTGCACGCTTCGACGAACTGTTCGGTGGACACCTGCGGCATCAGCAGGCGCGCGCAGCTGCGTTGCATGCGTGCGGCGTTCTGGTCCGGGCGGAACAGGTTGATCGAACCGTCCTTGCAGCGGTAGGCCTTCAGGCCTTCGAAGCACTGCTGGCCATAGTGAAGGGCAGTGGAGCCTTCGCTGATGTGCAGCACGTTGTCTTCGGTCAGGGTGCCTTTGTCCCACTCGCCATTACGCCAGTGCGACAGATAGCGCTTGTCTGTCTTGATGTAGTCAAAACCCAGCTTGTCCCAATTGATGCTTTCGTTACCCATGACACCCTCTATCACTTAACAACCGCCGAAACGGTTCAAGGCTTCTGACATTTTTCTGGATGGGGACAACAATACTTCATTCCGGGCCCATTTCGCAGCCCGGAATTCGATCTCTGCGACCATCGATGCACCCGATGTAGCAGCTGTCGAGCACCGCGAGGCAGCGTTCGGCGACGAAGTCGTCGTATTCCGGCTGACTCGCTATGCCTGAAAGCACGCGGTGGCAGGTTTTGCGACGACTTCGTCGCCGGACGCTGCCTCGCGTTGCTCGTCAGCTGCTACAAGGGTTTGCGTCTGGTTTTAGAGGTGCAGCGCGTGACCAAGGGCACGCAACGCCGCTTCCTGCACCGCCTCACCCAGCGTTGGATGCGCGTGGATGGTGCCGGCGATGTCTTCCAGACGAGCGCCCATTTCCAGGCTCTGGCCAAACGCCGTCGACAACTCCGAGACGCCCACACCCACCGCCTGCCAACCAACAATCACATGATTGTCACGGCGCGCCACGACCCGCACGAAACCGCTTTTCGATTCCAGCGTCATCGCCCGGCCATTGGCGGCGAACGGAAAACTGGAAACGATGCAGTCCAGTCCCGCAGCCTTGGCCTCGTCCGGGGTCTTGCCGACCACCACCAGTTCCGGGTCGGTGAAGCACACGGCGGCGATGGCTGTCGGGTTGAATTCGCGGTGTTTACCGCTGATCAGCTCGGCAACCATTTCACCCTGAGCCATGGCCCGGTGGGCGAGCATCGGTTCGCCGCTCAAGTCGCCGATGGCGTAGACGTTGCGCATACTGGTCTGGCAACGGTTGTCGATCTTGATCGCCGAACCGTTCATCTCCAGATTCAAGGCTTCGAGGTTCCAGCCTTGAGTGTTGGGTTTGCGACCGACGGCCACCAGCACCTGATCGGTTGCAAGATTCAGAATGTCGCCGTTCGGGTCGCGAACTTGTAGAGTATTTCTTTGTGAATCAAAGCCTTCGACGCTGTGTTTCAAGTAAAGCTTCACATCGAGTTGCTTGAGCGCTTCGTGCACCGGATGGGTCAGTTCGGCATCGTAGGCCGGCAGGATACGATCCTGCGCCTCGACCACACTGACCTCGGCGCCGAGCTTACGATAGGCAATTCCCAGCTCCAGACCGATGTAACCGCCACCGACCACGACCAGTCGTTTCGGCACGCTTTTCGGCGCCAGGGCTTCGGTGGAGGAGATGATCGGCCCGCCAATCGGCAGCATCGGCAGGTTCACGCTTTTCGAACCGGTGGCCAGCACCAGGTGCTCGCACTGAATGCGCGTATCGCCAACTTCGACGGTTTTGCCGTCGATCACTTTGGCCCAGCCTTGAATGACCTGGACCTTGTGCTTCTTTAATAGCGCCGAGACGCCGGTGGTCAGGCGATCAACGATACCGTCCTTCCACTCGACGCTCTTGCCGATGTCCAGGGTCGGCGCCGACACGCTGATGCCCAGCGCCGAGTATTGGCTGTGGTGCCGTGTCTGATGGAACTGTTCGGCGACGTGAATCAATGCCTTCGACGGAATGCAGCCGATGTTCAGGCAGGTGCCGCCCAACGATTCGCCTTCCACCAGAATGGTCGAAATGCCCAGTTGACCAGCACGGATCGCCGTTACATAGCCACCAGGGCCGCCGCCGATGATCAGCAACGTGGTGTTCAAAGTTTGCATGCCTGCTCCACTAATAATTAGTCCACAAACAGGGTGGCGGGTTGTTCGAGCAAGCCACGAACGGCCTGGATGAATTGCGCCGCGTCCATGCCATCGACCACGCGGTGATCGAAGGAGCTGGAGAGGTTCATCATCTTGCGAATCACGATCTGGCCTTTGACGACCATCGGCCGTTCGACGATTTTGTTCACGCCGACGATCGCTACTTCCGGCAGGTTCAGCACCGGGGTGCTGACGATGCCGCCCAAGGCGCCGAGGCTGGTCAGAGTGATGGTCGAGCCGGACAGCTCATCGCGGCTGGCCTTGCCAGTGCGCGCAGCAGTTGCCAGACGCGAGATTTCCGCGGCGCTGTCCCACAGGCTGCGGGCTTCGGCGTGACGCACCACCGGCACCATCAAACCGATGTCGGCTTGCGTGGCGACGCCCACATGCACCGCGCCGAGGCGGGTGATGACTTGCGCTTCGTCGTCGTAACGGGCGTTGATTTGCGGGAAGTCGCGCAGCGCCACGACCAACGCGCGGACCAGGAATGGCAGCAAGGTCAGCTTGCCGCGGGTCGCACCGTGTTTTTCGTTCAGGTGTGCGCGCAGTTCTTCCACGGCAGTGACGTCGATTTCTTCGACGTAGCTGAAGTGGGCAGCACGCTGGGTGGCGTCCTGCATGCGCTGAGCGATCTTGCGGCGCATGCCGATCACCGGGATCTGCTCTTCGTCGTTGCGCTGGGCGTAAGCGGCGGTGGCGGTCGATGCGTTCGACTGACCCTGAGCCAGCCAGGCTTCGAGGTCTTCGTGCAGCACACGGCCGGCAGGGCCGCTGCCACGCACCAGACGCAATTGAATGCCGAGGTCCAGCGCATGTTTGCGCACGGCCGGGGAGGCCAGCGGGCGTTCATCGGCCTCGCGAGCAACCATCGGGCCTTGGCACGCAGCGGCCGAGCGAGGCGCCACAACCGGTTTGCTTTCAACAACCGCTTCAACTTTAGGCGCTGCAACGGGTGTTTCTTTAACCGCTACTGGCTGGACCGACTCTTTAACGTTGCCCGCGCCTTCAACTTCAATGCTGATCAAGATGCTGCCAACCGCCATGACTTCGCCAGGCTGGCCGCCCAGCGCAATCACCTTGCCATGCACCGGGGATGGAATGTCGACCATCGCCTTGTCGGTCATGACATCGGCCAGCACCTGATCCTCGACGACCATGTCACCGACCTTGACGTGCCACTGAGACAGTTCAACTTCTGCAATGCCTTCGCCAATGTCCGGCATTTTAATAACGTGCGTGCCCATTCAGACCTCCATAACCCGATGCAAAGCCGCGCCCACTCGGGACGGGCCAGGGAAATACGCCCACTCTTGCGCGTGCGGGTAGGGGGTGTCCCAACCGGTGACGCGTTCGATCGGCGCTTCCAGGTAGTGGAAGCAATGCTCTTGCACCAAGGCGACCAGTTCGGCGCCGAAACCGCAGGTGCGGGTTGCTTCGTGAACGATCACGCAACGGCCGGTTTTCTTCACCGACTTGACGATGGTGTCCAGGTCCAGCGGCCACAGGCTGCGCAGGTCGATGACTTCTGCGTCGACGCCGGTTTCTTCAGCGGCGACTTGCGAGACGTAGACGGTGGTGCCGTAAGTGAGCACGGTCACGTCCTTGCCCGGACGGGTGATAGCGGCGACGTCCAGTGGCACGGTGTAGTAACCGTCCGGCACTTGTGCGGCGGGGTGTTTCGACCACGGGGTTACCGGACGGTCGTGGTGGCCATCGAACGGGCCGTTGTACAGGCGTTTTGGTTCGAGGAAGATCACCGGGTCATCGTTTTCGATGGAGGCGATCAGCAGGCCTTTGGCGTCGTAAGGGTTGGACGGCATGACCGTGCGCAAACCGCAAACCTGGGTGAACATCGCCTCGATGCTCTGGCTGTGGGTCTGGCCACCGTAGATGCCGCCGCCGCATGGCATGCGCAGGGTCATCGGCGCGGTGAACTCGCCGGCCGAGCGATAGCGCAAGCGTGCGGCTTCGGAAATGATCTGGTCCGACGCCGGGTAGACATAATCGGCGAACTGAATCTCGGCCACCGGCCGCAAACCGTAAGCGCCCATGCCCACGGCGACGCCAACGATACCGCTTTCGGAGATCGGTGCGTCGAATACGCGGGAAGTGCCGTATTTGTTCTGCAGGCCTTCGGTGCAACGGAACACGCCGCCGAAATAACCGACGTCCTGGCCGAACACCACGACATTGTCGTCACGCTCAAGCATCACATCCATGGCCGAGCGCAGGGCCTGGATCATGGTCATGGTGGTCGTGGTCATGGCGGTTTCCAACTCGATTTTATTGTTGTGATCGTTCATGTCAGATCCCCAACTCTTGACGCTGGCGCTTCAAGTGCTCCGGCATCTCTTTGTAGACGTCTTCGAACATGGTCGCGGCGCTCGGAATCTGGCCGCCGGCGAGGGTGCCGTACTGCTCGGCTTCTTTCTGCGCAGCGATCACTTCGGCTTCCAGTTCGGCGCTGACGGCGACGTGTTCCTCTTCGGACCACTGACCGATTTTGATCAGGTGCTGCTTGAGTCGCGCAATCGGGTCGCCCAACGGGAAGTGGCTCCAGTCGTCGGCAGGACGGTATTTGGATGGATCATCAGACGTCGAGTGCGGGCCGGCGCGGTAGGTGACCCATTCGATCATGGTCGGGCCGAGGTTGCGGCGTGCGCGTTCGGCGGCCCAGGCAGAGGCGGCGTACACCGCGACAAAATCGTTGCCATCGACCCGCAGGGAGGCGATGCCGCAACCGACGCCGCGTCCGGCGAAGGTGGTGGCTTCACCGCCGGCAATCGCCTGGAACGTCGAGATCGCCCACTGGTTGTTGACCACGTTGAGGATCACCGGCGCACGGTAGACGTGGGCGAAGGTGAGGGCGGTGTGGAAGTCCGATTCAGCGGTAGCGCCGTCGCCGATCCAGGCCGAGGCGATTTTGGTGTCGCCCTTGATCGCCGAGGCCATGCCCCAGCCAACGCCCTGAACGAATTGAGTGGCGAGGTTGCCGGAAATGGTGAAGAAACCGGCGTCTTTGACCGAGTACATGATCGGCAGCTGACGGCCTTTGAGCGGATCGCGCTCGTTGGACAACAGTTGGCAGATCAGGCCCACCAATGGCACTTCACGGGCCATGAGGATGCTTTGTTGACGGTAGGTGGGGAAGCACATGTCGTCGATGTTCAAGGCCAGGGCCTGGGCGCTGCCGATGGCTTCTTCGCCAAGGCTTTGCATGTAGAACGACATTTTTTTCTGACGCTGGGCGACCACCATGCGGTTGTCGAAAATCCGCGTCTTGAGCATGGCGCGCATGCCTTTACGCAGGATCTCGACTGGCACGCCTTCGGCCCATGGACCGAGGGCATTGCCCTGGTCGTCGAGCACGCGAATCAGGCCTTTGGCCAGATCAGCCGTGTCGGCCGGTTCAACGTCGATTGGGGGTTTGCGCACCAAGCCTGCGTCAGTCAGATGCAGGTAGGAGAAGTCGGTTTTGCAGCCGGGGCGGCCCGAAGGTTCGGGAACGTGCAGGCGCAGCGGTTCGTACGCTTGGTTCATGGCTTCTACGCTCGATCTTGTGAATTTCTTGTAGTGAGCTGGCAGTCATTCTTCGGTAAAAGAATTCTTGTCCTACAACAATCATAGGCCGGCCCAAGAAGAATATTTCTCTCTGTTTCGTTGCGCTTGAGGTCATTTGAGGATAAAAAATCTGCATAAACATAAAAAACAGGTGGTTTTGTCTCATGCGCAAACTGGACCGTACCGATATCGGCATTCTCAACAGCCTTCAGGAGAACGCGCGCATCACCAACGCCGACCTCGCGCGCTCGGTGAACCTGTCACCGACGCCGTGCTTCAACCGGGTCAAGGCGATGGAAGAATTAGGGCTGATTCGTGAGCAAGTGACCCTGCTGGATGCCGACCTGCTGGGGCTGCATGTGAATGTGTTCATTCACGTCAGCCTGGAGAAACAGGTGGAGGAGGCGTTGCAGCATTTCGAAGAAGCGATCTCGGATCGCCCGGAAGTGATGGAGTGCTATTTGATGGCCGGCGATCCGGACTATCTGATCCGCGTGCTGGTGCCGACTATTCAGTCGCTGGAGCGCTTCATGATGGACTTTTTGACCAAAGTGCCGGGGGTGGCAAACATCCGTTCGAGCTTTGCGCTCAAGCAGGTGAGGTACAAGACGGCGCTGCCGTTGCCGGCGAATGGGTTGACCCTGGCCAACTGAAAATCGCAGTTGTAGCAGCTGTCGAGCACCGCGAGGCAGCGTTCGGCGGCGAAGCCGTCGCAAAACCTGCAACCGTGTTCTTTCAGGTAAACCGCGTTGGGTGGATTACGACGGCTTCGCCGCCGAACGCTGCCTCGCGGTGCTCGACAGCTGCTACGGGTTAGTCCCTGTAGGAGCTGGCGAAGCCTGCGATCTTTTGATCATGATTTGCGATCGCGAGGTCAGAGTTGATTCAGGGGAATTTTCAGGTAAGTCACGCCATTCTCTTCCGCCGGCGGCAAATTCCCCGCCCGCACATTCACTTGAATCGCCGGCAACAACAGCGTCGGCATGCACAACCCGGCGTCGCGCTGGGTGCGCATGGCGACGAAGGTGGCCTCATCAATGCCGTCGTGAATATGGATGTTGCTTTTGCGCTGCTCACCCACCGTGCTCTGACATTGCGGGGCGCGGCCCGGGGGCGGGTAATCGTGGCAGACGTAAAGCCGCACGCTGGCGGGGAAGGCCAACAGTTTGTGGATCGAGGCAAACATCTGGTTGGCGTTGCCGCCGGGGAAGTCGCAGCGCGCGGTGCCGACGTCCGGCATGAACAACGTATCGCCCACCAGAATCACATCACTGTCGATCAAATAGGCCATGTCCGCCGGAGTATGCCCGGGTACATGCAGGGCCGTGGCCTTGAGGTTGCCGATCCGGAATGACTCGTCTGGCGCAAACAGGTGATCGAACTGTGAACCATCGACGCTAAATCCCGGTTCGAGGTTGAACAGTGCCTTGAACACGTCCTGAACCTTGCTGATCGACTCACCAATCGCAATCTTGCCGCCCAGTTCCCGACGCAGATAAGGCGCGGCCGACAGGTGATCGGCATGGGCGTGGGTTTCCAGCAGCCATTGCACCTGCAACTGATGTTTGCGCACGAAGGTGATGATTTTGTCGGCCTGGACGGTCGTGGTGCGTCCGGCGGCGGGGTCGTAATCCAGCACCGGATCGACAATCGCGCAGTGCCCGCCATCGTGTTCGTAGATCACGTAGCTGTAGGTCGACGAGGCGGGGTCGAGGAAGGCTTCAATCAACGCAGACATGGGGACGAACCTGTGGAAAGGGGCGGGAGGACAATAACCGGTTGCAACACTTTATGTTTAAACATAATGTCCGCAGCTTAAGTGACGTCGAAGGCATCCTGCAAATGCAATCCAGTCTGACCGAATGTGAAGTCGCCCAGCTCCGGGCCTCGGCTTCCAAAGCTTGCGCGCTGCTCAAGGCTTTGGCCAACGAGGACCGCTTGCTGATTCTCTGCCAATTGACCCAAGGCGAGCGCAACGTCGGCGAACTGGAAAAAATGACCGGCGTGCGCCAGCCCACACTGTCCCAACAGCTGGGCATCCTGCGCGACGAGGGATTGGTAGTCACCCGTCGTGAAGGCAAGTACATATTCTATGGTTTAGCCAGTCACGAAGTGATTCAGGTGATGAAGACGCTGTCCGGCCTGTACTGCGGAGCGGTGCTGAAAAGCTGGGGCTCGACAGCTGCTACAACCCGGCGCCATGCGTGCAATAACAAGGAATGAATGATGAACGATCAACACTGGGGCCCATCCATCAGTGCCGACATCGTGGTAATAGGCGGCGGGACCGCCGGCATTGGTTTGGTTGCCAGCCTGCTGAAACGCGATCCGGGTTTAAACATCACCGTTATCGAACCCGACAGCCAGCATTACTACCAACCGGCGTGGACGCTGGTAGGCGGTGGTGCTTACGCGGTGAAAAACACCGCGCGCCCGATGTCCTCGGTGATGCCGCGTCAGGCCACCTGGTTGCAAGCGTCCGTGACTGACATCGCCCCCGACAGCAAACGACTGACCCTCGACGATGGCCGCACCGTCAGTTACCAGAACCTCGTCGTCTGCCCCGGTTTGCGCCTGGCCTGGGAGAAAATCGAAGGCTTGCAGGACTCCCTCGGCCAGAACGGTGTGACTTCCAATTACAGCTATCGGCACGCGGCCTACACCTGGGAACTGGTCCAGGGATTGCGCGGCGGAAAAGCGATCTTCACCCAGCCAGCGATGCCGATCAAATGCGCTGGTGCGCCGCAGAAAGCCTTGTACTTGTCCTGCGATCACTGGCGTAAAACCGGCGTTCTGAACAAATTCGACGTCGAGTTCAATCTGGCCGGCGCTGCGTTGTTCGGCGTGGCGACATTCGTGCCGCCGCTCATGAAGTACATCGAAAAGTACAGCGCCCGGCTGGCCTTCAATTCCAATCTGGTCAAGGTTGACGGGCCGTCGAAAACCGCGTGGTTCGAGGTCAAGGACGCTGCGGGTGTCGTGACCGTAGAAGAAAAAACCTTCGACCTGCTGCACGTCGTGCCGCCTCAGGTCTCGCCGGATTTCATCCGCCAAAGCCCTTTGGCCGACGCTGCTGGCTGGTGCGAAGTGAACCCGCACAGCCTGCAACATGTGCGCTATACCGACGTCTTTGCCTTGGGCGATGTCTGCTCCACCAGCAACGCGAAAACTGCCGCCGCCGCGCGCAAGCAGATCGTGGTGGTGGCGCAAAACCTGCTGGCCCTGCGCAAGCAACAGCCGTTGCCACTCAAGTACGACGGCTACGGTTCCTGCCCGCTGACGGTGGAGAAGGGCAAGGTGATCCTCGCCGAGTTCGGTTACGCCGGTAAATTGCTGCCGACCTTTCCCCTCGACCCGACGGTGCCGCGTCGTTCGGCCTGGTTTCTCAAGGCGACCCTGCTGCCGTGGTTCTACTGGAATGGCCTGCTCAAGGGCCGTGAATGGCTGACCCATCTGTCTAAGGTTGACTGAGAGAACTCTATGTTGCTGGCCAGTTTTTTCGGTGTGGTCATGGGGCTGGTGCTCGGTTTGACCGGCGCTGGTGGCGGGATTCTTGCGGTGCCGGCCCTGGTGCTGGGGCTGGGTTTGACCATGACCCAAGCGGCGCCCGTCGCCTTGTTCGCGGTGGGCAGTGCGGCGGCGATCGGTGCGATTGACGGTTTGCGCCATGGCCTGGTGCGCTATCGCGCGGCGCTGTTGATTGCACTGCTTGGCGCGGTGTTTTCGCCGGTGGGCATCTACTTCGCCCATCAGTTGCCGGAAAAGATCCTGATGGTCCTGTTCAGTCTGCTGATGGTCATGGTGGCCTGGCGGATGCTGCGCCGGGAAAAGCACGACGACGGCCCGAGCGACCACGGGCATGCCAACTGGGGCCAGAAGAACTGCATGCTCGATCAGCAGACCGGGCGCTTTTCCTGGACCGCCAAATGCACCGCAACCCTGGCGGCACTCGGCGCGGTGACCGGTGTGGTCTCGGGGCTGCTCGGTGTTGGCGGCGGCTTTCTGATTGTTCCGGCGTTCAAGCAACTGACGGATGTGCAGATGCGCGGGATCGTTGCCACGTCGTTGATGGTGATCAGCCTGATCTCGGTAATCGGCGTGGTCGGCGCGTTTCATGCCGGGGTGCGGATCGATGGTTTGGGCGCGTCGTTCATTGTCGCCAGCATCGTCGGGATGATCCTCGGTCGAAAACTCAGCGCGCGGGTGCCGGCCCGGGCTCTACAGATCGGTTTCGCCAGCGTCTGCGTGGTGATCGCCGTTTACATGTTGTTTAGAGCGCTCGTCTAGCGGATACCGGTTCCTGTGGACGCCAGTCCGGTCCACAGGCTTACATCCTAAGTTCCGGGCCTGTCCTGCGGGCGGTCTTACACCGAATTTGCCGCGCTACACCGGCCACCCCAAAGCACCTGACAACCGCCCCCAAGGCAGCGTATGACGCCGCCGGTCAGCTTTCGATAATCGCCTCCGACATCAAGTCCCCCGTTGCGGAGCGCGTCATGCACAACAATAAGAACTTCAAGCATCGTTTCTTGCCGGCCTTCATCGCCAGCCTGTCGTCCCTTGGCCTGAGCTCAATGGCCGAGGCCGAGATCATGCTCTACGACAAGGACCAGACCACGTTTTCCACGGATGGCTACATCAACGCCTTCTACGTGAACAGCGACGTGGACCGGGCCGGCGAGCAGTACGACCGGCGCCAGGCGCGGGTGAAGATGGGATTCCTGCCCAACTACCTGGGCTTCAACATGGGCAAGCAGGTCGATGACCTCAAGCTCGGCGCCCGCGCCTCGTTCTGGGTGACCATCAACGACAGCGAAACCAACGGCACCGACACCGCCATCGACGTGCGGCAGTTCTACGGCACGGTGGCCAATCCAGAGTGGGGCGAGGTGCTGATCGGCAAGGACTTCGGTCTGTTCGCCCGCTCCAACATCCTGCTCGACGAATTGCTCGCCGGTTATGGTCAGGTCAGCGATACGTTGGGCCTGGTGGACGGCGGCGGGGTGTCGTTCGGCAACATCGGCAGCGGTTATCCATACCCGTTCCCGACGTCGCAGATTACCTATCGCACCCCGGTGATGGACGGCTTGCGGGTGGCGGTCGGGATCATGGACCCGGTCGACACCAACGACAGCAGCGCGACAGGCAAGGCGTATCAGGAGAACCCGCGCACCGAGAGCGAGATCACCTATCAGTTCGACGTCGGCGGGGCGAAGATTTACAGCTGGCTCAACGGCAGCTACCAGACTTCGGACAACACCGACTCCAGCGTCGAGTCCGTCACCTCCAAAGGCGTCGGCTACGGCGTGCAGGCGAAGATGGGCGGGCTGTCGCTGACCGGCTCCGGTTTCCAGGCCAAGGGCATCAACCCGTTCTTCACCAACAACGCCGGCGAACCGACCCTGCGCAATGTCGACAGCGACGGTTACCTGTTGCAGGGCTCCTACAAACTGGGCAAGAACCGCCTGGCACTGTCTTACGGCAAGACCGAGGACGATGGCAACGGCGTGGTCGGCAGCGGCGCCGATTACGAGACCCGCGGCATCGCGCTGTTCCATGACGTCAATGACAACCTGAAGCTGGTGGCCGAGTACAACCAGTTCGAAATCAACGGCCACGACACCAGTGCCCAGAATGAAGACACCGATACGTTTGCGGTGGGGGCGGTGTTGACCTGGTAACTGGTGGCGACATAGATCAACTGTGGCGAGGGGGCTTGCCCCCGTTGGGTCGCGAAGCGGCCCCGATTCTGGTCGCGCATCGGCCAATTTTGGGGACTGCTGCGCAGTCCAACGGGGGCAAGCCCCCTCGCCACAAAAGCTCCAGCCACGCAATCGTGCAAATCCCCCTCTCATCCCATCGAACCACCCACCCACTACCCAAGTAGCATTCGCCGCCGCCCGCAGGCTTCGTACACTCGTGCCTCATACAGGCGCACCGGCGAGGGGCGAGGATGGAGCAGGTTCAGAACGACGGTGTGGTCAGTGCCATGTCCCAGGCCACCGATGCCCAGCAAGCGGCTCAGGATCTGGCGCGACAACTCTTGCACCCCCACTTGGGCTTCGTGCTGTTCTTCTGTTCCGCCGAGTACGACTTGCAGGCGCTGGGGCAGGCGTTGCAACAGAGCTTCGGCGGCATTCGCCTGGTGGGCTGCACCAGCGCCGGGGAAATCACCCCTCAAGGTTATGGCCGCAGCTGCGTGACGGCGGTGGGCTTCGATCATCGGCACTTTTCCATCTCCACCGAACTGATCGACGAAATGGAACATTTCAGCCTGATCGATGCCCAGCAAATGGTCGAGCGACTGGTCAGTGGCTGTCGCAGCAACACCTTGGCGCCAATCAAGGGCAACAGCTTTGCCCTGACCTTGCTCGATGGCTTGTCCAGCCGTGAAGAGATGGTTCTCGCGGCCCTGAGCGCGGCCTTGGGCGACATTCCGCATTTCGGCGGTTCGGCCGGCGACGACAACTACCTGACCCACACCCACGTATATTTCGGCGGCGAGTTTCACAGCGGCGCGGCGGTGGTGGTGCTGGTCAATACCTGGCTGGACTTCGAAGTCTTCACCACCCACCACATCCTGCCCAGGGCCGAGAAACTGGTGGTCACCGCTGCCGACAGCGCCTCGCGCCGGGTGTTCGAGCTCAACGCCGAACCGGCCGCCGAGGAATACGCCCGGCACATCGGCGTGGCGGTGGCTGATCTCGATTATCGAATCTTTGCCGCGCATCCGTTAGCGGTGCGAATCAACGATCAGTATTACGTGCGGGCGATCCAGCAGGTTCATCCAGACCTGAGCCTGAGTTTCTACTGTGCGGTGGAAAACGGCATTGTCCTCACCGTCATGACCCCTGGCCCCATGCTGCCGAATCTGCAAAACCTGTTCGACGGTTTGCAGGAGCGTCTCGGCGACCTGTTGCTGACCATCGGCTGCGACTGTTTTCTCAGGCGCCTGGAACTGGAAGACGGCGGCAATCTCGAGCAGATCGGCGCGTTTCTGCGGGACCAGCGGGTGATGGGTTTCAACACCTACGGAGAACAGTTCAATGGCATGCACATCAACCAGACCTTCACCGGGGTTGCCATTGCCCGAGGCCGCTCCCCTGGACAGCGCTGACCTTCAGGCGCAGATCGCCAGCCTGCGCCACGAAAACCACAAACTGCAGCGCATCAATGGTGCGCTGATCGAGCGCATCGAATCCGGCATCACCCGGGGCAACGACCCGTATGCCGCGTTCCAGCATTCGGTGGTACTGGCTGAGCAGGTGCGTGAGCGCACCGATGCCCTGAACCAGGCCATGGCCGAACTCAAGGCCGGCAATCATTTGCTCAGCGAAGCACGGCTGCGGGCCGAAACCGCCCATCAACACTTGATCGACGCCATCGAGAGCATTTCCGACGCTTTTGTATTGTTCGATGCCGAGCAGCGGATCGTGCTGTTCAACAGCCGTTTCAAGGCGTTCTGGGGCAACAGCCGGGTGCGGATCAACGCCGGCATGCGCCTGCGCGAGGTCAAACGGCTGATGACCTCGACCGGACTGTTCAGCGAAGAACCCCGCGGGCATGCCGACGAAAACCTGCTCTATCGCCTGCACAACGGACGCTGGCTGCAAGTCAGCGAACGGCCGACTCAGGAAGGCGGGCGGGTGATCCTGTTCACTGACATTACCGACGTCAAACTCAGTGAAACCCTGCGCCGCGAGCAGGCCGTGGCGCAGAAGTCGCACTTGTTGCAACGGGCGGTCGACAACCTGTCCCAAGGGGTGGCGATGGTCAACGCCGAGGGCATTCTGGAACTGTGGAACCGGCGTTTTCTGGAACTCAGCGGCCTGGCCCCGGTGGCGGCTCATCGACCGTTCGCCGAAGTGATTGCCGACAGCGAACTGAACCTGCTGACCCCGGCCAGTCGCGATCCGAACGGGCGGCACGTGCAGGAATGCGAGCAGCGCCTCTACGATGGCCGGGTGCTGGAAATCCGCACCCATCCGTTGCCCACCGGCGGTTTCGTCAACACCTTCACCGACATCACCGAACGCTACCAACACGCCGAAGCGCTCAGCGAAAGCGAGCGCTGGATTCGTCTGATCACGGACCATGTGCCGGCGCTGATCGCCTACCTGAATGCCGATCTGGTCTATGAATTCACTAACAAAGTCTATGAAGAATGGTACTGCTGGCCCCGGGGCGTGATGCTCGGGCAGAGCCTGCGCGAAGTTCACAGCGAACAGCATTATCAACGCCTGGAAGCCTACGTGGCCCGGGCCCTGGCCGGCGAGAGCGTGACGTTCGAGTTTGCCGAAACCAACATCAATAATCAGGAGCGCTACATGCTGCGCTCCTACGTGCCCAATCGCCTGGCCACCGGGGAAGTGGTGGGGATTTTCGTGTTGATCCGCGACATCACCGAGCGCCGCCGTACCGCCGAAGCGCTGCATCAGGCCTATCAGAACCTTGAGTTGCGGGTGCGCGAACGAACTACCGAGCTGACCACCCTCAATGACCAATTGCTGCGCGAAATCGATGAGCGCCGCCGGGTGGAGTCACGCTTGCGCGAGGCCAAGCTCGAGGCCGAGCAGGCCAACCTGTCGAAGACCAAGTTTCTCGCAGCGGTCAGTCACGACCTGCTGCAACCGCTGAATGCCGCGCGGCTGTTTACCAGCGCCTTGCTGGAGCGCCGGGAGCCGGTGGCCAACGAGATTCTGGTGCGCAACGTCAGCAATTCCCTGGAGGACGTGGAAAACCTGCTGGGCACTTTGGTGGATATTTCCAAACTCGATGCCGGGGTGATCAAGGCGGACATTGCGCCGTTCGCCCTGAGCGAATTGCTGGAAAACCTCGCGGCTGAATATACCCAAGTGGCCCGCAGCGAAGGGCTTGAGCTGCATTTCATCCCGTGTTCGGCGCTGGTGCGCAGCGACATTCAGTTGCTCGCGCGGATCCTGCGTAATCTGCTGAGCAATGCCATTCGCTATACCTACAGCGGGCGCGTGGTGCTCGGCTGCCGACGTCATCATCAGCGGCTGACCATCGAAGTCTGGGACAGCGGCATGGGCATTGCTGAAAACCGCCTGGAGGAGATTTTTCAGGAGTTCAAACGCGGTGATGTGCAGCGTCCGGATCAGGATCGCGGCTTGGGGCTGGGCCTGGCGATTGTGGAGAAAATCGCCCGTATTCTCGGCCACCGGATTCATGTGCGTTCATGGCCGGGCAAAGGCTCGATGTTTTCTGTCGAAGTGCCTTTAAGTGCCACGGCGCCGAAGGCATTGCCGAACCTGCTGATGAGCGAACCGATGCTCGAGCGCTTGCGCGGTGCACGGGTGTGGGTGCTGGACAACGACGCGGCCATTTGCGCGGGGATGCGCACATTGCTCGAAGGTTGGGGCTGCCGGGTGGTCACGGCGCTGTCGGAGGAGGACCTGGCGCGGCAAGTGGATAATTATCACGACGAAGCCGACCTGCTGATCGCCGACTATCACCTGGATGACGAGAAGAACGGTGTCGACGCCGTGGCCCGCATCAACGCCCGTCGCGCTTCAGCGATCCCGGCGATGATGATCACCGCCAACTACAGCAATGAACTCAAACAGCAGATCCGCGAACTGGGCCACACCCTGATGCACAAACCGGTGCGGCCGATGAAACTCAAGACGGCGATGAGTCATTTGCTTGGTCGGCCTTGAGTTTTCTGGTGTGTTCACTGACGCCATCGCGGGCAAGCCCGCTCCCACAGGTTTGTGGAGATCCTGTGGGAGCGGGCTTGCCCGCGATGGGGGCGATTCGGTCTAACTGTTGCCCCCCAGAATCAGCGCCGCAAATACGACCCGAAATCAATATCCCCGGCACTCAAAATCGCCTGCACCCGATTGTGCACATTGAGTTTGCGCAAAATCGCCGAGACGTGGGCCTTGACCGTGGTTTCGGCGATTTCCAGGGTGTAGGCGATCTGCTTGTTCGATTCGCCCTTGGTCATACGCTCAAGCACCAGTAACTGCTTGCGGGTCAGCGCCTGGAGCAGTTCCGGCGGGAAGCTTGGGGTGTCATTCATCCGGCGATGAGTGCCGCTTTTTTGCGTGCGGATGATGTCCGGCGGCAGGTAGACGTTGCCATTGAGAATCTGCTGGATCGCCTCGGTCATCTGCACCCGCGGCGAGGACTTGGTGATGAACCCCACCGCGCCATAGGTGATGGCTTGCAGCACGATTTGCTTGTCCTGCTCGGCCGAGACAATCACCACCGGAATGGTCGGTGCCTCGTTGCGCAGGTTGATCAGGCCATTGAGGCCGTGCATGCCGGGCATGTTCAGGTCGAGCAGGATCAGGTCCAAGTCATCGTGTTCCTGAGTCAGGGCCAGGGCACTGTCGAGATCGGCGGTTTCCATGACCTCACTGCCGGGGAAACCGTCGCTGATGACGTTATGAATGGCTTCGCGAAACAGCGGGTGATCGTCGGCAATCAGAATTTTGTACATGGCCTTTCACCTCATTATTTTTTTGATCAGGGTGTGGCAACAACTCGCAAGCGCTCAAGTCAGGGAAAGGGCTCGGGCCGGGCCGGCGTCACGGGCAGATTCGCCGCTTGCCACGCATCCAGTCCGTCGCGGTACCAATACAGTGTCTTATAGCCCATGGAAGCGGCGCGTTTTACCGCGTTCCAGCTCAACCAGCAATCGGAGCGGCAGTAAAAGACCAACGGTCGCGTCAGATCGCCCGCCGTCAATTGCTGCAGGTTGCGCGCGAAATAATCCTGCCACGGGGGCGTCAGGTCGCCGTCACCGGTATTGGCCAGCCAATGGCTGCCGGGCAGGTTTTCGTGGGCCTCGTCTTCGATGAAACGGCCTTGCAGCCATTGCCGGCGGTACACATCGATCAGCAGCGGCTGCGGCGTGTGCTTGAGCAGGTTTTGCAGGGCGGGCGTGTCGATGATACTCGCCCCCTGGAGCTGGGTCGGGGTCGGGCTGCGGTATAAACCGATGCGATAACCTTCGGCGGAGAACAGCGCTGTTTCAGCCTGCGCAACGCCCAGCAACAGGCTCAGCGACAGCGCAGCGAGAGAAGGGCACAGCAGAACACGTCGTGCACGCGGCATGGGGGTTCAGTCCTTATAGTTATGACCCATTACATGCCAGTAGCGGTGCGTTGTGAATGCGACGATAGACAGGTAAACCAGTACTAAAGTAGTAATTTTGCCCTGTTTTATGGGGCCTGCGTTGTACACCTATGCTGCGTTCAATGAAGATTCCTGTGGGAGCGGGCTTGCCCGCGATGAGGCCATCACATCCAGCACTGATGTTGGCTGACACACTGCCATCGCGGGCAAGCCCGCTCCCACAGGGATTAGTGTTGTTATCCGGTTTTGCGCAAGGCCGCATGCTGCGGGTTGAAGGTGAGTACCGCCAGCAGGGCGAACACCAGCGTCAGCCCTACGCACACCGCCAACGCCAATGGGTTGAAGCGTTCATACAGCGCAAACCGCACCAGTTCCACTGCATGAGTAAATGGGTTCAAGGCGCACAGCCAATACAACCACTCGCTGGACTCGCGCATTTTCCACAGCGGATATAGCGCTGACGACAGGAAAAACAGCGGGAAGATCACGAAGTTCATCACCCCGGCGAAGTTCTCCAACTGGCGGATGGCGTTGGACAGCAACAGGCCCAGCGCGCTGAGCATCAACGCCACCAACAGCAATGCCGGCAACGCCAGCAACAAACCCATGGCCGGCGGTTGTACGCCGTACAGCCAGGCAATTGCCAGAAAGGCATACACCTGCAACAGCGAAATCAGCGACGTCGCCAGCAATTTGCTGCACAGCAGGAAGGTCCGGGGCAGGGGGCTGGTCAGCAGTACGCGCATGCTGCCCATCTCCCGGTCGTAGACCATCGACAGCGAACCTTGCATGCCGTTGAACAACAGGATCATGCAGGCCAGGCCCGGGATGATGTAAACCTCATAGGGGATGTAGGTGTCATAGGGCTCGATGATGGCGATGCCGAGTGCCGCGCGAAAACCGGCAGCGAACACCAGCAGCCACAACAACGGCCGCACCAATGCGCTGAGAAACCGCGTGCGCTGCAACACAAAGCGCAGCCATTCACGTAGCACGATACCGCTGAAACATTGCCAGTAAGCGTTCATTGGACGACTGCCCCTGAAGAGACCGAGGTGGTCAGGCGAGCGAAGGCCGAACCGAGGTCGCCGCCATGTTCCAGACTCAGGGCGTCTGCCTGTCCGCTGGCCACCAAGCGGCCTTGATGCAGGATCAGCAAGTCGTCGCTGGGCTGTACTTCATCCAGCAAATGAGTGGTCCAGAGCACGCTGATGTTGTGCTCGCGGCACAGGCTGCGGATGTGTTGGTTGAGCGCCAGGCGACTGGCCGGATCAAGGCCGACACTGGCCTCATCAAGCAGCAACAGGCTTGGCTCGTGCAACAACGCACGTGCGATTTCCACCCGCCGACGATGGCCGCCATTGAGTTCGCGCACCCGTTCGCGACGACGTTCGGTCAGGCTCTGGCGCGCCAGTTCGGCGTCGACCCGAAGGCTCGTCTGGCGCCGAGACAAGCCATGCAGCGCGGCGTGGTAGCGCAGATTTTGCTCGACACTGAGGTCCAGATCCAAGGTGCTTTGCTGAAACACCACACCCAATTGCTTCAACGCCGGACGTGCCGAGGTGCGCAACGAACAGCCGCCGACCCGAATATCACCGCGCTGCACATCATACAGGCGAGTGAGCAGGGCGATCAGCGTCGACTTGCCCGCGCCGTTCGGTCCCAGCAAAGCGGCAAAACGCCCGGGTGCCAGGTTGAAACTCACCTGACGCAAGGCCTCCCGCTGGCCGTAAGCGAAACTCAGGTCGCTGACTTCGAGGGCGTTCATGGCGTTACCACCACGCCCCACGGATAGCGCCCGACCTTCACCGATTTGGTCACCTTGAGGCTGTCGACATCGATCACCGACACATCGCCGCTGACGCCATTGGTGGCCAGTAATTGCCGTTGATCCGGGGTGAACGACATCTGCCAGACTCGCCGGCCCACCAGCAGGTAATCAACAATCTCGAAGGTCTTGGCGTCGATCACCGCCACATGGTTGGCCGGGCCGAGCGCGACGAAACCGTACTTGCCGTCGGCGCTGAGTTTGATCCCCACCGGCTGGACTTTGTCCGGGTGCACGCCTTTGATCTGAAAGGTCAGGGTCTTGAGGACCTTGCGGCTGGCAACGTCGAGAATCGTCACCGTGCCGCCGATTTCCGCCGAGGCCCAGAGCTGTGAGCCATCGGGATTGAATTCGACGAAACGCGGCCGCTGATCGACCAGGGTGTTGTCGGCCAGGGTTTGGGTGCTGGTGTCGATCCAGTGCAGCATGTTGGTGGTTTCACTGGTGTTCACCGCCCACTTGCCATCGGGGCTGACGGCCATGCCTTCAGGCTCGACACCGACGCTGATCTGCCCAAGCACTTTCGAAGTTTCGGTGTCGATCACCGTCACCAGCGCATCGTCCTCGTTGGAGACATACAGCCAGCGATTGTTGGGGTGCAGGGCGAATTGCTCAGGGTCTTTGCCCGAGGGCAGTTCCTTGATGATCTTGCGCGTGGCGACGTCCATCACCTGGACCCGATCCGAATCGCTGGCGCAGATGTACAGCAGCTTATTGTCGTGGGACAGCAACAGGCCGCGCGGGCGCTGGCCGACGGGCAAGGTCTCGGTGACTTCCAGGGTCTGCATGTCGATCAGGCTCAGGCTATTGTCCTTTTCGTTGGAGACCCAGGCGGTGCTGGCAGCGGCGTGCCCGGCAGCGAGCAGCAGGACGCAGGAAAGCAGGGTGCGGCGCATGGCAGATTCCTTATTGTTGTTGTCGTGAAAAAAGGATCAGAGAAAGCGGCAGCTGACCTCGGCTTTGTCGTAACCCAGGCTGTCCATTTCGTTGACGGGGTGCAGGAAACCGTCTTGCGGCGAGGTGCTGACCAGCGCCCGGGGTTGCACGATGGGGATCGGCTGGCGCAACTGACCGTTCCACGGCCGATAACTGAGCTTGCGACCCTTGAAGCCGTCCAGCGGCAATTGATCGCTGATTGCAAGAGTACGAATCGCCATGGCATCGGCCTGACGCAGTTTGCCCACCGCACTGGCGATGCTGCGTACGGCCATCCACGCGGCGAAATCCCGGTCGTTCATCCAGCGCCCGGCCAGGGCTTCGAAGCGTTTCTGCAACTGCGCGGCGCCGTAGGTTTCCACGGTCTTGTGCCAGCCCACCGGCGTCAGGCCCTGGGTGCCGGCGACCGGCCGTGGATACCAGGTCTGGTAGGGCACGTACTCGCCAAAGTCGCCGCGTTCATCGGCCACCAGCACCACGTCGTACTCGGTGGTCTGGGTGAACAGCGGCATGTCGGCCTGGGCGCTGCGGCGCTGATCGTTATCGAAGCTCCAGGCTCTCTCCGCCACCAGTTGCAGGCCGAAGCGTTTGGCCGCTCGACGCAGGGCGGCGGCATAGGCTTGATCGTCCGGGGTCGGGCCGACGATCAGCAGTGCTCGTTGCCATTTGCGCAGCACCAAAAATTGCGCCAACGCATCGGCCAGCATCGCGCGGCTTGGCAGGCTGTGCAGCACGTTCGGCAAGCAATCGGTGCTGCGCAGGCTGTCATCCGGGCTGCCGGCATTGAACAGCAGGCTGTCGGGTAGCACGGCGCTGAGTCGGCGCAGGGTCTGCGCCGGTGCATTCACCACAAACAGGCGCAGGCCTTGTTCGTGTTGGGTTTTGGCCGCTTCAATCAGCGCATCCGGACTGTCAACGCTGGCGCTGACCAGACTGTAACTGTGATTGAGAAAGCGCCCGGTACTGTTGCTGTCGGTGATCGCCAGTTCGGCGCCACGCAGGCCGGCATCGGTCGGTTCGGGAATGACGTTCGACAGCAATGGCCCGGGGTCGGGGCGATAACCGAGGTAGCCGATTTGCACCTGCAGCGGCGCATCCGCCGCCTGAACCTGGGTCGCCACCCCGGCGGCGCAGGCAATCGCCAGCAAGTAGATCAGGGCGTAAGGGGCGAGCTGGCGCATAAAGGCACTCCATCACAGGTAGCGTCAGCATAGGAACCCTGGACGGGTGGGGAAATATGCAGAAAGTACCGATGGGCCAGTACCAAGGTAGTAACTCACCCCGGACGGCGCGGTTTTAGCATGGGCTACAACGGCCATCGCTCAAGGGGGAGATTGACCATGCGAATTCTCAAAGCACTGCTCCTGCCGTTTTTGCTGATCCTGACCCTGATCGGCGTCGACAAGTTTCACGGCGCCCGACCCGTATTGGTTGGGCCTGCGCCACAAGCCCTACTACCAAGGGAGTAGGTCGCGGCCACCAAAGCAGCATGGGGTTGGCGCAAAGCCGTTCCTAAGATGGGTGCCATAGCCTCTTCAAAGAGGTTTTGCGTGCAATCCTGAGGGCAGAACAATGACAACAAAACGCAACGCCTTGCTCGTTGCCGGACTGCTGGCCGGTTTCATCAACGCAGGTTCCGTCTGGGCCCACGGCAACGTGGTACCCCAGGCCGTCGAAACCCAGGGACTGACCCCGATCAAGGATGCCGGTGTGCAGGTCGATGCCGATGGCTGGGCGGCGGCGAACCCTTACCGTTCCTCCCCGGAACGCGATAAAGCCTTGGAAATCGGCTCTTCGGCCTACAACCAGAACTGCGCGGCCTGTCATGGCCTGGAAGCCAAGTCCGGCGGTATCGCCCCCGACTTGCGCATGCTCGACGTCGGCGAGGCCGGTGATGAATGGTTCGTCGAACGCGTGCGCCATGGCGCCGTGCGTGATGGCCGGGTGTACATGCCGAAAATGGCCGACTACCTGAGTCAGGAAGCCTTGTGGGCGGTGCGTACCTACCTGGACAGCGTGCACGTCGAGGAGTGACCCATGCGTTTGCTCGCGGTGTTGATCAGCGCTGTATGGCTGTGTTGCCAGACAGCGCAGGCGCAGGTCCGTACCTATGACGAAATGATCGCTGCCGCTGAGCTGAAAGTCGCGGTGTACAAGGACTTCGCGCCCTACAGCTTTGAAGACGCTGGCGAGGCTCGCGGGGTCGATGTCGAACTTGCCCAGGCCTTGGCCAAGGCCATGGGAGTACGTCTGAAACTGATCTGGGCACCCGCCGGGGAAAAGCTCGACGACGACCTGCGCGATTACATCTGGCGGGCCAGTCAGTTGCACAATCAGCAACTGGCCGACCTGATGATGCGCGTGCCCTACGATCGCGATTACTCACAGAAACGCAATGAACTGGGTGAATTGGAAAACGGCCATGTGGTGATGTTCGGGCCGTACCAGACCGAACAATGGCAAGTCGCTTACGACCGTCGTCGGCTGGACTCGGTGGCGAGTGTCGCGGTGTTTCAGCAACACCCGATCGGCGTCGAAGTCGACAGCGTGCCGTCGTTTTACCTGACCTCGGTGTTCAACGGCATGCTCGCCGCCAAGACCCACCATTACCCAGGCGTTTCTCAGGCGTTTGCCGCGATGAAGTCCGGTGAAGTCGACGCGGTGATGGCCATGCGCGGCGAGATCGACTGGCAAGTCCACCAGGCCGCCGACCCGCAAGTGGCCCTGGCGGAAAACGCCTACCCGAACATGGGCAAGCAGCTCTGGGAGATCGGCATGGCGGTGCATGAAAGCAACCGGCAACTGGCCTACGCCGTGGAAGAGGCACTGGAAGCGTTGATTCGCGAGGGCTCGGTCAAAGCCATTTATGCCCGTTACGGCCTGCGGTATGACGTGCCCGAGATGTATCAATAGTGAACTGGCGAGCGAGTTGTCTGTTGGCCTGCTGGTTGCCCTTGGCCGCGCATGCGGTTGAAGTCGATCCGGTGCCGTCGGTGATGTGGGCGTTCTATCACAAGCAGATGCTCGGCGACGCACCGTTCGTGTTCGACGAGCGGGTCAAGTTGCTCGCGCCGCCATTTGCCGAAGACGCCCGGCAAGTGCCGCTGGAAATCGACGCCCGGGCGTTCAAGGGCGAGGTGGTGCGAATCCTCGCCTGGGCCGAACTCAATCCGCTGCCGAAAATCGTCGACTTCGAACCCTTGACCGGTGTGCTGCCGTGGCTGTCGATCCGCATCCGCGTTGAACAGGCCACGCCATTACGTGCGGCGGTATTGACCCGCGATGGGCTGTGGCATGTCGGCTCGACCCTGATCGATGCGGCAGGCGGCGGTTGCACGGCGCCAAGCGTGGTGCGCACCCAGCCGGGTTGGGAAGAACACATCGGCGAGGTGTTAGGTGGCCGTTATCCCCGTGGCGAATTCAGTCGCGTGCGTTTGCAGGTAGCGCATCCGATGGACAACGGCATGGTCAGCGGTATCCCGGAATTCTTCATCAATCACGCAGAGCTGCGCGATCAAAACGATCAACTGCTGGCGCGACTGGAGTTGTTCCCGGCGGTCAGCGAAAACCCCAATTTGGCCTTCGATATCGAAGGAGCAGGGCAGACGCGCCTGGTGTTGCGCGACAACAGCGGCAATCAATTCGATGCGGCCATTCCCTGACCCAAGGAGCGAGTGATGCGCTGGATGCTGCTGTTGTTCATCAGTCTGAGCCTGCCGGCCCTGGCCGATCCCGATTACGCACTCAAGCCCCGGCAGATCGCCGAAGGCACCTGGCTGCTGGAAGGCAGCACCGACAACTTCGCCAAGAGCAACGGCGGCAACATCGTCAACACCGCGTTCATCGTCACCGGGCAGGGCGTGGTGGTAATCGACACCGGGCCGTCGAAACGCTATGGCGAAGCCCTGCGCAAAGCGATTGCGGCGATCACTGATAAACCGGTGATTCAGGTGCTGCTGACTCATCACCATCCTGATCATGTGCTGGGCAACCAGGCTTTCACCGACGTGCCGATCGGTGCACTGGCCGGAACCACCGAGCTGTTGCGGCAACAGGGTGATGCCATGGCTGAAAACATGTATCGACTGGTGGGCGACTGGATGCGCGGCACTGATGTGGTGTTGCCGACGCAGACGCTGATGCCAGGCGTGAAAAGTTTTGGGAATCACGATTTGCGCCTACTGAGTCTGGGTGGGCACACCGGCGCGGATCTGGCTATTCTCGACCAGAAAACCGGCGTGTTGTTTGCCGGGGACCTGGTGTTTTATCAACGCGCCCTGACCACGCCCAACAGCCCGGGGCTATCGGTGTGGCTGGCGGACATCGCGACCCTGCAGGGTTTGCCGTGGACGCTGATCGTCCCCGGCCATGGACCGGTGGCCACGGATACAAAACCGTTCGAGCAGATGCGCGATTACCTGACCTGGCTGGACCAGCTGATGCGCGATGGCGCCGCCAATGGCAGCGACATGGCCGAGATGATCCGCAGCCCCATCCCTGAGCGTTTCGTCGGGATCAACCTGAGCCGCTATGAGCTGATCCGCAGCGTCAGCCATTTGTACCCGCGTTACGAACGGGGGCAGATGAGGCGGGTGGATTCGGGCATGCGCAAGTGACGCTTTTTGTGGGAGCGAGCCTGCTCGCGATGGCGGTGTGTCAGGCGTCATCAATGTTGAATGTTTGACCCCATCGCGGGCAAGCCCGCTCCCACAGGGACCGATGTCGATCACAAAATCCGCGACCAACCCGGTACTAAGGAACTAGCAATCTCCGCATTGCGGGCAATTGTTGCAAGGGCGGCGGCGCCCAAGAATCTGCACCAGACCGGGAAAATTTCCCGGGTATAACAAAAACCGCAGAGGTAGCCGTCATGACCCAACCCGCACGTCGCCAACCCTTCGCCTTGAGCGTGCTGCTCAGTGCCATGCTGTTGTCCGGCCAGGCATTGGCCGCAGTCTCCGATCAAGACATCCTCCAGGACCCGAAGAACCCGGAGCAGGTCGTCACCAACGGCCTGGGCGTCCAGGGTCAGCGCTACAGCCCGCTGGACACCCTCAATGTCGACAACGTGAAGGATCTGCGCCCGGTCTGGGCCTTTTCGTTCGGCGGTGAAAAACAGCGTGGCCAGCAGGCGCAGCCGATGATCAAGGACGGCGTGATGTACATGACCGGCTCCTACTCGCGTGTGTTCGCGGTGGATGCGCGCACCGGTCGCAAGCTCTGGCAATACGACGCGCGCCTGCCCGATGACATCCGTCCGTGCTGCGACGTGATCAACCGTGGTGTCGCGCTGTATGGCGATCTGGTGATTTTCGGCACCCTCGACGCCAAGCTCGTGGCCCTGAACAAAGACACCGGCAAAGTCGTCTGGAGCAAGAAAGTCGCCGACCACAAGGAAGGCTATTCCATCAGCGCCGCGCCGTTGGTCATCAACGGCAAACTGATTACCGGTGTGGCCGGTGGCGAGTTCGGGGTGGTGGGCAAGATCGAAGCCTACGATCCGAAAAACGGCAACCTGCTGTGGAGCCGACCAACCGTTGAAGGCCACATGGGTTATGTCTACAAGGACGGCAAAGCGGTAGAAAACGGCATCTCCGGCGGCGAAGCGGGCAAAACCTGGCCGGGCGATCTGTGGAAAACCGGCGGCGCGGCGCCCTGGCTGGGCGGCTACTACGACCCGGAAACCAACCTGCTGCTGTTCGGCACCGGCAACCCGGCGCCGTGGAACTCGCACCTGCGTCCTGGCGACAACCTCTACTCGTCCTCGCGTCTGGCGCTGAACCCGGATGACGGCACGATCAAATGGCACTTCCAGAGCACGCCCCACGACGGTTGGGACTATGACGGCGTAAACGAACTGGTGTCGTTCAACTACAACGAAGGCGGCAAAGAAATCAAAGCCGCAGCCACGGCGGACCGTAACGGTTTCTTCTACGTGCTGGATCGCACCAACGGCAAATTCATTCGCGGCTTCCCGTTCGTGGACAAGATCACCTGGGCCAGCGGCCTGGATAAAAACGGTCGGCCGATCTACAACGACGCCAGTCGTCCGGGGGCGCCGGGCTCCGAGGCCAAAGGCAGTTCGGTGTTCGTCGCGCCAGCGTTCCTCGGGGCGAAAAACTGGATGCCGATGGCCTACAACCGCGACACCGGCTTGTTCTATGTGCCGTCCAACGAATGGGGCATGGACATCTGGAACGAAGGCATCGCCTACAAGAAAGGCGCGGCGTTCCTCGGTGCCGGTTTCACCATCAAACCGTTGAATGAAGACTACATCGGTGTGCTGCGCGCCATCGACCCGAAAACCGGCAAGGAAGTCTGGCGCCACAAGAACTTCGCGCCGCTGTGGGGCGGAGTGCTGACCACCAAGGGCAACCTGGTGTTCACCGGTACGCCGGAAGGTTTCCTGCAGGCATTCAATGCCAAGACTGGCGAGAAAGTCTGGGAATTCCAGACCGGTTCCGGCGTGCTCGGCTCGCCCATCACCTGGGAAATGGACGGCGAACAATACGTCTCGGTGCTCTCCGGCTGGGGCGGCGCGGTACCGCTGTGGGGCGGCGAAGTGGCCAAGCGCGTCAAGGACTTCAACCAGGGCGGCATGCTCTGGACGTTCAAGTTGCCGAAGGATCTCGTTGCCAAGCACTGATCAACCTGACTCCACCGCATAACCCCTGTGGGAGCGGGCTTTTGTGGCGAGGGGGCTTGCCCCCGTTGGGTCGCGAAGCGGCCCCAGCATTTCTCCTGTCCCACTGCGTTGGTCGGATTTACGACTGCTGCGCAGCCGAACGGGGGCAAGCCCCCTCGCCACAAGGATCACCTGTTCCGTATGGGCAAACCTACTACCAAATAACGAGAATCCCCCTGCCAACGGCGCATTCGTCTGGCAGGCGGGGCTCTCTACTATCGGTTCATCGCCTGTTGGCTCGACAGGCATCGACCCAGACAGAGGCCCACCATGATCTACGCACAACCCGGAACACCCGGCGCCGTCGTTTCCTTCAAACCGCGCTACGGCAATTTCATCGGCGGCGAATTCGTTGCCCCGGTCAACGGCGAGTACTTCACCAACACCTCTCCGGTCACCGGTGAAGTGATCGCCGAGTTCCCGCGCTCCAGCGCCGCCGACATCGAAAAAGCCCTTGATGCCGCTCATGCCGCCGCCGATGCCTGGGGCAAAACCTCGGCGCAGGATCGCTCGCTGGTGCTGCTGAAAATCGCCGACCGCATCGAGCAGAACCTGGAAATCCTCGCCGTCACCGAAACCTGGGACAACGGCAAGGCCGTGCGCGAAACCCTCAACGCCGACGTGCCTTTGGCTGCCGACCACTTCCGTTATTTCGCCGGTTGCATCCGCGCTCAGGAAGGCGGCGCCGCCGAGATCAACGAACTGACCACCGCCTATCATTTCCACGAACCATTGGGCGTGGTCGGGCAGATCATCCCGTGGAACTTCCCGCTGCTGATGGCCGCCTGGAAACTCGCTCCGGCCCTGGCTGCCGGCAACTGCATCGTGCTCAAACCCGCCGAACAAACGCCGCTGTCGATCATGGTGTTCGCCGAGCTGATCGCCGACTTGCTGCCGGCCGGCGTGCTGAACATCGTCCAGGGTTTCGGTCGCGAAGCCGGTGAGGCGCTAGCCACCAGCAAGCGTATCGCCAAGATCGCCTTCACCGGTTCCACCCCGGTGGGCGCGCACATCATGCATTGCGCCGCCGAGAACATCATTCCGAGCACCGTTGAACTGGGCGGCAAATCGCCGAACATTTTCTTCGAAGACATCATGAACGCCGAGCCGCAGTTCATCGAGAAAGCTGCTGAAGGCCTGGTGCTGGCGTTCTTCAACCAGGGCGAAGTCTGCACCTGTCCGTCCCGGGCGCTGGTGCAGGAATCGATCTACGAGCCGTTCATGGCCGAGGTGATGAAGAAGATCGTCAAGATCAAGCGCGGCAACCCGCTGGACACCGAAACGATGGTCGGCGCCCAGGCGTCCGAGCAGCAATACGACAAGATCCTCTCGTACCTGAAAATCGCTCAGGAGGAGGGCGCCGAACTGCTCACCGGCGGCGCGGCTGAGCGCCTTGAAGGCGATTTGTCGACCGGCTATTACATCCAGCCGACCCTGCTCAAGGGTCACAACAAAATGCGTGTGTTCCAGGAAGAAATCTTCGGCCCGGTGGTGGGTATCACCACCTTCAAGGACGAAGCCGAAGCCCTGGCGATTGCCAACGACAGCGAGTTCGGCCTCGGCGCCGGCCTGTGGACCCGCGACATCAACCGCGCCTACCGCATGGGCCGGGCGATCAAGGCCGGGCGCGTCTGGACCAACTGCTACCACCTGTACCCGGCCCACGCCGCGTTCGGTGGCTACAAGAAATCCGGTGTCGGCCGTGAGAACCACAAGATGATGCTCGACCATTACCAACAGACCAAAAACCTGCTGGTGAGCTACGACATCAATCCGTTGGGGTTCTTCTAACCCGCAAGAACATCATTGAAACTTGTGGGAGCGGGCTTGTGTGGCGAGGGGGCTTGCCCCCGTTGGACTGCGTAGCAGTCCCGGAACTTCTGGTTTTGGGGCCGCTCCGCGACCCAACGGGGGCAAGCCCCCTCGCCACATAAGCCCGCTCCCACAGGGTTTTGTGTGGTGCTAATGATCTGCGCAACACCCCCTACCAACGCACCCCACAACCTCCTTCGAAAGTAGCATTCGGTCATCTCATCCCCCGTGCATTAATGGCTTTACCGGAATCGTCCGGCACAAGAAGAGGATTGACCCATGTGGAATAAACCCGCGTTTACCGATCTGCGCATTGGCTTCGAAGTGACGATGTATTTCGCCAACCGTTGATTGATTGCCCGGTCAGCCGTCGCGTTGGCCGGGCCTGCCTTCTGGAGGCATTCCATGCACATCCGCGTTCTCGGTTCCGCCGCTGGCGGCGGTTTTCCGCAATGGAACTGCAACTGCCGTCAATGCGCCGCTATGCGCAACGGCAATCTGCGCGCACAACGCCGCACGCAGTCGTCCATTGCCCTGAGCGACGACGGTGTGGAGTGGGTGCTCTGCAATGCTTCACCGGATATTCGCGCGCAACTCGAAAGCTTCCCGGCGATGCAGCCAGCCCGACGCTTGCGTGACACGGCGATTGCCGGCGTCGTTCTGCTGGACAGTCAGATCGACCATTGCACCGGGCTGTTGAGCCTGCGCGAAGGCTGCCCGCATTCGGTCTGGTGCACTGAGCGGGTTCACGAAGACCTGAGCAGCGGCTTTCCCTTGTTCACCATGCTCAAACACTGGAACGGTGGCTTGCAGTGGCAACCCATCGAACTGGATCGTGAGCCGTTCAGTATCGCGGCCTGCCCACACCTGCAGTTTCGCGCGATTCCGTTGGTCAGCAATGCACCGCCGTACTCGCCCAATCGTGGCAATCCGCAGCCGGGCGACACCATTGGCCTATTCATCGAAGACCTGCGCAGCGGTGCATCGGTTTTCTATGCCCCGGGACTGGGGCAAGTCGACGCCGAGGTATTGAGCTGGATGCGGCGCGCCGACTGCCTGCTGCTGGACGGCACGCTGTGGCGCGACGATGAAATGCGCGTGTGCGAAGTCGGTCAGAGCCTGGGCAGCGAAATGGGCCACCTGCCGCAAAGCGGCCCCGGCGGCATGCTCGACGTGCTGGAGGGCTTCAAGCGCCAGCGCAAGGTGCTGATCCACATCAACAACACCAACCCGATCCTCGATGAAGACTCGGCCGAGCGCGCATTGCTGGAGCGGCGTGGGATTGAAGTGGCTTATGACGGCATGAGTATTGAGCTGTAGCGGATGGCCCCTTCGCGGGCAAGCCCGCTCCCACAGGGCTCACCTAAATCCTGTGGGAGCGGGTTTGCCCGCGATGAGGCCAGACCAGACACCGCAGAACCCAACGGTTATTCCCCGGAGAACCGCAATGACTGACACTCCCATGACCCCCGCCGAATTCGAAGCAGCCCTGCGCGCCAAGGGTGCCTATTACCACATCCACCACCCGTTCCACCAAGCCATGTACGCCGGGCGCGCCACCCGCGAGCAGATTCAGGGCTGGGTCGCCAATCGCTTCTATTACCAGGTGAACATCCCGCTCAAGGATGCCGCTATCCTTGCCAATTGCCCGGATCGCGACGTGCGCCGGGAATGGCTGCAACGGATCCTCGACCATGACGGCGTCCCCGGCAGTGAAGGCGGCATCGAAGCGTGGCTACGATTGGGCGAAGCAGTGGGGCTGGATCGCGAACAAATCCTCTCGCAAGAGCTGGTGCTGCCGGGCGTACGTTTCGCCGTGGACGCCTACGTCAATTTTGCCCGTCGCGCTCGCTGGCAAGAAGCGGCCAGCAGTTCCCTGACCGAACTGTTCGCGCCACAAATCCACCAGTCCCGGCTCGACGCCTGGCCCACCCATTACCCATGGATCGATCCGGCCGGTTACGACTATTTCCGTACGCGGCTGAGCCAGGCGCGGCGCGATGTCGAGCATGGTTTGCGCATCACCCTGGCGCACTACGTCACGGTCGAAGGCCAGCAACGCATGCTGGAGATTCTGCAGTTCAAACTCGATGTATTGTGGAGCATGCTCGACGCGATGAGCATGGCTTATGAGCTGGATCGCCCGCCGTACCACACCGTCACCACCGAGCAGGTCTGGCACCGGGGGATCACCCTGTGAGCCTGATCGAACAGCAACCCGGCCCACCGCTGTGGTTGTTGGCGGAGCTGACCTATCGTTGCCCGCTGCAATGCCCGTATTGCTCCAACCCGCTGGACTTCGCCCAACAGGGTGAGGAGTTGAGCACAGAAGAATGGATTCGGGTGTTCCGCGAAGCGCGGGAGATGGGCGCTGCGCAACTGGGTTTTTCCGGTGGCGAGCCGTTGGTGCGCCAGGACCTGGCCGAGCTGATCAAGGCCGCGCGGGACATGGGTTACTACACTAACCTGATCACCTCGGGCATCGGCTTGACCGAACAGAAGGTCCGCGACTTCAAGATCGCCGGGCTGGACCATATCCAGATCAGTTTTCAGGCCGCCGATGAAGAGGTGAACAATCTGCTCGCCGGCTCGCGCAAGGCCTTCGCCCAGAAACTGGCCATGGCCCGGGCGGTGAAAGCCCAGGGCTACCCGATGGTGCTGAACTTCGTCACCCATCGGCACAACATCGACCAGATCGCGCAGATCATCGAACTGTGCCTGGAGCTGGAAGCGGATTTCGTCGAGTTGGCGACGTGCCAGTTCTACGGTTGGGCTGAACTCAACCGCGTCGGCCTGCTGCCGACCCGCGAACAGTTGCAGCGCGCCGAGCGCATCACCAATGAATACCGCCAGCGGCTTGAGGCCGAGGGCCATCCGTGCAAGCTGATCTTCGTGACCCCGGATTACTACGAAGAACGCCCAAAAACCTGCATGAATGGCTGGGCCAACCTGTTTCTCGACATCACCCCGGACGGCACGGCATTGCCTTGTCATAGCGCCCGCCAGTTGCCGGTGCAGTTTCCCAACGTGCGCGAGCACAGCATCGCGCACATTTGGAACGACTCGTTCGGCTTCAACCGTTTTCGCGGCGATGACTGGATGAAAGAGCCGTGCCGTTCCTGCGATGAAAAGCACAATGACCTCGGCGGCTGCCGTTGCCAGGCGTTCATGCTTACGGGTGACGCGAGCAACGCCGACCCGGTGTGCAGCAAATCGCCGCACCACGACGTTATTCTCAAGGCCCGGGATGAAGCCGACGCGCCGGGGCAGGGCATGGAGCACCTGACCTTGCGTAATGAAAAGGCTTCGCGGCTGATCTATAGCGGATGAGTTGTGAACACAGAACCCTGTGGGAGCGGGCTTATGTGGCGAGGGGGCTTGCCCCCGTTGGACTGCGTAGCAGTCCCGGAGCTTCTGATTTTGGGGCCGCTCCGCGACCCAACGGGGGCAAGCCCCCTCGCCACATAAGCCCGCTCCCACAGGGATTTTCAGTGAATCTGAAATCGGAGTGCACCCCTGGGCTGGCTCGCTATCCATTGGTCTGATTGCATTCGCAGCCGGATGCTTTAGTGTGGACTTTACCTTCCAAAACAATAAAAACAGGCTTTCCAATGAGCCAGAATCTCAGCCAGCTGCGTAAATTCGTTTCGCCTGAAATCATCTTCGGTGCCGGCTGTCGGCATAACGTCGGCAACTACGCCAAGACCTTCGGTGCCCGCAAGGTGCTGGTGGTCAGCGACCCCGGTGTGATTGCCGCCGGTTGGGTCGCAGATGTCGAGGCCAGCCTGCAAGCCCAGGGCATCGATTACTTTCTATATAGCGACGTTTCGCCCAACCCGCGGATCGAAGAGGTCATGCTCGGCGCCGAGCTGTACCGGGAGAATCACTGCGATGTGATCGTGGCGATCGGCGGCGGCAGCCCGATGGACTGCGGCAAAGGCATCGGCATCGTCGTCGCCCACGGACGCAACATCCTCGAATTCGAGGGCGTGGACATGTTGCGCATGCCCAGCCCGCCGCTGATCCTGATCCCGACCACCGCCGGCACTTCGGCCGACGTGTCGCAGTTCGTGATCATCTCCAATCAGCAAGAACGCATGAAATTCTCCATCGTCAGCAAGGCTGCGGTGCCCGACGTGTCGCTGATCGATCCGGAAACCACGCTGAGCATGGATCCGTTTCTGTCGGCCTGTACCGGCATCGACGCGTTGGTCCATGCCATCGAAGCCTTCGTCTCCACCGGTCACGGGCCGCTCACCGACCCTCATGCGCTGGAGGCGATGCGGCTGATCAACGGCAATCTGGTGCAAATGATCGCCAACCCGAGCGACATCGCCCTGCGGGAAAAAATCATGCTCGGCAGCATGCAGGCCGGGCTGGCGTTCTCCAACGCGATTCTTGGCGCGGTGCACGCCATGTCCCACAGCCTCGGCGGCTTCCTCGATCTGCCCCATGGCCTGTGCAATGCGGTGCTGGTGGAACACGTGGTGGCGTTCAACTACAGCTCGGCGCCGGAGCGCTTCAAGGTGATCGCCGAGACGTTCGGTATTGATTGCCGTGGCCTCAATCACCGGCAGATTTGCGGGCGGCTGGTCGAACACTTGATCGCCCTCAAACACGCCATCGGCTTCCACGAAACCCTGGGCCTGCACGGGGTGAGTACGGCGGACATTCCGTTCCTGTCGCAACACGCCATGCACGACCCGTGCATCCTTACCAACCCGCGCGAATCCAGTCAGCGCGACGTCGAGGTCGTCTATGGCGAAGCCCTCTGACGAGCAACAACGGGCGCTGGCCGGGTTACTCGGCTTAGGCAACCACTCGGCGCGCAAGAGTCATTACCCGGAACTGGCTGCGCGCCTGGATGAACTGGAAACCGAACGCAACCGCTACAAATGGCTGTTCGAAAACGCGGTACACGGGATCTTCCAGGCCAGCCTGCTGGAAGGCATGCGCGCCGCCAATCCGGCATTGGCGCGGATGCTTGGCTATCAGGACCCGCAGGAGGTGCTGTTTTCTCTGACGGACCTGGCGGATACGCTGTTCGTCGGCGGGGCGCAAGAGCTGGAAAGCATCGGCGAAATCCTCCAGCGCGAGCGCAGCCTGCTGGGCTATGAAACTCAGCTGCGGCGCAAGGACGGCAGCGTCCTCGACGTACTGATGAACTTGCTGCTCAAACCGGATCAGGAAGGTTTGGTGGAGGGCTTTGTCGCCGATATCACCGAACGAAAACTCGCTCAGCAACGCCTGCAACAACTCAATGACCAACTGGAGCAGCGGGTCACCGCGCGCACCAACGAGTTACTGGACGCCAACCGCAATCTGCAACAGCAGATCACCCAGCGCAAACAGATCGCAGAAGCCTTGCGCGATGCCCGTGATGCTGCCGAAGCCGCCAATCGCAGCAAGGACAAATACCTCGCCGCCGCCAGCCACGACCTGTTGCAGCCGCTCAACGCCGCGCGTTTGCTGATCTCGACCTTGCGCGAGCGCAAACTGCCCGACGTCGAGCAGGTGCTGGTGGAGCGCACGCATCAGGCGCTGGAAGGGGCCGAAGACTTGCTCACCGATCTGCTGGATATTTCCCGGCTCGATCAGGCCGCTGTGAAGCCGGACATTGCCCTGTACCGCCTCGACGAATTGTTCGCGCCACTGGTCTCGGAGTTTCAGTCGGTGGCCGCGGCAGCCGGGTTGAACCTGCGGGTGCACATGGGCGATTACGCCATTCATACCGACTTGCGCCTGATGACCCGAATCCTGCGCAACTTCCTCAGCAATGCCTGCCGCTACACCGACGAGGGCTGCATTCTGCTGGGGGCAAGACGCCGGGGCGATGCGCTGCGTATCGAAGTCTGGGACACCGGGCGCGGGATTCCGGCGGATCGTCTTGACTCGATCTTCCTCGAGTTCAACCAACTGGACGTCGGGCGCGCCGCCGATCGCAAGGGCGTGGGTCTGGGACTGGCGATTGTCGAACGCATCGCCAAGATCCTCGACTACAGGATTCAGGTTCATTCGCTGCCGGGGCGCGGTTCGATGTTCAGCATCGAAGTACCGATTTCCCATGAGATTCCACTGCCGATCAGTCTGGCCGCACCGCAACCGAGCACCGGCAACCCGTTGCCGGGCCGGCGTCTGTTGGTGCTGGACAACGAAGTCAGCATTCTTGAAAGCATGAGCGCGCTACTCGGGCAGTGGGGCTGCGAAGTGGTCACCGCCACCGACGAGGCCACCGCGCTGGTGGCTTTGCAGGGGCAGGCGCCGGAACTGATTCTGGCGGACTATCACCTGGACCACGGGGTGGTGGGTTGTGAGGTGGTCCGGCATTTGCGCGAGCATTTCAGCCAGGCGATTCCGGCGGTGATCATCACCGCCGACCGCACCGACCAGTGCCGGCGCTCATTGCAGCGCCTCGACGCGCCGCTGCTGAACAAACCAGTGAAGCCCGGCAAGTTGCGCGCGGTGCTGACTCAGCTGTTGGCGTAGCGATAGCGCAGGCTGAAACCGAGTTCGGCAGATTGGCCTTGTTCCAGCAAACGCAACCCTGGCCGACCCGGCAAGTGATGGGCGTTGACCGGATGGCTTACCGGTTCGATGCAGAAAAATTCCAGGCCTACGGGGCAGTAGAGCAGGTAGTAGTCGCTGCCGGTGGCCTGGCACTCCAGTTCATAACCCAGCTCGGGTTGCTGGATCAGGCAGTGGCCGTCCCATTCGCAAAAGCCGTTGTCCACCAGTGTTTCGGGTAATGCCCGGGGCTGGCTGAAGTCCCAATCCTTGGGTATCGAAGTGAGTTGTGTTGGCAGTTTTGTGCTGTCGCACAACCAGACCTGTCGCGCCTGCGTCTGCAACCGAGTGCCTGCAGCGCGCGGGAAGTAGGGATGCAAACCGAGCCCATGCCAGGCGGCGTGTTCGGCCAGATGGGTGACCTGCAAATTAATGTTCAGCTTGCCCTCGCTCAGATGAAAACGTTGCCTTGCGCGATAAGCGAAGGGCGTGGTGCTGTCGAGTTGCAGGACGATTTCATCGCGGGTATGCGAGACGATCTGCCACGGCTGTTGCCAGGCACTGCCATGAATCGGCAGGGGATCGGTGAGGCTGTTGGGCGTCAGCGTGAGCCAGCCGTCGGGGCAGTCGAAACCACCCTCCGAGATTCGGTTCGACCATGGCGCCAGGGGATAGCAGGCGAGTTTGCGGGGCAGGCCGGTGTTCAAGGCGTGTTGGTCACTGTGGCGCAACAGCGGTTGGCCGGTGCTGCGTACCGTCCAGTTGACGATGCTCGCACCGAGTTCGGGGGCGAGGGTGAGGCGGGTGAGTTCGTCTTCGAGTTCGAGGGTGTTGAGGGTCATGATTTTCGCCCTGCGTTGAATGGTTGAAAAGATCGCAGCCTGCGGCAGCTCCTACATTGGAATCGCGCACACCCGTGAAATATCGGACGAACACAAATCCTGTAGGAGCTGCCGAAGGCTGCGATCTTTTGAGGTCACAACACCAAATGCGGCAACCACAGTGAAATGGCGGGAATGTAAGTCACGGCCATCAGCACCAGGAACAGCACGCCGTAGAACGGCAGCAGCGCTTTCACCGTGCTTTCGATACTGACCTTGCCCACCGCCGAGCCGACAAACAGTACCGCGCCCACCGGCGGTGTGATCAATCCGATCCCCAGGTTCACCAGCATGATCATGCCGAACTGCACCGGGTCCACGCCAATGCCCAGAATCACCGGCATCAGGATCGGCGTGAGAATAAGGATCAGCGGCGCCATGTCCATCACCGTGCCGAGTAATAGCAGCATCACGTTGATGCACATCAGGATCACGTAACGGTTGTCCGACAGGGTCAGGAACATCGTGGTGATCTTCGCCGGGATCTGCATCAGCGTCATGATGTAGCCGAAGCTGGCGGCGAAGCCGATCAGGATCATCACGATCGAGATAGTGCGCACCGTGCGGTGCATCAACTTGGGCAGCTCACTCCACTTGTAGTCGCGGTAAATGAACATGGTGACGAAGAACGACCACAACACCGCGATCGCCGCCGATTCGGTGGCGGTGAAGATGCCCGAGAGAATGCCGCCGAGAATGATGACCATCGCCATCATGCCCCACATCGCTTCACCGCAGATTTTCAGTGCCTCCTTGAGCGGAATGACTTCGCCCTTGGGGTAGTTGCGCTTTCTGGCGAAGATCAGGCACAGCACCATCAGGCACGCGCTCATCAGCAGGCCCGGCACTACGCCGGCCATGAACAGCGAAGCAATCGAAACGGTCCCGCCAGCGGCCAGCGAGTAGAGCACTGAGTTATGGCTGGGTGGCGTCAGCAGGGCTTGCACCGAACCGCTGACCGTCACTGCGGTGGAGAAATCCCGCGGGTAGCCGCGACGCTCCATTTCCGGAATCAGCACCGAACCGACCGACGCCGTGTCCGCCACCGAAGAGCCGGAAATCGCGCCGAAGAAGGTCGAGGCCATGATGTTCACCAGCGACAACCCGCCGCGCACGAACCCCACCAACACTCCGGCAAAAGCCACCAGTCTGCGGGACATGCCGCCCTCGGCCATGATCGCCCCTGCGAGTACGAAGAACGGGATCGCCAGCAACGAGAATTTGTTAACGCCACCGGCGACCTGAATCATCAGCGCCTGGAACGGGATGTCGATCCACCACGCACCGATCAGGGCAGAAAGCCCCAAGGCGTAGGCGACCGGCATGCCGATCAGGATCAAAGCGATAAAACTGCCGAGCAGAATCAGAGCGTCCATTTATGCGGCACCTTCGCTTTCTTCAACCAGGTCGAAACGCACGACCCGACGGTTGCTCTGGTCACCGAGCAAGAGTTTTTCCAGCACGAAAATCAGCGTCAGCACACCGCCCACGGGAATCGGCATGTAGGTGATGCCCACGCGCAGAGTGGGCAGAGAGCTCATGAACTGGTTCCAGGTGGACATACAGAGCTTGGTGCCCCAGATGGCCATGAACAGGCAAATGGTCGCCATCAGCAGCTGCGAAACGATGCTCATGGTCTTGCGCAGTTCGGGGGGCATGCGGTCGGTGAGCATGGCCACGGCCATGTGCGCACCGGCGCGATAACTGGCGGCGGCGCCGATGAAGGTGAAGACCATCATCAGCAAAATCGCGGTGGGCTCGGGCCAGCTTGAACCGGTGCCGAGGACGTAACGGGCGAAGACGCCCCAGGGAATGATCAGGGCAATGGTCAGGACCGACAGGCCGGCGACCCAGATGCAGGTCATGTAAATCCTGTCGTTGATGCGCAGCAGCAGATTCTTCATCGGGTTTCACCGTAACCGGGCGCCGCTGACGATCCACTCGTCAACGGTGCCGGGCCTTTCATGAATGCAGGGAGGGTTACTGAACGGCTTCGATGCGCTTGATCAGATCGGCGTAAGGCGCGCCGTATTTTTCCCGGACCGAAGCCGTGGCTTCATAGAAAGGTTTTTTGTCGACGGTGATGAACTCGACGCCGGCAGCCTTGAGTTTTTCTTCACTGCTGGCCGACTTCGCATCCCACAGCGTGCGCTCCTGGGCCTGTGCGGCTTTGGCGGCTTTTTTCACCAGCACTTGCTGGTCGGGGCTGAGTTTTTCCCAAGTGATTTTCGACATCACGATCGGCTCGGGCAGGATCAGGTGCCCGGTCAGGCTGTAGAACTTGGCGTTTTGGTAGTGGTTGTGTTCGAGCAGGGTTGGCGGGTTGTTTTCCGCGCCGTCGATCACCCCGGTCTGCAACGCACTGAAGATCTCGCCGGTGTCCATGGCAATGCCGTTGCCGCCCATGGCGTTGATGGTGTCGATGAACATCGGATTGCCCTGCACGCGGATCTTCATGCCTTTGAGGTCGGCGAGGCTGCGTACCGGTTTTTTGGTGTAGATATTGCGCGTGCCGCCGTCCATCCAGGCCAGGGCGACCAGGTTGAATTCGGAGTTGGTGATCTTGTCGAGGATCTCATCGCCGACCTCACCGTCGATGACTTTGCGCATGTGCGCCTGGTCGCGGAACACGAACGGCATGTTGAACACGTTCACGTCCGGCACTACCGGCCCGACGATGCCGAGGCTGACCCGAGCCATCTGAATAGCGCCGACCTGAGCCTGTTCGATGACCTCTTTTTCCGAACCGAGCACACCGCCGGCAAACATCTTGAAAGTCAGCTTGCCGTTGCTGTCGGTCACCAGGGTTTTACCCAGTTGTTCCTCGGCGACCACGGTCGGGTAACCGGCGGGGTGGATGTCGGCGAATTTGATTTCCAGTGCCTGGGCGGCGCTGCTGAGGGTGAAGGTGAGTGCTGCAGTGATGGGAAGTGCGGCGGCGAGCAAGGTGCGTTTGAAGTCCATGGGTTGTGTCTCCAGTCTTGTTGTTTTTTTTATTCAAGGCACAGCGATGCAGCGGAGGGGGTTAAAGCAATTCGTTGAACACGGGTTCCGGCAAGCCTTTGACGCCGGGGTTGAGGGCGAACACGCCGCCGGCCAGCGACTGTTCGTCATGGTCGTCAGCGGGGCGGATCGAGGTCACAAACAGGGTGTCGAGCTGGCTGCCACCGAAGGCGCACATGGTCGGTTTCTTCACCGGCACGGGGAGGGAACGATCCAGTCGGCCATCGGGGGTGAAACGGTGAATCAACCCGGCGTCGTTGGCGCAGATCCAATAACAACCTTCGGCATCCACTGCTGCGCCATCGGGGCGGCCAAGGAAGTGATGCATGTCGACGAACAGCCGACGGTTGGACGGCGTGCCGCTGTCGATGTCGTAATCGAAAGCCCAAATCTGCTGCACATTCGGGTGTGAATCCGAGAGGTATATGGTCTTGCCGTCCGGGCTGAAGCCCAGGCCGTTGGGCACGATGAAACCGCTGAGTCGGGCTTCGAGCGGCCCGGGTTGTCCGGCACTGTAGCGATAGAGCGTGCCGTCGGCGGCGTTGGCGCCCATGTTCAACACCATGCTGCCGGCCCAGAAACGGCCCTGGCGATCACAGCGGCCATCGTTCAGGCGCATGTCGGGGCGGGCGTGATCGACGTGGGCCAGCAGTTCGCTGTCGAGGCTGCCATCGTTGTGCGGGTGCAGGTGAAAGAATCCGCTTTCCATGCCGGCGACCCAGCCACCCGCACTGTGACGAGCGATGCAGGCGAGCATTTGCGGGGCTTTCCAGGCGTGAACGTGTCCGCTGTCGGCATTCCAGCGCTGTAATCCACCGGTCGGAATATCGACCCAGTACAGGGCGTTTTCCTCGGGGACCCACACCGGGCTTTCACCGACCGCATTGCGGGCATCGACAATCAATTCGGCTTGCATGGCAACGCATTCCCTTGGCTTTGTTATGTGGGGATTGGCGAGGGCTCAGTCGCCGAACGGCCCGGCCGCGACAAAGGCACCACCCTGATAAACCCGGGCCGGATCATCCTCGGCGGGCATTGGTTGGGCTTCGATTTTTTCGCGGAAGACTTCGGACGTGTCCTGTGGCGTATAACCCAGGTGCGCCGCGAATCGGTTGTCCCACCAGATGCTCTTGTTGTCGGACATGCCGTACACCACGGTGTGGCCGACATTCGGGGTGTACAACGCGCGTTCGAGCAGTTGGGTCATGTCGTCGAAGCTCAGCCAGGTGCTCATCATTCGGCGGTTCTGTGGTTCCGGGAACGAGGAGCCGATGCGGATGCTGACGGTTTCGATGCCATAGCGATCGAAGTAGAAACTGGCCATGTCTTCGCCGTAGGACTTGGACAAGCCGTAATAGCTGTCCGGGCGGCGAGGGGAGTGGGCGTCGAGGGTTTCGTCCTGCTTGTAAAAGCCGATGACGTGGTTGGAACTGGCGAAAATCACCCGTTTCACGCCATGGCGACGGGCCGCTTCGTAGATATGGAACACGCCGCAGATATTGGCGCCGAGAATCTCTTCGAACGGACGCTCCACCGACACGCCGCCGAAGTGCAGGATCGCATCCACGCCTTCGACCAGTTGATGCACCGCTTGCTTGTCGGCGAGGTCGCACGGCACGACTTCTTCGCGATCATCAATGGCTGGCGCCATGTCGGCGATGTCCGACAGACGGAGTACGTTGGCGTAAGGTCGCAGGCGTTCGCGCAGGACTTTACCGAGGCCACCGGCGGCGCCGGTCAGGAGCAGGCGATTGAATGGGGATGTGGTCGTCATGTAAATCCCTGAACAGAAAATTGTAGTTGTTGGGTTTGTTGTAGGTTGTCGTATGACTTGGTCGAAGTATTGTTAGGCTTTCCGGTGCTTGTCAACGCGACTTTGGTTGAAATTGACGGAGGGTCATGTTCATCCGATGAGTGCACTGAACCTGTGGCCAGAGAGCAAGCCCCAATGCCAGTCAGTTCAGTAATTTCAACCGCGACACTCTTTTGTAGCAGCTGGCGAAGCCTGCGTTCGGCTGCGCAGCAGCCGTAAAATCAGGCACTGCGGTCCGTCAGACACACCGTGCATTCAGGGTTTGCGACTGCTTCGCAGCCGAACGCAGCCTCGCGAGCTCGACAGCTGCTACAGCCGAACGCAGCCTCGCGAGCTCGACAGCAGCTACAGCCGAACGCAGCCTCGCGAGCTCGACAGCTGATACATCTGAACGCAGGCTTCGCGCCTTACAACAACGAAATCGGGTAGCTGATAAAGATGCGGTTCTCATCAAATTCGTTGGTGCTGAAATCGCGGCGGATGGTCGCGTTGCGCCATTTGACGTTGAGGCTCTTCAGCGCGCCGCTTTGCACGGTGTAGGCCAGTTCCGATTCGCGGCCCCATTCCTTGCCGTCGGTGATCGCTCCGGTGTGCACGTTATCGCCGCTGATGTAGCGGTTCATCAGCGTCAGGCCGGGGATGCCGAGGGCGACGAAGTTGTAGTCGTGGCGCACCTGCCAGGAGCGTTCCTTGGCGTTGTCATAGCTGGCGTTGTAGCTGTCGTTGGCCAGCGTGCCGCCGCTGGTGCCGTTGACGCGCATCCAGGCGTTGTCGCCGGTGAGTTTTTGCAGGCCGACATAGAAGGTGTTGCCGCCGTATTTGGCCGAGAGCAGGGCGAACGCGGTTTTGTTGTCGAGGTCGCCGGCCAGCGCGCTGCCATCTTCCTTGCCGATGAAGTAACCGAGGTTGGCCCCCAGGGTCCAATCGCCCATGGGCTGGCTGTGGCTCAGGTTGAAATACTGCTGCTGATAAATGTCGCTGAGTTCCGCGTACCAGACGCCGACCTGCGTACGCTTTTCATTGAACGCATACTCGCCGCCGCCGAAGTTGAAGCGGTCGGAGGTAAACGCGCCTCTGCCGTTCATCGACATGTCTTCCATGCTCGCATCATTACGCGGGCTGTTGCCGCGGAACTGCCCGCCATAGAGCGTCAGGCCGCTGAGCTCGGTAGAGGTGACCTGGCCGCCGCGAAAGGTTTGCGGCAGAGAACGACCATCATCGGAGCGCAGGATCGGCAGCACCGGCATCCATTCGCCGACCTTCAATTCGGTTTTCGAGACCTTGGCTTTCAGCGCCACACCCAGACGACCGAAATTGTCCGCGGGGCGACCGTCATCATGGATCGGCAGCAATTGTGTGCCGCCCGTGCCCTTACCGCCGTCGAGCTTCTGCGAGTACATACCAAGCACATCCACGCCGAAACCGATGGGGCCTTGGGTGAAGCCGGATTTAGCGTCGAGGATGAAGTTTTGCGTCCACTCTTCAGCCTTGCCCTGGGCATTGTTCGGGTTGGTGAAGTTGCGATTGATGTAGGCGTTACGCAGGTTCAGCGTGGCCTTGGCGTCATCGACGAAACCTTCGGCCTGGCTGGTCATGGGCAGGACGAAGGCCAGGCTGCTGCAACCGATCAGGCTGAGAGTATGGCGACGGGCGAAGGTGGGGCGAGGGGTGCTGGTGAAGGAATTGCGGGCGAGTCTGCTCACAGTAACGCTCCCTGACTTTTGTTGTTTTTATTTTTTGTCATACGTCGTCGTACAACATTGGCGGCGATTATTTGCGAGGCTTTGCAGGAATGTCAATCACAAGTTGTACGATCACATCGTCCACCTTGTGGGAGCGAGCCTGCTCGCGATAGCGGTCTGACATTCAACATTGAAATCAGCTGACAATCCGTCATCGCGAGCAGGCTCGCTCCCACAGGGGTTTTGTGTTTCGGCTGAGATTTTCCGGCAAACTGACGACTATTCCGAAACAAGGCCATTGAATGGATCACTACACCCCGCGCGACTGGCAGCCTCATGAGCGCCCCAGCCTGCCCGGTTCGCCTTCAACGCCGTTGCACTCCAACACCAAGCGGCTGGCCTACGCGCTGGTGGGTTTGCTGGTGGCATTGACCGGTGGCCTCGGCAACTCGCTGGTGATCGCCAACCTGCCTTACCTGCAAGGCGCGTTAGGGGCGACCACCGCCGAGATGGCCTGGTTGCCGGCGGCCTATGTGATGACCAATGTGTCGATGAACCTGCTGCTGGTGAAGTTTCGTCAGCAGTTCGGCTTGCGGGCGTTCACCGAAGTGTTCCTGATGCTCTATGCGCTGGTGACCTTCGGCCATTTGTTCGTCAACGACCTGAATTCGGCGATTGCCGTGCGCGCGGCCCACGGCATGGTCGGCGCGGCACTGACTTCGCTGGGTCTGTATTACATGATCCAGGCCTTCCCGGCGAAGTGGCGGATGAAGGCGCTGGTATTGGGTCTCGGGACCTCGCAACTGGCGTTGCCGATGGCGCGGTTGTTTTCCGAAGACCTGCTGCAAATCGCCGAATGGCGCGGCTTGTATCTGTTCGAACTGGGCATGGCGCTGTTGTCCCTGGGCTGCGTATTCCTGCTGAAACTGCCACCGGGTGATCGCTTCAAGACCTTCGAAAAACTCGACTTCCTGACCTTCGCCATCCTCGCCAGCGGCGTGGCTTTGCTTTGCGCGGTGCTGTCCTTGGGGCGGATCGACTGGTGGCTCGAAGCGCAGTGGATCGGCGTGGCCTCGGCGGCCTCGATCGTATTGATCCTCACGGGCCTGGCCATCGAGCACAACCGCAGCAACCCGATGCTGATGACCCGCTGGCTCGGCAGCGGGGCGATGATTCGCCTGGCCCTGGCGGTGATCCTGATTCGCATGGTGACGTCGGAGCAATCCACCGGCGCGGTGGGGTTCATGCAGGCGCTGAACATGAGCAGTCAGCAGCTGCACAGTCTGTATGTGGTGATGTTGATCGGCAGTATCGCCGGGCTGGCCACCAGCGCCCTGACCATCGATCCCAAACACCTGATCATGCCGCTGAACATCTCTCTCGCGCTGATGGCGGTCGGTTCGGTGATGGACAGTTATTCGAACAACCTGACCCGCCCGGAAAACCTGTATTTCAGCCAGTTCCTGCTGGCCTTCGGCGGGACGTTTTTCCTCGGGCCGACCATGCTTTACGGTATGCGCAACGTGCTGACCAGCCCGCGTAACCTGGTAAGTTTCTCGGTGCTGTTCGGTATCTGCCAGAACCTCGGCGGGTTGATCGGCGCGGCATTACTTGGGACGTTCCAGATCGTGCGCGAGAAGTTTCACTCCAGCCACATCGTCGAGCAGCTGACCCTGCTCGATCCGCGAGTGGCGGCGCGGGTACAGAGCGGTGGCAACGCGGTCGGCTCGGTGATCGCCGACCCGAGCCTGCGCAACCTGCAGGGCATTCGCAGCCTGGCCACGGCGGCCACCCGCGAGGCCAATGTTCTAGCCTATAACGATGTGTTCATGCTGATTGCCGTGATCGCGGTGCTGACCATGATCTGGATTTCCATTCGCGCCCTGTGGCTGATGAGCACTACCGTCACCCCGGCGCCTGCCACTCCAACCGTAAAAAACAGCGGTGCCACTTCTTCATGACCGAACCGACCACGACCACCAACGCCATCGCCGCCACCCCGGAAGACCAGGCGCCGCCGTCCTCGCCGGCCACCGCACCGCGTTCGCTGCGGGTGCGGATCATCTCGTCCCTGGGCTTTGCGGCGATTGCCATCGTCGGCGTGCTGATCGTGTTATACGCCTGGCAACTGCCGCCGTTCAGCAGCGCGGTCGAGACCACGGAAAACGCGCTGGTGCGGGGCCAGGTGACGATCATCGGCCCGCAGCTCAGCGGTTACGTGTACGAAGTGCCGGTGCAGGATTTTCAGTTTGTGAAGGCCGGGGATTTGCTGGTGCGCCTCGACGACCGCATCTACAAGCAGCGCCTCGATCAATCCCTGGCGCAATTGGCGGTGGAGAAAGCCGCGCTGGCCAACGTGGTGCAGCAACGCAACAGCGCCGAAGCGACCATCAAGTTGCGTCAGGCCGCGGTCGCCGACGCCCAGGCACAGTTGCGCAAAAGTGAAGCGGATTTGCGCCGTAACAAAGAGCTGGTCAGCGATGGCTCGGTGTCGAAACGCGAACTGGACGTGACCCTGGCCGCCAATGCGCAGACCATTGCCGCCGTGGCGCAGGCCCAGGCCAATCTGGAAATCTCCCGGCAGGATCTGCAAACGGTGATCGTCAATCGCGGCTCCCTGGAAGCCGCGGTGGCCAACGCTGAAGCGGCGGTGCAACTGGCACGGATCGACCTGTCGAACACCCGCGTAGTGGCGCCGCTCGATGGGCAACTCGGGCAGATCGGCGTGCGCCTCGGCGCCTACGTTAACTCCGGGGCGCAGCTGATGGCGCTGGTGCCGAATCAGCTGTGGGTAATCGCCAACATGAAGGAAACCCAGATGGACAACGTGCGGGTTGGCCAGCCGGTGAGCTTCACGGTCGATGCGCTGAGCCATCGTCAATTCCACGGACGGGTACAGCGGATTTCACCGGCCACAGGGTCCGAGTTCAGCTTGCTCCAGGCCGACAACGCCACCGGCAACTTCGTCAAGATCGCCCAGCGGGTGCCGGTGCGGATCACCGTCGATGCCGATCAGGAACAGAGCGAGCGGTTGCGACCGGGGATGTCGGTGGTGGTGAGTATTGATACCGCTGCCGCGATCACCCCTGATTAACACGGTCTTTGTAGGAGCGACCTGTGGCGAGGGGGCTTGCCCCCGTTGGGCTGCGAAGCAGCCCCAAAATGTCTGTTGTAGCAAAAATCTTGTGAGCGCTACGCACTCAAACGGGGGCAAGCCCCCTCGCCACAGGGCTCCCACATTGGATTTGTGTTCAGGCGGTAATCATTGGCGGCATGGTGCCCAGTAGCGAAACCGCTGCCACCGCGCCAATCCCCAGCAACCACTCCAGCATGACGCTGGCACGCAACTGTCCCAGGCGCTGCTGGCAATCCTTGACCCGCAGCCAATTGAACAGCGCCAACCCCAGCATCCCGATCACCAGCACAACCTTGATCAACAGGATCAGCGCAAACCCGGACAGCAATGGCGTCGGCCAGAACATGCCGGTCAATACCCGCACGTTGATCAGCCCGGTCATCACCAGTCCCGCCACCAAGGCGTAACCGATCCCGCTGAAGCGTTGCAATATCGCGCTCAAGGGATGATTGGCCGGTTGGCGCAAGATCATCACCAGCAACATCAAGCCACCAAGCCACGCACCGACGCAGGCCAGGTGAATAATCTGGTTGAGGATCAGCAATTGGCCTTGCAGGCCATCGAGCATGGCGCCATGACCGACCGGGGCAAGCGTCGCCAGCAGCAGGCTGGAAAGGCTGATGCGCCAAGGGGTACTGGAACGCCAGGGCGTCAGCAGCAGGGCCATGAGCAACAGATTGAGCAGCAGATGCCAACGCCAGACCTGCCCGAAAAAGGTATTGCTCAGCACCAGGCCTAGCGTCGCCGGATCGAATGCCGCATCCGCGGAGCCGGCCATACTGGCGGTGATCAGCAGCAACCAGCCGACGCCACTGATTAACGCTATAGCGGCAAGCCAGCGGGTCACTCGCGCCAGAGACGGATCCAGCCACACGGTTTCACGGCCCAACAGCAGAGGCCTGAACACCCAGGCTCCGAACAGCATCAGCACCACGGTGAAATGCAGAAAGCGGCACAGCACCAGCGCATCGGTCATGAATTACTGACCGACCTTGAAACGGTAGGCGCCTTCACTTTTATGGGTGTCGGCCGACACGGCGTGCCATTCGACTTTGTAATCGCCAGCGGCCAACGGCGCGGCGGGGGTGACGATCAGGGTTTTCTTGTCGCTGCCTTCGGTGGCGAGGCTTTTTACCGGGATGTCGGCGCCGTCTTTGCTGATCGTCACTTTGGTGAACGTCGCTTCAACCCCTTCGGAAAACTTCAGGCGCAGTTCCGACGGCGCGCTGACGGTGCTGTCGGCCGCCGGGGTCTGGCTTTTCAGGTGCGCGTGGGCAAACACCGAGGAGGCGGCGAGCAGCGAGCCGAGAAGGGCGGTGGTGGTCAGGGCGTTCTTGAGCAGCATCGTGAAGACCTCGGAGGCAGGTTCAAAGAGGCGGCCAGTTTACCCGCCTCAAGACCACCGTACGAAGTTTCGTTTTCCCCTGTCGCCCCGATCCAGAGCGGATGCTAGTCTTGACCAACGCTGTTGTCAGGGAGCCCTCATGGGCAATCACAAGATCGAGATTCGTCGCAGTAACGTCGAAAAAATTCTGCTGGGGGCCGAAAAAGTCTTCGCCGAAAAAGGTTTCGGCAGCACCGCCATGGCCGACATCGCCGCCGAAGTGCAACTGCCGCGCTCCAACCTGCATTACTACTTCAGCACTAAGAGCGAGCTATACAGCGCGGTGCTGCTGGGTTTGCTGGAGGTCTGGAAGCAGGATGCCCTGTGCTTCGAGATGTTCGACGACCCGCGAGTGGTGCTCAGCAGCTACATCCGCGCCAAGATGAACCATTCCCGCAGCCGGCCATACGGTTCGAAAGTCTGGGCCAACGAAATCATCCACGGCGCGCCGACACTGGGTGAGAAACTGGATGCGAGCCTGTACGACTGGGCCAAGATGAAAGAAGCGAAAATTCGCCAGTGGGTGGAGGACAAACGCATCCTGCCGGTGGAGCCTTCCAGCCTGCTGTACATGATCTGGGCCTCGACCCAGCATTACGCCGACTTTGATCACCAGGTGAATATTCTTAACGATCACCAGCCGCTGTCGGACATGCAGTTCGAGCGGGCGGTGCAGACGGTGACGAGTGTGATATTGCGTGGGATTGGGTTGGAGCCTTGAGGTCTTCGTTGTTGCGGCTGACCTCATCGCGGGTAAGCCCGCCTCCACAGGGGTCTCGGTGTACACAGAATTTGCGTACGACATAAATCACTGTGGGAGCGGGCTTGCCCGCGATGGCTTCCGTTCAGGCGCCGCAGGGCTTAAAGGGCAACATGATACGGATTCCTCGGATCATGGTTCCAATCCAGAAACGGCTTGCCGGTCTCCACCGGCACCATCTCGATGCAATCCTGCACCGGGCACGTGATCTGGCACAGATTGCACCCCACGCACTCATCATCGATCACTTCATATTTATGCGTCCCGTCCGCCTGTTTAAGGCTCGCAATCGCCTGGTGCGAGGTGTCTTCGCAAGCGATGTGGCAGCGACCGCAACCGATGCACGCCTCCTGATCAATCTTCGCAATCACCTGATAGTTGATGTCCAGGTACTTCCAGTCCGTGGTATTGCCCACCGCACGCCCGGAAAACTCTGACACGCTGGCGTAGCCCTGACTGTCCATCCAGCGTGACAAACCGTCCTTCATCTCTTCGACAATCCGGAAACCATGCAGCATCGCCGCCGTGCACACCTGAACCGCGCCGCTGCCCAGTGCAATGAATTCCGCCGCATCGCGCCAACTGCCAATCCCGCCAATGCCACAGATCGGCAAGCCCTGGGTCTGCGGATCGCGGGCGATCTCGGCGACCATGTTCAGCGCAATCGGCTTCACCGCCGAACCGCAATAACCACCATGGGTGCTTTGGCTGCCGACGGCGGGATTGGCGACCATGCGCTCCAGATTGACGCTGGTGATCGAGTTGATGGTGTTGATCAGCGACACCGCATCAGCCCCGCCCCGGTAAGCGGCACGGGCGGCGACGCGGATGTCGGTGATGTTCGGCGTGAGCTTGACGATCACCGGCAGCGAGCAATACGTCTTGCACCAGCGAGTGACCTGTTCGACGTATTCCGGCACCTGGCCGACCGCCGCGCCCATGCCTCGTTCCGGCATGCCGTGGGGGCAGCCGAAATTCAGTTCAATGCCATCGGCCCCGGTGGCTTCCACCAGCGGCAGGATGTTTTTCCACGACTCTTCGACGCAAGGCACCATCAGCGACACGATCAGCGCGCGGTCCGGCCAGTCCTTTTTGACCTGGGTGATTTCCCGCAGGTTAATTTCCAGTGAACGGTCGGTGATCAGTTCGATGTTGTTAAAACCAAGCACTTCTCGATTAGCCCCGAAGTGCGCCGAGTAACGCGACGACACGTTGACCGCCGCCGGGTCCTCACCCAGGGTTTTCCAGACCACGCCACCCCAGCCAGCCTCGAACGCACGAACCACGTTGTAGGCTTTGTCGGTCGGCGGCGCGGAAGCGAGCCAGAACGGATTGGGGGCCTTGATGCCGGCGAAAACAATCGAGAGATCGGCCATTTACGCAGCCTCCACGTTGAGCATGAGTTGAGCGTTGATGGCCTCGGCGGCCAGCTTGCCGTGCTGCACGGCCTGCACGGTGAGGTCCTGATCGAGGCTGGTGCAATCGCCGCCGGCATACACGCCGGGAATGCTGGTACGTAGCTGTTCGTCGACGAGGATGCGGTCGCCCTGACGCTTGAGTTCACGGGCCAGCGGATCGGCGAGGGCGCTGCCGTCGAAAGCCTGGCCGATGGCTTTGAAGATCGCGTCGGCGGCCAGTTCAAAGGTTTCACCAGTGGTTTGCAGGCGACCTTCCTCCAACCGGGTGCAGGCGAAGCGCATGCCGCGCACGTTGCCCTTATCGTCGAGCAGCACTTCTTGCGGTTGCGCCCAGGTCAACAGCCGCACCTGATTGGCCTTGGCGATGTCTTGTTCGTGACCGGTGGCGCCCATGTCCTCGACGCCACGGCGGTACACCAGATTCACGTCGCGAGCGCCGAGGCGAGCCATTTGCACGGCCATGTCGATGGCAGTGTTGCCGGCACCGAGCACAATGCAGTGCTCGGCCAGCGGCAGTTGTGTCAGGTCATCGGTCTGGCGCAGTTCGCGGATGTAATCGGTCGCGGCGAGCAGGCCGGGGGCATCCTCGTGGGCCAGTCCCAGCTGTTTGCTGGCGGCCAGGCCGAGACCGAGGAACACCGCATCGAATTGCTGATGCAGTTCACTGAGGGTCAGATTGTCGCCGAGTTTCTGCCCGTGGCGAATCTCGATCCCGCCAATCCCCATCAGGAATTCAAGCTCCTTCTGCGCGTAATCGTCCACCAGTTTGTACTTGGCGATCCCGTATTCGTTGAGGCCCCCAGCCTTTTCCCGCGCCTCGAAAATCACCACGTCGTGGCCGTGCATCGCGCTGCGGTGCGCGCAGGACAAACCGGCCGGGCCGGCACCGACCACAGCAATGCGCTTGCCGGTTGCGGCGGCGCGTTGGAACGGGTGTTCGCTGAAGTGTGCGTTGTCCACGGCATAGCGTTGCAACAGGCCGATCAGCACCGGCGCGCATTCCTGGGCGTTGTTGCGCACGCAGGCCTGCTGGCACAGGATCTCCGTGGGGCAGACCCGGGCGCAACTGCCGCCGAGGATGTTCGCCGAGAGGATTTTCTGCGCGGCGCCCTGAACGTTTTCCTGATGGATATTGCGGATGAACGAGGGAATGTCGATGTCGCTCGGACAGGCATTCACGCATGGCGCGTCGTAGCAATACAGACAGCGCGAGGCTTCCAGATGCGCCTGACGGTCGTTGAGTGGCGGCGCCAGATCGGTGAAATGGCCGGCGAGGGCGGCCGCGTCCTCATGGGGATGCGGGAGGTGGTTCAGGGTCTTGATCACGGTGTTGGCCTCACGGTTATTTGAGGTATTGCCTCTGGTGGGCATTGGTTTGTTGTTGCCTGACCGGGCCTCATCGCGGGCAAGCCCGCTCCCACAGGGTTTTGTGAACACTGAAGATCCCTGTGGGAGCCGGGCTTGCCCGCGATAGGCCGAAGGCCGCTCTTAGCGTTTCACAGCAACCGGCTTGTGCAACTCAGCCCGCTTGCTCAGCAAATCAAACACCGCCGGATACGCTGGCCGTTCGACATACCGACCGGCACCACGCTCGGCCCGCAAATCACCATCGGCCCATACCACTCGGCCCTGGCTGACGGTGTGGCTCGGCACGCCGCGCACGGTCTTGCCTTCAAAGATGTTGAAGTCGACCTGCTGGTGATGGGTTTTGGCTGAAATCGTCCGCGTGCCTTCCGGATCCCACAGCACCAGATCGGCATCGGCGCCCACACGGATCGCACCCTTGCGCGGATAGAGGTTGAAGATCTTCGCGGTGTTGGTGGAGGTGAGGGCAACGAAGTGCTGCATCGACAAGCGCCCGGTGTTCACCCCTTCATCCCAGAGCACCGCCATGCGGTCTTCGATACCGGCAGTGCCGTTGGGGATCTTGCTGAAGTCGTCACGCCCGGCGGCTTTTTGCTCGGCGCAGAAGCAGCAATGGTCGGTGGCGGTGGTGTGCAGGTTGCCCGATTGCAGGCCATGCCAAAGGGCTTCCTGATGGCCGCGAGGACGGAAGGGCGGGCTCATCACGTAACCGGCGGCGGTTTGCCAGTCCGGGTGTTGGTAAACGCTGTCGTCCAGCAACAGATGCCCGGCCAGCACTTCGCCGTAGACCTGTTGGCCCTTGCTGCGGGCATAGGTGATTTCGTCGAGGGCTTCCTTGGTCGAGACGTGCACCAGATACAACGGCGTGCCCAACGTTTCAGCAATGCGGATCGCCCGGCTCGCAGCTTCACCTTCCACCTGCGAAGGTCGCGACAGCGGGTGCGCTTCCGGCCCGGTCATGCCCTGGGCCATCAACTTGCGTTGCAGGTGATAGACCAGCTCGCCGTTTTCCGCATGCACGGTCGGCACCGCGCCCAATTCCAGGCAACGTTCGAAACTCGCCACCAGCGTATCGTCGGCAGCCATGATCGCGTTCTTGTAGGCCATGAAATGCTTGAAGCTGTTGACCCCGTGGTGGCTGACCAACTCAGCCATTTCTTCGCGGACCTGCTCGCTCCACCAAGTGATAGCGACGTGGAAACCGTAGTCCGACGCCGACTTCTCGGCCCAGCCGCGCCATTGATGAAATGCCTCCATCAACGATTGCTGCGGGTTGGGAATTACGAAGTCGATGATCGAGGTGGTGCCGCCGGCAAGCCCCGCCGCGGTGCCGCTGAAGAAGTCTTCGCTGGCCACCGTGCCCATGAAGGGCAGCTGCATATGAGTGTGCGGGTCGATGCCGCCGGGCATCAGGTATTGGCCGCTGCCGTCGAGCACTTCGGCATCGGCGGGAACATCGAGGTTTTCACCGATGGCTTTGATCACGCCCTCGGCGCAATACACGTCGGCGCGATAACTTTCATCGTGGGTAATAACGGTGGCGCCACGGATCAACAGAGACATTCCGAGTTCCTCGCAGGCATTGACCGACTGATGCCGGTTCTAAATGTTTTATATGAAGCAGACGCCAATCGGTGTATTCCTGTCAGCGCTGTCAAGAATAGACGCTAGCTGCAGTTTGTCGATTGAGCAAGAATATTTTTTATAAGCTTATTACTGTTTTAACTAATTGATAAATAACGATTAAAGCTGAAAATCACCAAAATGGTGAGGCCTCTCACCATTTTGACGCACTTGACAGGTTCCAAAAATAGACGAGATTTTCTATGTGAAATCAGCCGCTTGAGGATGGTCTATGGTTGATGCGCAATCTTTCAAAAAAGATCGACGCACCAGATTGAGTCCTGACTGTTCGGACAACTTGCCTGACATTCGGTCTGAGTGGCATGGCAACTCACCGCGGATTCAATAGTTGGATAAATAAAGCTGATCAATATCAGTTGGTTAGCGAAATTTTATGGCACGGCCCGATGCGTAAGCGGGGCACCCGGCACGTTTATTGATGCCGCCGCTGACACCTTGGCCGGTCCGTAAAAGTTGTCAGTTTCTCCGGCCATCGTCCGGCTAGCGCACTCGCGCCAGCCCCTGATGAGCAAAAATAATCAAAAGAACAGTGGAGCGGCCATGCAACAGATAAGATCGCAAGTGACCGAGCGCGACGGCTTGTTTGAGCTCGAAGCCGGCAGCGACGTCCTCGACAGTCCCCGTTACAACCACGACATGGCACCGACCAAGGTGCATGAACGAACCTGGAACAAATGGCACATCACCGCGCTGTGGGTAGGCATGGCGATCTGCGTACCGACCTACACCCTCGGCGGCGTGCTCACCGCTTATTTCGGCCTGACCGTCGGCGAAGCGCTGCTGGCGATTCTGTTCGCCAACATCATCGTACTGATCCCGCTGACCCTGAACGCCTTCCCCGGTACCAAGTACGGCATCCCATTCCCGGTGTTGCTGCGCTCGTCCTTCGGCATCCTCGGTTCGAACATTCCATGTTTGATCCGTGCCCTGGTGGCGTGCGGCTGGTTCGGCATCCAGACCATGTTCGGCGGGCTGGCGATTCACCTGTTTCTCGGGTCGGTGTTCGATGGCTGGAAAGCCCTCGGCGGCACCGGTGAAGTGATCGGCTTCATGGTGTTCTGGGCCTTGAACCTGTGGGTGGTGATTCGCGGCGCGGACTCGATCAAATGGCTGGAAACCCTCTCGGCACCCTTGTTGGTGCTGGTGGGCGTGGGGCTGCTGGTGTGGGCGATGCCGAACGTATCGATGAGCGAATTGATGGCGATCCCGGCCAAGCGTCCGGAAGGGGCCAGCGTGGTCAGTTACTTTGCCGCCGGACTGACCGCCATGGTCGGGTTCTGGGCCACCTTGTCGCTGAACATTCCGGACTTCAGTCGCTACGCGAAAAGCCAGAAGGATCAGATCATCGGGCAAATTATCGGCTTGCCCCTGACCATGTTCCTGTTCGCCTCCCTCGGCGTGGTGATGACGGCCGCTTCGGTAAAACTGGTGGGCGTCACTGTCTCTGATCCAGTCACGTTGATCGGCCATATCCAGAGCCCGGTCTGGGTCGCACTGGCCATGGCGCTGATCATCATTGCCACGTTGTCGACCAACACTGCGGCCAACATTGTGTCGCCGACCAACGACTTCCAGAACGTCGCGCCCAAGATCATCAACCGCACCAAAGCGGTGATCCTCACGGGGCTGGTCGGATTGGCGCTGATGGCCCATGAACTGTTGAAGAAGCTGGGGCTGATCGTCTCGGATTTGAGCCTGGAGACGGTGTATTCCAACTGGTTGCTGGGCTATTCCAGTCTGCTGGGCCCGATCGCCGGGATCATGGTGGTGGACTATTTCCTGATCAAGAAACAGCAACTGGATCTGGCCGGACTTTACCGCGATGACGTTTACCCGGCGTGGAACTGGTTCGGCTTTATCGCGTTCGGCGTGCCGGTGGCATTGACGCTGCTGTCGCTGGGCAGCGATGCGTTCAGCTGGTTTTACAGCTACGGCTGGTTCACCGGCTCGGCCCTTGGTGGGCTGATTTATTACGGGTTGAGTGTGATGCGGCCGAGTCCTACTGCTGTGAAATCGGCTGTTTGATCGTTCCCACGCTCTGCGTGGGAATGTAGCCCGGGACGCTCCGCGTCCCAGAAGCGGACGCAGAGCGTCCATGGATGAGTTCCCACGCAGAGCGTGGGAACTATCAGAAGTAAAACTGAGGAGATCACCATGAACGCTGCCATAGACGTTCTGCAGTCCACCCATCAGCACATCAACCGCGACCGTCTGTGGCAGTCGCTCATGGACCTGGCCAAACTCGGTGCCACGGTCAAGGGCGGCGTTTGCCGACTGGCCCTGACCGACCTCGACCGCCAGGCCCGGGACATCTTCGTGAACTGGTGCGAGGAAGCCGGCTGCAGCGTCAGCATCGACGCTGTCGGCAACATCTTCGCCCGCCGTCCGGGGCGCAACCCGAACCTGCCGCCGGTGATGACCGGCAGCCACATCGACACTCAACCCACCGGCGGCAAGTTCGACGGTTGCTTCGGCGTGCTGGCCGGGGTCGAAGTCTTGCGCACCCTCAATGACCTGGGCGTGGAAACCGAAGCGCCGCTGGAAGTGGTGGTCTGGACCAACGAAGAAGGCTCGCGCTTCGCCCCGTGCATGATGGGCTCCGGCGTGTTCGCGGAAAAATTCACCCTCGAAGAAACCCTGGCCAAAGTCGATGCCGAGGGCGTGACCGTCGGCGAAGCCCTGAACGCCATTGGCTATGCCGGGCCGCGCAAAGTCAGCGGCCACGCCGTCGGTGCGTATTTCGAGGCGCACATCGAGCAAGGCCCGATTCTTGAGGACGAACGCAAAACCATCGGCGTGGTCATGGGCGCCCTCGGGCAGAAATGGTTCGACCTGAAACTGCGCGGCGTCGAAGCCCACGCCGGCCCGACACCGATGCACTTGCGCAAGGACGCTCTGGTCGGCGCCTCAGTGATCGTCGGCGCGGTCAATCGCGCCGCCCTCGGCCATCAACCCCACGCCTGCGGCACCGTCGGCTGCCTGCAAGCCTACCCCGGCTCGCGCAACGTGATTCCCGGCGAAGTGCGTATGACCCTGGATTTCCGTCATCTGGAACCGGCGCGACTCGATTCAATGATCGCCGAAGTTCGCGAAGTCATCGAAACTACCTGCGAGGAACACGGCCTGACCTTCGAACTGACCCCCACCGCCGACTTCCCGCCGTTGTACTTCGACAAGGGTTGCGTCGAAGCAGTACGCGGCGCCGCTCAAGGGTTGGGTTTATCGCACATGGACATCGTAAGCGGGGCAGGGCACGACGCAATCTTCCTCGCCGAACTCGGCCCGGCCGGGATGATCTTCGTGCCCTGCGAAGGAGGCATCAGCCACAACGAAATCGAAAACGCCGCGCCAGATGATCTGGCTGCCGGGTGTGCGGTGTTGTTGCGGGCGATGCTGGCGGCTTCGGATGCGATTGCCAGTGGCAAGCAAGCGGCTTGAGGCATCGGTTGTTCGATAGCCTCAGTCTGTTGGCGGGATGCTCAACGGCGGGTTTGCAACGCTTTGAACATCAGCATCCCCGCCAGCATGGCGATGGCGAACACCCAGGCCTGCCAGTGGCCCGTCGGTAGCAACACCAGCGCCGGGCCAGGACAGATGCCGGCAATGCCCCAACCGACTCCGAAAAGCAGGCTGCCACCGATCAGGCGCCGATCCAGTTCATGGCTGATCGGCAACTGCATAGGCGCCCCCAGCAGGGACGTCGGTTGTTTCATGGCCCAATGAAACGGCCCCCAGGCCACGGCAATGGCTCCGATCATGACCAGCGCCAGGGAGGGATCCCACACACCGGTAATGTCCAGAAAACCCAGCACTTTGGCCGGGTTTGCCATGCCGGCCAGCAACAGGCCGATGCCGAACAGCAGGCCAGCGAGGAACGCGGTCAGTTTGCGCATGTTCAATACCCCAGCAGATGGCGCAGGACGAACACCGTCACGAAGCCGGCGAACATGAAGCTTAAGGTGGCGGCAATGGAGCGCGATGACAGGCGCGAGATACCGCACACGCCGTGGCCACTGGTGCAGCCGGACCCGTAACGAGTGCCGACACCGACGCATAATCCGGCGACGATCAGGCCCACGGTGCCGGTTTTGAATTCGATGGCCGGCCACACATGAAACAGTGCCCACAACAATGGCGCCGCCAATAGTCCGAGCAGGAACAGGGCTTTTTCGCTACGCCCCGAATCATGACGCTCAAGTAGGCTGCCTAACAGCCCGCTGATTCCGGCGACCCGTCCGTTGGCCACCACCATGACGCTGGCGGCCAGACCGATCAGCACACCTCCAGCCAAAGCGGACCACGGGGTGAAGTGAAGCGAATCAAGCATCATGGCAACTCTCCAGACGGGCAAGGAGCGGCACTAGACCACTCTTTTTTGTTTGAGCATAGGGATGCTTTTGGGTACCCACGTCACAAACCCGAATCCTCAATCGTCATCCTGTTGAACCCCTCAAATTAGCGGAGCAACACGATGTCGTCCAACACCCAACCAGTCAATCTGCTGCAGTCTATCCCTCAGGTTTTCGAAAGCCTGACCCAAGTCCATGTCACCCTCGACAGCCATGACCTGGACCCGACCCTCAAACACCTGCTGCACCTGCGTGCCTCGCAGATTAACCAATGCGGTTTCTGCGTGAAGATGCACACCCGCGAGGCGCGTGAGGCCAATGAAACCAACGAACGCCTGGACCGCCTGATCGTCTGGCGCCATGTTAGCGATTTCAGCGCCTCGGAACGCGCGGCGCTGGCCTGGACCGAAGCCCTGACCGTGCTCGATGAAAAGACCGACTACGCCAGCCTGCGCGGCGACTTGCGCGAGCACTTCAACGATGCTCAGATCGGTGCCTTGACGGCCGAGATCGGCATGATCAACCTGTGGAACCGTTTGCAGGTGTCGAGGCACTGATTGATGAACTCCGCTGAAAACGCCACCGCTGTATTCGAGCCGCGCCGGCCCTTTTTGCTCGGTCTGGCCTATCGCATTCTCGGCTCGCGCACCGAAGCCGAGGATGTGGTGCAAGAGCTGTTCATCAAATGGCTGGAGGCCGACCGGGCCTCCATTGCCACGCCGGCCGCCTGGCTCACCACCGCTTGCACCCGGCACTGCATCGACCTGTTGCGCTCGGCGCACAAGTCACGGGTCGATTACATCGGCACCTGGTTGCCAGAGCCGATTCACACCACCCATCAGCATTCACCCGAACACATGCATGAACTGGCCTCGTCATTGTCCACCGCGTTCCTGCTCTTGCTGGAACGGCTAACCCCCAAGGAACGCGCCGCGTACCTGCTCTACGAAATTTTCGACATGGATTACGCGCAAGCGGCCGAGGCGATCGGGGTCCAGGAAGCGGCTTGCCGCAAATTGGTATCCCGGGCCAAGACCGGTCTGGGTAGCGGGCAAATCCGCTATCAGCCGGAAGCCGCGCGTCAGGATCAGTTGCTGAACGCCTTCCACAGCGCCATCGCCAGCGGCTCAACCGCATCCCTGACCGCGCTGCTGGCCGAAGACGTCGAACTCTGCGCCGACGGCGGCGGCAAGGCCTCGGCCATCCGCGAAACCCTGTTTGGCATCAACAGCGTGCTGGATTTCATCGGTCAGTCGCTGCATGCCTACTGGCAGACGTACGAATGGCTGCCCACGGAAATCAACGGTGCTCAAGGCGTGATCATCAAAGCCGACGGCGAACTCGTCGCGTCGCTGAGTTTTGCTTTTGACGAAGCAGGGCGGGTGAACCGGATTTTCATCATGCGTAATCCGGATAAGTTGGTGGGGTTGGAGGATTTGTTGGATGTGCAGTAACTAAGTGCGGGATCGTTGCCACCACACAAAGCGGTCCCGTTTATTTTGATCAGAGCTCCTGATATTTCGGGCCGCAATTATCGAAAAATCCTGTTGCCATGGAGCGTTTCTACACGCGCCCTATGAGACTACAAGAAACGGCCTGCGGGCCGTTTTTTGTTGGCTGGCGAAAAACTTCGGCCGGATGCTACTTCTGTGGCGAGGGGGCTTGCCCCCGTTCGACTGCGAAGCAGTCGCCTGAGGGAGAGTGCGTACTGGGTTGATGACTTCACTTTTAACTGGCCAAGGGGCCTACACTTGCGAGCTTTCAGCGTTGATTCTTACGATAAATGCGCAGCCTTAAGAGTAGGAGCTTTCGCAACTACACATATAGTAAAAAAAGCAGTTTCAAAATCCATGCATGTCGGTGAGTATGCCCACTATTTGTGCCTGTCTTTCAAAATCGCGTCGTCGAGTTCACCACGGAGAAATGGTTTATGACCATCAAGATCGAGGGAGTGATCGCCAATAAAATTGGCTTTGCTTCCCACCAGAATGCTGTGCCAGTCCTAAGGGAGCTGATGGTACACAATGACGGTGATGCAGATTACAACGATCTTGAGCTGGAGCTTGTGGCGGATCCTCCCTTCCTCGAAGGCAAGACGTGGCGGCTTGACCGGTTAAGCAAAGATTCGACGCTGCATATTTCAGAGCGCAATTTGACGCTGAATGCTGGTTATCTTGCAGCCCTTGCGGAAAGCCTGACTGCAACGTTGGTTCTGCGCCTCCGCTGCAAAGCAGAAATTCTCTACAGCCAGTCGTTCCCGATTGAGCTTCTAGCAAAAAACGAATGGGGCGGCGTGAACTCCATGCCGGAGTTGCTTCCTGCGTTTTCCATGCCCAATGATCCGGCCGTTGATCGGATACTTAAGTCTGCTTCGGATGTTTTACGTCGCGCTGGTAAACCAGATGGCATCAACGGATACGAAAGCAAATCCAGAACCAGAACGTGGGAACTGGCTTCCGCGATATGGTCGGCAGTCTGTGGTCTGAGATTAAGTTATGCATTACCACCCGCAAGCTTTGAAACCCAAGGGCAAAAGGTCCGAACACCAGGGCTTATTCTGGAGGGTGGTGTCGCAACCTGCTTGGACACCGCATTGCTTTTTTCGGCAGCACTAGAACAGGCGGGGCTCAATGCTCTCTTGATACTGACCAAAGGCCACGCTTTTGTTGGTGTTTGGCTTCAACCACAAGAATTTTCCCAGCTCATTACCGACGAAGCTTCTGCTGTACGAAAGCGTATTGACCTGAAAGAAGCCCTCGTATTTGAAACCACCCTTGCTACGCGGTTTCCTGTGCCGAGTTTCAGTCAGGCAGTAAGTACAGCAGAGCGGCAAATTAATGATGAAGATTTCATCATGGCCATTGATATACACCGGGCGCGTATGCAACGCATCCGACCTTTGGCAACGTCGATCTCTGGGCCAAAATCGGAAACTGTTCAAGATTCGGAAGCAACTCTAGAGGCGTTGGAAATTGCGCCTTCGCTACCTGGTTTCGACATTGAAATTCTTACCGAAACCGATTCTCCGGCTGGGAAGCTAACCTTGTGGCAGCGAAAGCTTCTGGACCTGACTACTAGAAACCGCCTCTTGCACCTGCCTGATAGCGCAAAGGGCGTTCGCTTGATTTGCCCCGAGCCTGCTGAGTTGGAGGATCAACTGGCCAGTGGTAAACGCATCAGAATTGTTTCGGTACCCGATCTAGAAGCAGGCGGTAGAGACGCCGCTCTTTATGAACAGCAAAATCGTGAAAGCTTGCGCGATGAATATGCACGGAGCGCTCTGTCTCGAGGTGAAGTACTGGCCACGCTGGAGAAAAGCAAACTTGAAGTAGCGCTGATAGAGCTTTATCGCAAAGCCCGGAGCGATCTTGATGAGGGCGGCGCTAACACGCTGTTTCTTGCTCTCGGCTTTCTAAAGTGGAAAAAGTCGGCAGACGATTCGAAGACCTATTCAGCTCCCCTGATTTTGTTACCGGTAAAGCTTGATCGAAAAAGTGCCTTGTCGGGTGTGACGATGACCCTGCTTGAGGATGAACCTCGCTTTAACCTGACATTGCTCGAGTTGCTTCGGCACGATTTCGAGTTGGTGATTCCAGGATTGGAAGGAGAGCTTCCGACCGATGAAAGCGGTATCGATGTAGCAGGTATCTGGAATACTGTCAGGCGTGCGATAAGGGATGTGCCGGGGTTTGAAGTCACTACGGAACTTGTGCTTGGGACTTTTTCCTTTGCAAAATACTTGATGTGGCAGGATCTGGCGGCCCGCTCAGAACAGCTTCTGAAAAGCCCCATGGTCAAGCACTTGCTCGAGAGGAGTGTTGGCGGTGAGGGTTATTCCACCTCAGGTGACTTTCCTCGCCCCAATGAATTGGATAGGAAGGTCAATCCGGCTGATCTTTTTACACCGTTACCGGCAGACTCCTCCCAATTAGCAGCCGTCGTTGCATCGGCCAGTGGTTGTGACTTTGTACTCGACGGACCTCCCGGCACCGGTAAATCTCAAACCATTGCCAATATGATTGCGCACAACCTCGCCTTAGGGCGCAGAGTATTGTTTGTCGCTGAAAAGATGGCTGCTCTGGATGTGGTTTATCGTCGACTTGAAGAAAAAGGGTTGGGCGAGTTCTGCCTTGAGCTCCACTCCAGCAAGACGTCGAAAGTGGAAGTGCTCAAACAACTTGAACGTGCATGGGACGTGCGTGATGCTCTGACAGCAGACGAATGGACAGTTGAAACAGCGAAGCTGCATAAGCTTCGAAATCGACTAAATGAAGTTGTTGAGTTGTTGCATCGCCGTTCGCCCAATGGATTGTCTGTGCATCAGGCTATCGGCCGGGTTGTGCGGGATGGAAATTCCTCGTTACCGCGTCTTGGATGGCCAGAAGGAACAACCCACGACGCGCATACCTATGCTCTGCTGCGCGATATCGCTAGACGTCTTGACCTAAATAGTCAGGCCGCCCGAGAGCTTTCTGTCGGCTTTTCACTTTTGGCCCCTACGGATTGGTCGAACGGGTGGCAGGAGGCGATTGTTGCTGCTGCCAGTGATTTGCCTAGTGCAATAGAACGACTTAAAGCCGCAAGCACCAGTTTGTTGAAGGCAACGGACCTTCCACTTGCGGTCGCACATAGCGAAGATATCGAGCAACTTGCGCAGTTCGTCGCTGTTCTGGTTGATGCACATGGTGTTGATCTTTCATTCGTTTTTACGCTGAATGTGAGCGCGAAGATAAGCGCCGCCAAAAAAGCCATTCAGCTACTAGCTGAATATCGAGAGATTGAACAATCGCTGTCTCTGCGATATGCGCCAGAAGCTTGCCGCACCCTCAACCTTGAACAGCTCAAAAACGACTGGGATGTAGCCAACGGTAAGTTCTGGATACTCGCTTCTTTCGGCAAGAAGAAGGTGGCCAAAAACTTGGCAAGCGTTGGTGGTGCTGCTGGTCTACCAGACGTTGAGTCGGATCTGCTCAAGTTCAACGAAATGCGCAGCTTGCTTATCTCTCTGGAGGGTGTATCTGAAGATTTGAGCTCTGTGCCTGGCTGGAGCGGTCTGTCCAGCAATGTGTCTGCCATGGCCACTGCGTGTGAGTTGGGCGAGCACTTGCGGACGATGATTAGCTCAAGGGCCGAGTCCCCTGAGGACCTGATTGTATTGCGCGGGGCCACTGAAAAGCTTGTCGTTAAAGCCAATGAATTACTGGGTGGAGGAGGGTTCATTGCCTCGGCGCTTCATCAGTTGAAGGATGCACTGGCTTACTTTAATCAAGCAACTAAACGATTCAACGAACTGGGCAACCGTCCATTTGAAGGCAAGCTGACGATTGAGTCCTTGCTAGAAGCCTCTAATGCCATCGTCAGGCAGGAGTCGAAGCTGAAAGCCTGGTGTGATTGGTGCCGGGTTAGAGAGGAGGCAATTGCTTCAGGGCTTCAACCTTTAAGCGATGCACTGGCGGCTAATGCGATACCTGAAGGTGGCACTGTTGATACCTTCGAAACGGCCTACGCTCGTTGGTTTGCAACGGTGACGATTGATGCAGAACCGTTGTTGCGAAACTTTGTTCCCGCGGAGCACGCAAGCGACATTGACGCATTTATTCGCCTTGATGAGGATTTGTCCAAGCTCACAGTGCGATACATACGAGCAAAACTGTGTGGTTTGATCCCGTCAAAAAACGAGATTGGCAAGCAAGGCGGCTTTGGTATTTTGAAACATGAACTGCAAAAATCTCGGCGCCATAAACCAGTACGACAACTGGCAGTCGAGATGGGTGATGCAATGTCCAAGCTTGCCCCTTGTATGCTGATGAGTCCGCTTTCGATTGCGCAATATCTACCGACAGATCTGGCCCTTTTTGACTTGGTCATCTTCGATGAGGCTTCGCAAATTGCCCCATGGGACGCCATCGGCTCCATTGCGAGAGGCAAGCAGGTGGTAATCGCAGGTGATCCTCGGCAGATGCCACCTACTAATTTTTTCAATCGCGCTGCGTCCGCCTCAGAGGATGATACGGCAGAGGATATGGAAAGCATTCTGGATGAGTGTCTCGGCGCGGGCATCCCGAGCCATAGTCTCAGCTGGCACTACCGTAGTCGCCATGAAAGCTTGATTGCGTTTTCCAACCATCGTTATTACGACAGTAACTTGATTACGTTCCCGGCTGCCGAAACACGGGCGAGTGCTGTGGAGTGGCGTCGTGTTGACGGTGTTTATGCGAAGGGTAAAGGCCGGCACAATCAGGCAGAGGCCGAGGCCATCGTTACCGAAACCGTGAAACGCTTGATGGACCCAGTCTTTATCGCTGCGGGTCATACGATCGGGATCATCACGCTTAACAGCGATCAGCAAAGGCTTATTACCGATCTATTGGACAGAGCACGGCAGCAATTTCCGCAGATCGAGCCATTTTTCCAGGATGATATTGCCGAACCTGTAGTCGTAAAAAATCTGGAGACAGTACAAGGTGACGAACGTGATTTGATCATGCTGGGTATTGGGTATGGTCCGACGGAACCTGGTGCTCAGGTTATGTCGATGAACTTCGGCCCCCTGAATAAGGAAGGTGGATGGCGTCGTTTGAATGTCGCGATAACTCGTGCGCGTAGGGAAATGCTAGTCTTTTCGTCTTTTGATTCTTCGATGGTTGACCTGAACCGTACCAATGCACGAGCCGTGCGTGATCTGAAACACTTTATTGAGTTTGCGCAGCGTGGGCCGAGGGCGCTGGCTGAAGCGGTACAGGGGTCAGTGGGTGGCTATGATTCGCCGTTTGAAGAAGCGGTCGCCCAAGGTTTGCGACGTAAGGGCTGGCAAGTGGTGCCGCAGATTGGTGTCTCTCGTTTTCGAATTGATTTGGGGATCGTCCATCCAGATAGACCAGGTGACTATCTTGTCGGTGTCGAATGCGATGGTGCGACCTACCACAGCGCAGCGACAGCCAGAGACCGCGACAAAGTCCGTAGTGCAATTCTCAAAGGGTTGGGCTGGAAGTTGGTTCGACTGTGGTCCACCGAATGGTGGATTGATAAGTCTGGTGCCCTTGATCGCTTGCATGCGTCACTGGAAGCGCTGCTGCAGGAGTCTCGTGCGGTCCCCGCCGCAAGCCTGTCGCCCAACAAAGATCTGCATATTCCTCAATTGTCACTGGTGCAGAACGCTCCAGCAGCAACAGTCGTCGATCAAGTAGAAGAAGTTGTCGACGCACCAGCAATGGAAATGCCAGTCGAGGAGCCGGTAGACCTCAAAATTGCGAGATCCTTTGTGGCGTCGGCCAGCCCTGCAATCAAAGGTGAGTATCGTGTCACTGATTTCACCAGTGTGGGCGACAGGATTAGTGCAGAGGCCTTTTACTCGCCAGAATACGACGCGGTTCTCGCAGATTTGATTGCACATGTATTAGTACACGAAGCTCCAATCCTCGACTCATTACTGGTGCAGCGCGTTGCTCGAGCGCATGGGTTTCAGCGTTCCGGACGCCTGATTCGAGAGCGAGTTCTGGACCTGACAGAGCAGAATCATCACCTGAGAACCGATCCCGTTGACGGTCAATTTGTCTGGCACTCTGAAAATGATGTTGCTGGCTGGAACAGCTATCGGATACCGGTGACTATCGATGACGCCCGGTCTGTAGAAGAGATTGCCGCCGAGGAGTTGCTAACGGTGGCGTCCTTGATCTCAGCAGGTGACAGACCACTTGAAATCGCTAAAGCATTGGGGGTGAGGCGCTTGACCAGCGCTGCGCGGGAGCGAATAGAGCTGGCGATGAAGTCGATGACAGACTTCTAAGTCATCACGGAAGAAACACTCAGCATCAAGGGGAGCGCGAACGTTGCTCCGCCGCCGTGTGGCGAGGGAGCTTGCTCCCGTTCAGCTTCGTAGAGGTCGTTAACCCACTAACGCGCAATACCTGAAACAACGCGGTGACAGGATTTGGGACCGCTTCGCGCTCCAGCGGGAGCAAGCTCCCTCGCCACAAAGGTTGTGTTGGCAATTGGAGGAGGTGGCAGGCTATCTGCACTATCGCAAACGCCGGCGGTCGTAATCTTCACAGGGCCGCGCGTAACTACGCCGCCGCAATCGTGGAGATCCAATGAGCCAGGACGTCCTGACCACCGAAACCAATCGCCGCCAGTTGCAGCAGATCATCGCCGGGCTGTCCGATGGGGTGATTTTGCTGGAGCTCGACCAGACGATCCTCTGGGCCAATGACGCCGCGCTGACTATGCACGGTGTCAGTCGGATTGGTGAGCTGGGGGCTAATGCCAAGGAGTACGCGAAGCGATTTGCCTTGCGCTATCGCAACAATCACCCGGTAGCGACGGAGAATTATCCGATCAGCCGTGTTGCCCGGGGCGAGATGTTCAGTGATGTGCTGGTTGAATTGACGCCAGTCGAAAACGAAGAGCGCACCTGGGTTCACAGCGTGCGCAGCATGGTGCTGGCCGACCACGCCGGCGAGCCGGAGTCGTTGGTGCTGATCATGAACGACGTCACCGAATGGGCCAGCGCCGAGCAGCGTTTCGAAAAGACCTTCAATGCCAACCCGGCCCCGGCGGTGATCTGTCGCCTCAGTGATTTGCGCTTCATCAAAGTCAATCAGGGCTTCCTGGAAATGACCGGCTATGCCCGTGATCAGGTGATCGGCGCCTCGACCTATGAGCTGGATGTGCTGGAGCGCGCCGAAAACAAGGACCTGGCCAAGCAGCGTTTGCGTGACGGGGCAACCATTCCGCAGATGCAGGCCGAACTGCAATTGCCCGACGGTGGCAGCAAACAGGTGATCGTTGCCGGGCAACCGCTGGAGCTCAACGACGAAGCTTGCATGCTGTTTTCCTTCGTCGACATGGAGCTGCGGCACAAGGCCGAAATTGCCCTGCGCCAGAGCGAGGAACGATTCGCCAAAGCCTTTCGCCTCACCCCGGTGCCGATCCTGGTGTGCAGCGCCGACGATCAAGTGGTGATGGACGTCAACGAAGCCTTTCTCGATACCCTCGCGTGCCCCAGTGAAGAGGTGCTCGGCAAGACTGTGGCGCAACTCGGTTTCATCGAGGAGGCGGGCACTCGCACACGACTGTTTGCGGCCCTGGAGAAAACCGGGAGTGTGGATCGGGTCGATGTCAGGGTGCGTCGCAAGGATGCCGGGCTGATCGATTGCGCCGTCTCGGCGGACACCGTGAACATTCAGGATGGTACTTGCTACCTGCTGGTGTTTATGGACATCACGGAGCGCAAACGCACCGAGCTGGAGTTGGTGTCGGCGATTGAAGAGGTGATGAAAGATGCCTCCTGGTTCAGCCGCACGCTGATCGAGAAACTGGCCAATGTGAAGAACGTCAACTCGCCGCAATTGCCCAGTGTGTCGTTTACCGAACTGACCGCCCGGGAGCGCGATGTGCTCGGTCTGATTTGTGAGGGCCTCGCGGACAAGGAAATCGCCGCGCGCCTGAAACTGGCGCCTAATACCGTACGTAATCATGTCTCGACGGTGTATTCCAAGCTCGACGTGCACAGCCGCAGCGAGGCGATTGTATGGGCTCGCGAGCGGGGTCTGTTCTCCAGCGAGAGGCGGCCCAAGGGGCAACGTTAAGATGCAAATGCACTAGGTAGGGTAGTGCAATTTCGTGTTTTGCTCAGGGGCTGGTTTTTCTAGGCTGTGAGGGTGCGATACGTGGCTTTGAGCCGGTATCGCGGTCTCTTCGATGCAGCTAAAGGAACAGCCACATGAGTGCGAACAAATCAGGAATGCGGTCGATTTTTTGCCCTCGCCAAGGTGAATCGGGATGATTTACCTGACGCAATTGCGTACACAACTAGAGCGGAATTTTTCGCCGTTGGCCTGTGAGTGTGCGCTCACGGGGGATAATTCGTTGACGGTGAAGCTTTATCACCCGGTGACGGGGCAGGTGGATCTGGTGGTCAGTGGGTTGAGCATGGCGATGCTCAGGACGCCAGAGGCAATGGCGGCGTTGATTGAAGAGTTGCGATATGAGCTTGAGAGCATTGGCTTGCATCGGTCCAGCGCTTTATAGGTGCTGGCTTTTCTCCCGCAGATGTACCCCGATCCATTGTGGGAGCGGGCTTGCTCGCGAAGACGACCTTATAGCCTATAAATTTCCCGCTGATGTACACCCTTCAAACTGTGGGAGCGAGCCTGCTCGCGATGGCTATTTGTCAGGCAACCGGGATTTTCGGTGGTGTACATATCCATTTCTGCGGTAATGGCTGCTTATGGTTCCGCCCGCTGTTTTTCTGGCATTGGCGGGTGGCTGGGCTATAAGGAATGCGAGGTATTTCTTTTCTGTGACGGGGCCGCGGGTGTGCGGTGTGTTTTTTTTGTCGCGGAAAATGTCGATTACTTACCGCGGGTCAGCCTATGAACAGTTTTGGGATACGTATTTTTTCGCCACTGTCGCTCGTACTCTGCGCGGCGATTCTGGGTGGTTGCGCCAGTCCGCCGCCTCCGCCACCCGCTGCGCCGCCACCGCCACCGGTTCGTACCTGTCAGACTTCCGAAAACACCGATGTGCAGGGTGATGTGAGGGCTGAAGGGCAGGTGACCCGGACCACCACCTTGACCCGTTGCGTCACTCAGTAAGCAATGGCGTGTACCGCCAGTTGCCTTCTGCGCGACTGGCGGGTGTGGCCTGAGTGGCGGGTCAGACTTCCTCGATCCTGACCCATCGCGACTCTTGTGCCGCCAAACGGATCGCCGTCGCCAGGCGCTCGACTTCCCATGCCTGCTCGAAATCCGTCCCGTCCTGACCGAGGCCGGCCAGCGCCAACACCAACTCGTGCACTTCAAGGGTCTTGAGTTCGTTGTAACCCAACTGATGCCCCGGTGCCGGGCTGAAAGCGGCATAACCCGGTAAATCCGGTCCGGCCAACAGCCGTTGGAAACCGCCTTGCCCTGCGCGATACATCCGCAGTTCATTCAAGCGTTCCTGATCGAACGCCAGGGTGCCTAGGGTGCCGCTGATTTCAAAACTCAGGTGATTCTTGTAACCGTGTTTGAGCCAGCTGCTGCTGAACGTCCCGCGCGCGCCGTTGGCGAACCGCAGCAACGCGTGGACCTGATCGTCGACCGCGACCTCGCGCCGTTCCTGACTACCTAACGTTACGGGGCGTTGCGCATGTACGGTCTGGGTGTCCGCGCACACCGCCTCGATATCGCCCAGCAGATGACGAGCCATGGCCAGTAAATGACTGCCCAGGTCCGCCAAGGCACCACCAGCGTAATCTGCGTCGCAGCGCCAGGACCAAGGTGAAACGGGGTCGGCCATGAAGTCTTCGCTGAATTCGCCCTGGAAACCGATGATCTGTCCCAACGCTCCGCTTTGAATCAGATCGTGTGCCAGGCCGATGATCGGGTTGTGTTGATAGTTGTAACCGACCCGCGTCACCACGCCCGCAGCTTTTGCAGCCAGGCGCATGGCACTGGCCTGTTCGAGGTTAACGGCCAGCGGCTTCTCGCAGTACACCGGTTTGCCGGCGGCGAGGGCGGCCATGGCCATGGGGTAGTGCAGATGATTAGGGGTAGTGATGGCGATCAGGTTGACCTTGGGGTCATTGATCAGCTGTTGCCAGTCGCTGTGAGCCGAATCGAAGCCCCAGGCGTCGGCGCAATGTCGGGCACGCTGCGGATCGGCGTCGGCGAGGGCGGCGAGCTTGAGCTTCAGCGGCAATTCAAAAACGGCGCTGACGTTGCGAAAGGCCAAGGCGTGGGCGCGGCCCATGAAACCTGTGCCGATGAGTCCGATACCGAGTTCGCGCATAGCCGGGGTCCTTTGGATTTTTATTTTCAGGAGGGCTATTTATGGAATAAATATTCCCATTATTCAAGCTATGGAATAAATATTCTCGCGCTGAATCTGATAGAAGCGTCGATCCCCCTGTAGGAGCTGCCGAAGGCTGCGATCTTTTGATCTTGATTTAGCTTTTAAAAACAAGATCAAAAGATCGCAGCCTTCGGCAGCTCCTACAGGGGAATGGTGTGCACACTTGGGTAACAAAAAAGGCAGCCTTCGGGCTGCCTTCGGTCTATTCGCAGAACCAAATCAGGACAGAAACCCACCATCCACATTCAACGAAACCCCAGTCGTGTAGCTCGACGCATCACTCGCCAGATACAACACCGCACCGGCCATTTCACTCGGGTCCGCCACACGCTTGAGCGGAATCTGCTGCAGCGCCGTTTGCAATATGGCGTCGTTCTTGACCAGCGCCGAAGCAAACTTGGTGTCGGTCAGACCCGGCAGCAGGGCGTTGCAGCGGATGCCGAATTGCGCGCATTCCTTGGCGAAGACTTTGGTCATGTTGATCACCGCTGCCTTGGTCACCGAGTAGATGCCCTGGAAGATCCCCGGCGAGATGCCATTGATCGAGGCGACGTTGATGATGCTGCCGCCGCCGTGTTCGCGCATCAGCTTGCCGGCTTCCACCGACATGAAGAAGTAGCCGCGAATGTTCACGTCGACGGTTTTCTGGAAGGCGCTGAGGTCGGTGTCCAGTACGTTGCAGAACTGTGGGTTGGTCGCCGCGTTGTTGACCAGAATGTCCAGGCGCCCGAACTGTTCGCGGATGCCGGCGAAGACTTGGGTGATCTGCTCCATTTCGCCGATGTGGCAGGCGACGGCGGTAGCCTTGCCGCCGGCGGCGATGATTGCATCGGCGACGTGCTGGCAGCCATCGAGCTTGCGGCTCGAAACGATGACGTGGGCACCTTGCTGCGCCAGCAGTTTGGCGATGGCTTCACCGATGCCGCGGCTGGCGCCGGAGACGAAAGCGATCTTGCCGTCGAGGTCGAACAACTGAGTCTTGGACATGATTTTTCCTTGTTTTTGGGCCCGATCAGCGGCCGTGATCAGAGGCTGGATTTCGAGATGACTTGCAGGCTCATCTGCTCCAGCAGTTTGTTCATGTGAATGAACTGCGCGAAGCGTTTGTCCTGGGTCTGACCATGGAAGAAGCGGTAGTAGATCTGCTGCACGATTCCGGCCAGACGGAATAGGCCGTAGGTGTAGTAGAAGTCGAAATTGTCGATCTGGATGCCGGCGCGCTCGGCGTAGTAATCGACGAACTCACGGCGGGTCAGCATGCCGGGAGCGTGGCTTGGCTGGCGGCGCATCAATTGCACCGGCGCCGGGTCGTCGGCCTCGATCCAATAGGCGAGGGTGTTGCCCAGGTCCATCAGCGGGTCGCCGAGGGTGGTCAGTTCCCAGTCCAGCACGCCGATGATCTGCATCGGGTTCTCGGGGTCGAGGATCACGTTGTCGAAGCGGTAATCGTTATGGACGATGCTCGACGTCGGGTGATCGGCCGGCATCTTGTCGTTGAGCCAGGCCTTCACCGCTTCCCACTTCGGCGCATCCGGGGTCAGGGCTTTTTCGTAGCGGTCGCTCCAGCCTTTGATTTGTCGCGCGACATAACCCTCGGGTTTGCCGAGGTCGCCCAGGCCATAGGCCTTGTAGTCGACCTGGTGCAGTTCCACGAACTTGTCGATGAAGCTTTTACACAGGGCTTCGGTCTTCGCTGAATCAAGGCCCAGCTCCGGCGGCAGTTCGGAGCGCAGGATGATCCCCTTGACCCGTTCCATCACATAAAACTCGGCGCCGATTACTGACTCGTCGGTGCAGTGCACGTAGGCTTTGGGGCAATAGGGAAAGCCATCCCGCAGCTGATTGAGAATGCGGAATTCGCGGCCCATGTCGTGGGCGGACTTGGCCTTGTGACCGAACGGTGGTCGCCGCAGGACGAATTCCTGTTCGGGGTATTCCAGCAGGTAAGTCAGGTTCGACGCACCGCCCGGAAACTGGCTGATTTTCGGCAAGCCGCTCAGGCCCGGAATGTGCGCCTTAAGGTATGGATCGATCAGGCTGGCATCGAGTTCTTCGCCGGAGCGGATACGGGTGGACTGGTCAGTAAGCGCCATGCTTATCCCTTCTGCTTATTTTGGAGGCCAGACATCATTGGCTAATCTAATGGTGCGCCGGGGTGGCCACAAGCGCGGCACGGTCTTATAGGTTAGCGTGTTGCTGGATAATCAGCGTTCCTGATGTGCGCGAACAGGCTCGGCGGACTATGGTTTCAGGGGAGCGCCGCTTCCAGGAAGGAGATTCGACATGGGCTGTCCGCAAGTTTGCGCCACCGCGACCCTGCAATGCAGTTTCGGTGCGGCGCCGGCGGTACTCAACGTGCTGCCGGTGAACCGCACGCTGACCGGGGGCATGCCGGCGGCGAACATCATGGACCACATTCCGCTGGTGAACGTCATGCCGTTCGGCACGTGCATGAGCATGGCCAACCCAATGGTCGCGGCCGCCACCGCAGCCGCGCTTGGCGTACTGACGCCCATGCCGTGCATCCCGGCCACCGCCACCCCCTGGATCCCCGGCGGCGCGCCGACCCTGTTGCTGGGCGGCATGCCGGCCATCGATGCCAACAGCACCCTGATGTGTAACTGGGCCGGAGTCATCAAGATTGTGATGCCGGGACAAATGCAGATGCTGATTCCCTGAATGCACACGATCAAACTGTGGGAGCGGGCTTGCTCGCGAAGGCGGCGTGTCAGGCGACATCGATGTCGAATGTGAGGGCCTCATCGCGGGCAAGCCCGCTCCCACAGGGGATTTTGGTTGAACACAGTATTGGTGTACTACGGCTCCCACAGGGGATCTTCTGTGAATGCAGTATTTGTGAACAACAGTGATCACTGTGGGAGCGGGCTTGCCCGCGATGGGGGTGTCTCAGCCAATACAAAGCTTCAGGCTTGCGCAGGATCACTCCAGCGCCTGAACCACCAGCGCACCCTCGAAATCGGCTTACCCTCTGCATCCAGCGGTCGCCCATCGCTGGCAAAACCCTGTTCCGGTTCGAGCAATTGACCATTGAGATATCGAGCCTCGACGGCAGCTTTACCGTTGGGGTGAAAGCGCTGATAGCGCCCGTCGCGCACGCCATCGCGGTAGAACTCGGCCTCCGCCAGTTGCCCGTCGGGAAAGTAATTGAACGCCTCGCCATGCAGCAGCCCTCGGCGGTAAGTCGCCTTGCGCTGTAGCCAGCCTTGCGGCGCATAGAAACTGGCGATCCCTTGCAGCTTGTCATGAACAAACGGCAGCTGCGCCGAGACCTTGCCATTGGGGTGGTAGAGCAGGGTAGTGCCTTGCAGCTCGCCCTGGCTGTAGTGCAAATCAGCCTGCGCGCGCCCGTCATCCTTGATGTGCAGCGCACCGTCGAGCTGGCCATCGAGCAAGCGACCTTTGAGCTGTTTATCGTTCTGCTGCAAGTCCAGCGGCGTGATGGCCATGGGTTCTCCTTGTCAGTTGACCTGCACCAGACCACCCTTGATGGTCAGCATGCCACCGCCATCCACGGTCTGCGAAGCGGCAGCCTTGTTGGTCAGGCTGATCCCGGCATCGTTGGTCATTGTCGTGCCGGCCTTGTTCTCCAACGAGGTACCAGCCTGATTGCTCAGGGACGTACCAGCCTTTTGGCTGATCGAGGTGCTGGCCTCGGCCGCCAGATCCGCGCCACTCTTGATCGTGAAACTGCCGCCACTTTGCAGGGTCAGGGTACCGGTCACCTTGATGGTCAGATTGCCGTCCACCGTCAGGCTGTAATCCCCCGTGACCTTGTGCGTGTAGTTGCCACCGGTGCTGTGGGTCTGGTCCGCACCCACGGTCACCGTGCGACTGTCCTTCACATCGAGATTGTCACTGCCAGTCTGGATGGTCACGCTACGTTTGCCTTTCTCCAGGGTCACGGTCTCGTCGCCTTCCTTCACCGTGCGCGTACGGGTGTTCTGTACGGTCAGGGTTTCGTCGTGGCCGACGGTGGCGGTGGTGTCGTTGAGCACGTTGATCTTCAGATCTTTCTGCGCCTGGAGAAACACCTCTTCGGCGTCCTTCTTGTCCTCGAATCGCAGCTCGTTGAAACCGCCGCCGCCCTTGGACGATTGGGTCTTGATCCCGGACTGGGTCTGATTCGCTGGCAGCGCATAGGGCAGGGCGTTGTCACCGTTGTAGACGCAACCCGTCACCAGCGGTCGATCGGGATCGCCATCGATAAACGTCACGATCACTTCCTGGCCGATGCGCGGTACGAACTGCATGCCGAAACCCTTACCGCTCCAGGGCAATACCACCCGCACCCAGCAGGAGCTGGCTTCGTCGTTCTTGCCATCGCGATCCCACGGGAACTGCAACTTGATCCGGCCGTATTCGTCGGTCCAGATTTCTTCGCCCGACTTGCCGACGACGATGGCGGTCTGGGTGTGCATTCGCGGCTTCGGTGTGGTTCTCGCCGGGCGAAAAGGTGTGGCCTTGGGGATGGCTTCGAAGCGATTGCGATAACTGTCATGGCTGGCTTCGTGAGTCACCGCCGTCACTACCCAATCGATATTCAACGTCGAATCATCGTGCCCTGTGAGAGTGAACCAGTGCCCCGGCACCAGCCAGCGGCAGTCGCTTTCACCGACAAAACGCTTCTCCTGACTGCGCAAGCCATCGACGCGCTGCTTAGTCAATGCATCGCCGCGGGCTTTGGCGTTGTAGCTGCCCGGGTGCTCGTACATCGACCGCGGCCCGGCGACTGCTTCGGCCTGGCTGTAGAGCGAGGTGGTCGGGGTGGTGAACTCGTAATCCGTCGCCTGATACACCCCGGCCACCGCCTGCACGCAGACTTGCCCGGAGCGAATGCCGTGCAGTTCGCGTTCGCCCAATTGCTGGCCGAGATAGCTGACCTTCGGCCCATTGGGGATCGGCACAAACGCATCGTTGCTGTCACCCAGCACCAGCGTGTGTTTGCCGTCCTCGTGGGTGAAAAACCAGAAAATGCCTTCTTCTTCCAACAACCGCGAAACGAATGCGAAATCGGTTTCGCCGTACTGCACGCAGTATTCGCGTGGGGTGTAAGTGCCGCTGAGCTTCAGCAGGAAATCGGTAAAACCGTGGGCCTTGAAAATCGTGGTGACGATGTCTGAAGTGCTGAGGTTCTGGAACACGCGGTTGTTGCTGGCCAGAGTCAGCCACCAGAGCCATGGCTTTAGAACAAGCTGATAGCGCTCGGCAGTGGCGTCGGCGGGGAGTTGGCGGATTTCGGCGACCAGGGCGTCCATTGGACGGGTCAGGGCGTCGTTGTGCAGGGTGGTGGTGAGGTGGGTGGCGACGGCCGTGGTCAGGGTGAGAGTGGCGCCGTCGTTGAGACCGTTGAGGGTTTGCGAGCTCAGTGCATTGAGCGCTTCTTCACCGGAGAGCGACTCAGGGTAAAGCGCCGACAGAGACGAGGCGGTGAGGGAGAGGCTGGTGTTGCTGTCGGTCGTGCGGGGCATCAAGCGACCTCTTTTCAGGTTCTGACATCAAAAAGAATGGGGCGATGATCGGGGCCGCTCATATCAAACACGGTGTCCAGGTGGGTGATGTCAACCGGGACGACTTGCACATCAACCGAAGCCAGCACCCAGTCCAGGATTCCGCCCTTGCTTTGGGTCTGTCGACCTCCCCAGCATTCGTATGCGAGCCCTGCTGTATCGAGTTGCCCGACATTTTGATATTCCATATTCAGGTCGCCCGTGGCGACCCAGTTCCCACCCAGGGCGGTACAGGATTTGAGTTGGCTTTTGGTCAGCCCGGTCTGGCCTGATTTGAAATGCGCCAGAAATACATAACCGGTGTAGCCGTTCACACCGGCAGCTTCGACGGCAATCAGATCCCGATTCAAACCATGCAGGCTGCCCTGACTGCACACTTGCAAGGCTTCAAAACTTTTGACCATGACGATGTAGCCGTTTGAGTAGCCACCGGTGAAGGGGCAGACGCGGTAATGGGGATAGACGCTGGCCAAGTATGATGCGTAGTTGTCTGTCTGGGCTGAATGTATTTCGCATAGAAAAACAATATCCGCGTTCCAGTCATCGCTTGAACAGCACTTGCTGATAAAAAACTCGACCTGCGTTTGTTTATCCAGAGTGGAAGATTTGCCATTTTTTTCGATGTTGAAACTGGCGATTCTCATCTTTCGGTGCTCCCGCCGTTACATGATGACGCAGGCGCTTTTTTTTTCGACCGGTTTCTCCCCCTGGAAGTGGAAGTACTTCCAATGGCATTTGAATTGGTCTCGATTGTGAAAAAGAAGCCTGGCCACACTGCACTCCTTGGCGCGTATGTCGTACGTCATGAATGGCGCACACAAAATCTTTGCGAACTCTTCCGCGTTGGTAGAGGCACTGAGGTTAATCTTCAGATTATCTATTTTTTTGATGAAGTTATTGATGTCATTTCCGACACAGCGGGCGGGTGAATATCCCAGCATGGGGGAGCAGATGCCAATGCTGGTTCCGGTCAACCATTGGCGCAGATTGAAAATACTAACCCAACCTTGGTAGAGGATCATTTCGTTTCCGACCTTTTGGAAGGTCAGACCGTGCTCCCAGGCTTGCATCGGGCCGTCGGTGTTGATGTCTTGTCCAAAATTCAATACGACGGTGTACAAGCCGTCTGCCGAGCTTTCATTGATGGCGGAGCAGTATTTAGTGTTGGTTCTGTACTCAACGCCACATAGCCGTTTGACGACCCCTTGCATGACGGCGGTGCAAATGTCGTTGGCCAGCAAAGTCTCATCATCCAGAACGGCATTTATTTTCTGGAAGGTGGCGTCACTGTAGGCGCGACTCAACAACGTTTCGAACTCTACTGCTTTGTCTGGATTTTCTGCGGGGCTTGAGTTGGAACTGGCACCGAGCATGTGGGGTTACTCCTGCTTGTTCAACATCAGATGTGAAAAGGTCTGCTGTCATTAGTCGGTTTAAAAGTGGAATTTTGAACGCCGTTTCAATAAATGCAGAAGGAGTGGCATCTGGAGCATCGTACCCAAGGCATGTTCGAATCCTTTTGTGTTGTTGATGTGCTCTGTGAGTTTTTAGTTTATGTAAAAGTGGTTTTTTGGTGCGCTGTCAGAGTTTATGCGATAGCCACAGTAAGTCACTTCGGCGAGGTAGGTCTCAAGTCCGCCTGATGCTGTTTGCCGATAGCGGCTTTCAAAGCCGGTGTGCCAACCGTTTGTTATATAGACGGTCAGTATTTCGGGAGACCAGGTCAGCCCAGCAAAATAATGGCTGATCTGGGTGTAGTCGGTTTGTGTTCCTATGTACCCGGAACTTAGCATAAAGGCTGGCATTCTCTTTTCCTCCAGTTATTCCAACACCCACTCCGCTAGTTTCCCAGTTACCTGGGTCATCAATACGTTTTCAACATCCCTCGCACCCGCCGCACTGCACTTGGCCAACACCGCCTGCACAATCCCGGCATCAAATTCAAACTGCTTCCCGGTCGCGGCCTTATACCGCCCGCGCAATTTCTCCAGCTTCGCCAACACAATCCCTTCCAGCGTCACCTCATCCAGCGGCCGATACGCCACCACTGTCATGCGCGCCAAAAACGCCGGTCGAAAGGCTTTCAGCAGCACTTTATGCAGCGCTTCATTGAACGCATCAGTGCCCAGTTGCGCGGTCGGTGTGTCGAGCAGCAATTCAGCCCCAACATTGCTGGTGGCCAACATCACAGTGTTTTTGAAATCCACCACCAACCCGGTGCCGTCTTCCATGACGCCTTTGTCGAAGACGTTGTAAAAGGCTTCGAGCACATCCGGGTGGGCCTTTTCGATTTCGTCCAGCAGCACTACTGAATAAGGTTTGCGTCGCACCGCTTCGGTCAGCACACCACCGCTGCCATAACCGACATAGCCTGGCGGGGCGCCTTTGAGTTGGCTGACGGTGTGGGCTTCTTGGTATTCGGAAAGATTGATGCTGATCAGGTTGCGTTCGCCACCGTAGAGCGCGTCGGCCAACGCATAAGCGGTTTCGGTTTTGCCCACGCCCGTGGGGCCGACCAGCAGGAATACGCCGACCGGTTTCTGTGGGTCGGTGAGGCCGGCGCGGTAGGCTTGCAGGCGTTGGGCGATGGTGTTCAGCGCGGTGCTTTGGCCCATGACCCGCTGGCCCATGCGCTGGCCGAGGGTGCGCACGGCGTGGGCTTCGTCGGCGAGCATTTTGCCCACCGGAATGCCGGTCCAGCCGGCGATCACGGCGGCCACGGTTTTTGCGTCGACCTGTTCCGGCACCAACGGATCGTCTTGGCGTATGGCGTCCAGACCGGCCTCGAGTCGTACCAGTTCGGCGGCCAGATGATCGATGCGGCTGTCGGTGGCTTCGTCCGGTTTGTCGTTGTCGGCGCGCTCGCTCAAGGTGAGTAACTCGCGGCGGGTTTCCAGCAGTTCGCACACGGCAATCCGTTCTTCGTTCCAGCGGATTTCCAGTTCGCGAATGGCTTGCACGTTACCGACGGATTCGGTTTCCAGCAGGGTGATGCGTTCACGATGATCGAGCCCGGTGGCCTGTTCGCGACGCAGGCGTTCGACTTCGTCTTTGAGGCTTTGCTGGCGATGGCGCAGGCTTTCCAGCGGTGGCGGCACGTCGTGTTGGCCGAGGGCGACCCGGGCACAAGCGGTGTCGAGCACGCTGATGGCTTTGTCCGGCAACTGGCGCCCGGAGATGTAGCGGTGGGACAGTTTCACCGCTTCGTGGATCGCCGCGTCCAGCACCTGCACGCCGTGATGCTGTTCCAGTTTCGCGGCCACGCCACGGAGCATTTCCACGGCAGTGGTTTCGTCCGGTTCCTCGACTTGCACCAACTGAAAACGGCGGGCGAGGGCCGGGTCTTTCTCGAAGTATTTTTTGTACTCAAGCCAGGTCGTTGCGGCGAGGGTGCGCAACTCGCCACGGGCCAGCGCCGGTTTGAGCAGGTTGGCCGCGTCGCTGCCGCCTTCCGCGCCGCCAGCGCCAATCAGCGTGTGGGCTTCGTCGATGAATAGAATGATCGGTTTGTCGGCGCTGCGTACCGCATCAATCACGCCTTTGAGCCGCTGTTCGAACTCGCCTTTGACCCCGGCGCCGGCCTGCAACAGACCGAGGTCGAGTACCCGCAGGCTGACTTCCTGCAGCGACGGCGGTACATCGCCGGCGGCAATGCGCAGGGCCAGGCCTTCGACCACTGCTGTCTTGCCCACGCCAGGCGCGCCGACCAGGATCGGGTTGTTCTGTCGACGTCTGAGCAGGATGTCGATGCACTGGCGAATCTCGCCGTCTCGGCCGACGATGGGGTCGATGCGCCCGGCATGGGCGTCGGCGGTCAGGTCTTGGGTGAACTGATCGAGCACCGAATCCTGTTTCGGCTGCGGCTTGTCGGCATTGACAGGCCGCGTGCCGCCGACGTGTTCGCGAGAGTTTTCGGTCCACTCCAGCAGGTTGCTGCGCAATGCTTCCCGCGGAATTTTCAACAGCGACGAGGCGCTATTGAGCAGCAGGCTGCGGCGTTCATCGCGGTCGAGCAAGGCCAGCAGCAGCAAGCCGGAACGGATGCTGTCGAGACCGAGCACACTGGCCTGAACCACCGCGTCTTCGAGCAGGCCGATGGTTTGCGCCGAGAGTGCCGGGGTGCGGGTGCTGCCGGATTTGAACAGTTCCAGGGCCTTGTTGATTTCCGCCGTCAGGGCATCGCGCTCCAGGCCAAAACGCGGCAGCAAGTAAGCGAAGTCACCGCCTTCGATGTCCAGCAGCTCAAGCAGCAGGTGTTCGATTTCGACGTAATGATGACCCCGTTGCAGGCAGCGTTGCGCGGCCCGTTCGAGGGCGCGGCGGTTGTCCGGGTTGAGGCGTCCGATCAGGCTGGCCAGTTCCATGTTCAGGTGATCTCCAGCTGACGAAGGCGGGTTTCGATCTGTTGCACGGAGAGGCTGGTCTGGCGTTGCAGGCCGCCGTTCCAGCTGAGCAAGGGCGGGGCCTGGCGACCGAGTTTCATCGGGCTGGCACCGCGCACCAACAGCACCAGTGTGCAATCCAGATCGGGGCCGAAATACAAAGCGCTGAGGCTGGCCAGTGCCGGATGGGATTCGCCGTCCGGCAGAAATCGCGCCGCCTGCGCCGAGGTCAGCGGGCCGAGGGTCAGGCGGATGCCGGCGTGTTCATCCCAGACCCGGGTGCCGGCCACGGCGCTGCGGCCCAATTGCAGATTGCGCCCACCTGGTTGCAGGCGGCTGCGACTGGCGGGTGGGATTTCCCGCCAGGCACCTTCATAGGCGCTGAGTGCGACCGGCAGTTCGAAGTGCTCGCGCACGATCGCGGCGAAGCCGGCGAGGGAGCGACGCCCGTCGGCAAACAGCGCGCTGCACGCCAGTACGGCGGAATCGGGAACGGCCTGACGTTCCTGCAAGGCTTTGGGCAACAACCCGGTCAGCGCCCGCAGTTGCGCCTGCACCGGGGACGCGCCGGGGGCCGTGAAGCCGACGGCAATCCGGTGTTTGCGCATCACCTTGTACAGCAGGCTGAGCAAGCGATGCTGGAACAGATCGAGGAACTCGGCCGGTGCATGATCCTTGGCGCGGGCCCGCTGCTGCAGCCATTCCTGATAGGCGTAGGGCAGGGGGCCGTCGGGCCCGCCGAGGCCAAACACCGGGGTACTGAGCGTCGGTTGCCGGCCCGCTTCCTGGGTCAGGCTTTCGATCTCGCTGGCGGAAAAAAGCGGCGTTAACGGCCCGCGCAGGCGCAGGGCTTCCGCTTGAGGCGCGGTGCCGCTGCCCAGGGATTCGGCTTGCGGGTGTTCACGTTCCAGCAGCAGTAACGCCTGCAATAACTCGAACGCCTGTGGATCACGCCGCAGCTTCTGACTCAGGCTCAGAGGGACAGTGGCATGCCGGCTTGGGGTTGCCATGTCTTGACCTCCTTGTCTGACTGGACCAGGACCGTACGCACAAAGCGATTGGCCGTGGCATAGAGTGAAAAGAACTGCGCCAGCACCGCTGAAAACAACACGGCGCTGCTGCCGACAAAATGCTGCGGATCGAGTTGCAGCTGAACTTCCAGCCCATTGCGCCAGCCACGCCACGCATCTTCGCCGACATGGGCTATCACCCGCTCACAACCGAGGCCGAGCAAGCCTTCAATCTGTCGCAGGGCGCTGGCCTCGTCGCGCAGGTTGTGCAACTGGAGGATTTCCTTGAGGGCATCCAGCGCCTGCGGCCCCTCGACCAGCGACAAATGATTGAGGGTCAGTTGCGACACCAGCCGCCAACGGGATTCGCCATCCAGTCGCGGCAAACTCTGCGGGCTGGGTGGGTTGCGCAGGCGGGCCCAAGCCACTGGCCCCGGTCGTTCGAAACCCAGTGGTGTCCCGGCGGGCAGGCTCTGGGCCAGGTGTCGGTTGGTGCACAGCAGTTCGGCAGTGAGGCTGTATTCGGTGGCCTCGGACAATGGGTCGAGCCGGGTGTCCACCAGGCTCACCATCAGGTCGGTGCCCAGACGATTCGGGGTCATGCCGCTGACCCGTCGCGCGTGCCAGTAGCATTGCTTTTCACCGCCGATATGCTGGCTGCCGTAATAGGCGGGAACGCGCAGCACACCCTGACTGGAACTGGCGCGCATCGCCCGGATGCTGTGGATCTCGACGCTGTTTTCCCGGTGGCTGTCGGCGACCAGGCGGTACTCGCTGCGGGTGCCGTCCGGGCGCAAGGGCTCCGAGGTTCGCGGAAACAGATTGATCACCGGCGCACAGCCCAAGGCAAAGTCGCTGGCTTGAAGGTGTAGACGGTTGGCCGGGGCGCGGTCGAAGACGATGTACAGGTACAGCGTCTGGCTGTCGGTGGTGGCACCGGCCAACGGAATATCGAAGAAATTGAATTTGTCCGGGAAGGCAAAGTATTCGGCAAGCAGGCGCATGCCCGGATGCACGCCGTCCTCGTCCGGCAACAGCACTTCGTCGCTGGCGAAGCCGACAATGTCTGGCAGCCCCGCCAGCACTTTCGGCACGCTGCCGACGGGGCCGGCCAGCACCTTCACGGCGTGGGCGCCGAGCAGGTCATACAGGCAGGCGTTGATCACCGGGGTGGCGGCCAGGTGCACGCGCAACTGTTTGATCGCCAACTCCGGCCACAGGCTTTCACCGAGGCAACGCAGGCTCAGGCGCAGGGCCGAGCGCGCTTGCGCAACACCGGTCAGAGCCTGTGCTTCGTCGCTGCCCAGCAGCAGCGCTTCGTTGATTTCCACCGGCCACAATCGAACCGCGGCGCTGGTGCGGAAATGGATGCTTTCGCCTTTGCTGGTGGTGACGAACAGCGGCGTGTCCCTGGGCAACGGGTATCCGCCGGCGAGGTTGCCTTTGCTCGGATCCGGCTCGAACTGCACGATCGCGCAGGACGGCAACGGTCGCATGGCCAACGGGTAAAGCTGTTCGAGCAAGGCGTCGCTGAATTCGGCGTAGTCGTCATCGAGCCGCCGTTGCAGGCGTGCCGCGAGCAAGGCGAAACCTTCGAGCAGTCGTTCGACATGCGGGTCGGGGCATTCACCGGGGGACAATTCCAGGCGTCTGGCGACCTTGGGATAACGCTCGGCGAAAATGCTCCCGGCGTGCCGCAGCCAGGTCAATTCGCGCTGGTAGTAATCGAGCAGTTGCGGGTCAATCGAGTCGCTCATGACGCACCTCAAGGCCATCGCTGACCTTCTCGATGACAAATGCCACGGGCCAGTGCTGCTGGCCGCTGCGCAACTCGCCCAGTAGCCGAATGCTCAGTTGCTGCGGATGGCCGAGGACCGGATTGACCTGAACCTCGCCCAATTGCAGGCGCGGTTCGAAGTGGGTGATGGCCTCACGGACTTCCCGCGCCAATTGACGACGGTCATCGCTGCGCTGCTGTTGCAAGGCGGTCCAGTCAGCGATGCCGTAGTCGAGAATGCTCGGTGGGGAGGTCAGTGGACGTTGGCCGCGTCGGGTGTTGAACAGGCGCAGCAACTCCGTGTGCACCGAGTCGAGCAGCCCCTGGCGATCGAACACCTGCACGGTGTCGACCTCGCTTGCGGCGAGGCGCTCGAACAACGGTGGGAGAATGCCGGTGCCTGCCATGGCCGACGCGTCCGCTTACTTGACGAGCTTGTTGGCGGCCATGTCCCAGGTCGAGGCGGCCGTGCCTTCCTTGGTGCCGTCGTCTTTCTGGGCGGTGAGTTCCCACTTGATCTTGGTGAAGTTCAGCGACAGGGTTTCCACCGGTTTGCCACCCGTACCGCCACTGACGCTGACGTTGGACAGCACGACGTTGGTCAGGGTGTAGATGATGAATGGCATTAGCTGACCGCTGCCTTCGGCGGCGTTTCGGCCAATGGTAATTTTGGCTTCGGGGATCGGTTTGCCGGCGCAGCAATACTCGTTGAGAGAGGGTGTCGAGCTGTCGACGAATTTGGTCAGGGTGAACTCGCCGATGTGTGGCTTGCCGGAAGTCCGCTCCGAGTTGCTGACGTCGTTGGTCACCTGCATTGCCACGTTGTGGCTGTAGGACATGACTTCGATCTTGTCCTTGTAACCCTCGAGCAGGCTATCGCCTTTGATGTCGCCGCCGAGGTCGAGAATGATTGCATCCATCGCATGAAACTCCTGAAAGTAATCGTGCTAGATAAGCAGGGGAATCCCGCCGGGTTGGCCGGCGGGAGGCAGGTCAGGCGGCTACCGGTGGCGGCAGGGTCGCGACCAGGCGGATCGACGCGGTCAGCTCTTCAAGCTGGAAGTGTGGCCGCAGGAACACCGTGGCTTTGTAGGCACCCGGTTTGCCGGCGACCTCGGTCACATCCACCCGGGCTTCACGCAACGGGTACTGCGCCTTGATCTCTTGCGGCGCGTTGTCGTTGATCAGCACGTAATCGGCGATCCAGTTGTTGAGGTAGGTCTGCACGTTGTCGCGGGTCATGAAACTGCCGACCTTGTCGCGCATGATCACCTTCAGGTAGTGCGCGAAACGCGAGGCCGCGAGCACGTACGGCAACATCGCCGAGATCCGCGCGTTGGCGTTTGCCTCATTGGTGTTGTAGAGCTTGGACTTGTTGGTGGTCTGGCCACCGAAGAACACCGCCACGTCGCTGTTTTTCTTGTGGCACAGGGCGATGAAACCGAGGTCGTTGAGTTCCTTCTCACGCCGGTCGGTGATCGCCACTTCGGTCGGGCATTTGAGCGACAGATCACCAGAGGTAGTACGGAAGGTATGGGCCGGCAGACCTTCTACCGCACCACCGCCTTCGGCACCACGAATCGCCGCGCACCAGCCGTACTTGGCGAAGGCTTCGGTGATTCGTTGCGACAAGGCCCACGCGGCATTGCCCCACAGGTATTTGCCGTGGTCGCTGCCGTTGACGTCTTCGACGTAGTTGATGCCTTCCACCGGCGACGTGTCAGGGCCGTAGGGCAGACGCAGCAGGAAGTGCGGCAGCACCAGCGACACGTAGCGCGAATCTTCGCTTTCGCGGAACGAGCGCCACTTGATCAGCTCCTGGCTTTCGAAGACTTTCGACAGATCACGCGGCACGGCCAGTTCGGTGAAGCTGTTCATGTCGAACAGCCGAGGGCTGGCGGCAGCAATGAACGGCGCGTGAGCGGCTGCGGCGACGTTCGAGAGTTTCTCCAGCAGGCCGATGTCCTGCGGGTGCCGGCCGAAGGTGTAGTCACCCACCAGCAGGCTGAACGGATGGCCACCGAAGGTGCCGTATTCCTCTTCGTAGATCTTCTTGAACAGTGCGCTCTGGTCGAACTCGACGGCTTTTTCCAGATCGTTCTGCAGCTCTTTCTGGGTCACGTTGAGCAACCGCAGTTTCAGCCGGGAGCTGGTCTCGGTGTTCTTCACCAACAGGTGCAGGCCACGCCAGGAGGCTTCGAGTTTTTGCAGGTCTGGATGGTGCAACACTTCATTGAGCTGAGCGCTGATCAGCTCGTCGATCTGGCTGATGCGGTCGTTGATCATCGCCACGGTGTCCTTGTCGATGGCCATGCCTTCGTCGAGTACCTGGGTGGCGAATTCCGCGAGCATGTCGCGGGCGTAATCCTGCTGGCTGTCGTCATGGGCCATGCGGCCTTTGGCGATTATTTCATCGAGCAGGGACAAGGTCTGGGCTGTGCTGTCGCTGGCTTGGCTCTGCGCGGCGGATGAGGCGGGCATGGCGAATTCTCCCTAAGTGGATGGACGATCAGGCCTGCGGTTCGCTAGGTGCTTCGCTGTCGCCTGCGGGGGCGGCGGCGGTTTCCGGGCGGGCCGACTTGATCTCTTGCAGTCCCTCGGTATTGGCGATGACGTCGCGCAACAGCTTGTCCAGATCATCATTGCCATCGAGCTTGGTCAGCAGATCGCGCAGACGCTGACGGGCTTCGAACAGGCGCCGCAGCGGAGTGACCTGCTCAACCACCTTGACCGGGTCGAAGTCGTCGATGTGTTTGAAGTTGAGCTCGATGTTGAGTTTGCTGTCGTCGCCGCTGAGGGTGTTGGTGACCTGCAAGGTGGCGCGCGGGCCGATCGAGGCGAGCACTTCGTTGAAGTTGTCGCGATCGATTTCGGTGAAACGCCGTTCATTCAATTTCGGGAGTGGCTCGAGAGGTTTGCCGGAGAGGTCGGCAAGAATGCCCACGACCAACGGCAATTCTTTCTTCTCGATTGCGTTGCCGATTTCGACGTCGTAGGTGATTTGCACCCGGGGCGGGCGAACCCTGTCGAGCTTGTGCTGAGTACTTTCTGCCATGGTGGCTGACTCCGATGCATGAGGCGGGCGCAATGCATCGGGAGGCCCGTTTCATCGCATTCCCTTACTGGACCGTAGGTTAGAAAGGGAGGGCAGAGGACCTGTCATTCCTTTGACGAACCTTCCACATTCGTCGTGCCGACCGAACTACCCAAGACGCTAGAACAGGTCTATAAAAAAGCAAACAAAAAGCAATTTTGGACCGTGTCGAGAAAAGGAAAATTCATTTTGTACGCACGTTTATTTTCTTTGGTTCTATTCCTGTCACTCGCAGGGTGTTCGTTGTTCGGGCCTCGTGTCGACCTCGATAACCTGACGCTGGACGTCGCGCCTCGCGCCAACGATGACACCCCGATCGCGGTGGACTTCATTGCGGTGAACGACGTGGATCTGCTCAAGCAGTTGTCGGGCATCACCGCCCGGCAGTGGTTCGCCGAACGCGAGCAGTTCCAGCGCGACTACCGACAGCTGATGACGGTCTGGGGACTGGAGCTGGTGCCCGGTCAATTCATCGACAAACAACCCTTCCCGCTGGGGGGCCAGCGGGCGGCTGGACTTTTAGTCTTCGCCAGCTATAACACTCCCGGAGCACACCGGTTACGGCTGGACGATCAGAGCAACGCCTGGCTCAAGTTCGACAGTCGCGAGATGACGCTGGTCAGCGACCACCCGAACTGAACACAGGATTGTGGCGAGGGGGCTCTGTGGCGAGGGGGCTTGCCCCCGTTTGAGTGCGTAGCACTCACAAGATTGTTGGTGCATCAGCGATTTTGGGGCTGCTTCGCAACCCAACAGGGGCAAGCCCCCTCGCCACAGGATTGCTCCCACAAAGGCTGATGTTCAAGTCAGGCACCACAAGAGGTCGAAGGGAATCGTATGAGTCTGCTACCTGACGCGGTTTGCTGGCATGAGGGCATGCAGTTATTGCCCCAGCATTTTCAGTTGCAAGGGCTGCGGGCCGAGGCGCTGGTGGCGCATTTTGCCCAGGCCTGTAATCCGTGGTTCTGGGGCGTGACTCGCGTTGAGTTCGATCCTTCGGCATTGAGCGCCGGGCTCGTACGACTGATCAATTTACAGGCGACCTTGCCGGACGGTTTGCCGGTCAATCTGCAGGCCGGTGTGGGACCGATGCTGGAGCTCGATGTCAGTGAAGCGATCGACGCCACGGACAACGCCACTGTCACCGTTTACCTGGCGATCAGTCCGCTGTGGCGCGCCGGGCAGTTGCTGCCGCTCAAGGGCCGATTGCAGTCGGTGGTCGGCGATGCGTTGCCGGACCTCACGAGCGGCGAGTACCCCGAATCGATCACAGTCTGGCGTCCGAACCCACGTTTGTGCACGCAGCTGAACAAGGCGGATTCCGTCTGCCTGCCGCTGCTGAGAATTCGCAAGGAGGGCGGCGGCTTTCTTCAATTGCCGTACACCCCGCCGACGCCGTGCCTGTTGCCCGAGTCGGTAGTGGGTCGGCGCGTGGCGGCGCTGTGTGCCCGGGCGCGGGAGAAATGCATGTTCCTCGCCGGTCGTTTGCGCCAGGCGCAGCAGGCCGGCAATCAGGACGACGCGCTGGAAATTCGTCGCCAGTTGACGGCGCTCTGGGCGCGGCTGCCGGAAGTCGAAGGCCTGCTGAACAGTCGAGTGGCGACGCCTCAGGCGCTGTATGGGTTGCTGCTCGGGTTGGCCGGCGCCTGGTCGGCGCTCGATCCATTGGCCGGTGTTCCGGCGTTCGCTCCACTGGATTTTCTTGAATTGCAGCGTGGCTATGAAGCGGTGCTCGACTGGCTTGAAAAGACCCTCGAATTGATCCGCGCCGGTTATCGCAGCCTGGCGTTCGAACGCAGTGAACAGACCTTCTCGATTCAATTGCCCGATGACCAGCCGAGCCAACGGCTGATCATCGGTTTGCGCATGCCCAACGGTGCCAGCGAGCAGGCCGCTAGCGAATGGTTGCGCGGGGCGATCATTGCGTCGCAGCCGCACATCGCGTTGCTCAGTCGCCAGCGCATGAGTGGTTTGTCCCATCAGGCCATGAGTCGCAATGAACAAGTGGCCTACAGCGTCGGCGACGATACGCGGTTGTTTGTGGTGACGGCCGAAGGCCAATGGTTCGACGGGCAGTTGCCGTTGCTGATTGCCGCCCCGGCTTCCAGGCTGACCAGCAGTCCATGGCAAGTGGTGTTGTTTGTCGCCCAGGCGAGTGAAAGTGCTTGATCAAGGAAGGAACGTCATATGTCTGAGGGCAATGTCGGGTCGGGTACACGAGGCCTCCACGAAGCGCCGCTGAGCAGTGCTTTTCGCCAGGCCTGGCAACAATGGTCCCAGGACTGGAACCAGTTGCCCAAGGACAGCGAGGACGAGGCGCTGGTGGAAGCGGTGGTCGAACTCTCCACGCAAATCTCCCAACGACTCTGGCGAACGGCATTCGCCAAAGTCGGTGACGCCGCCACCGAGCAAGTCAAAGCGCTGGTCTATGCCTTTGTCGCGCTGGTCGATGAAACCTTGCTGTTTACGCCTTGGCCCGGCCAGTCGGCCTGGCAGGAAAAGCCGCTGGAGTCGCGGTTGTACGCCAGTCGTCAGGCCGGTGAGCGGATACCGCTGGCGATCAAGGAACTGCTGGACGAGCAGATTCCCACCACTCGCGATCTGGCCAACGTCTATTTGCAGTGTCTGGTGCTGGGATTTCAGGGACGTCTGCGCGGCGAACAGAATCAGGCCCAGCATGAAAAATGGCGCCTGGCGCTGTTCACCTTTGCCTGGCAGCACGAGGCGGATTATGCCGACGTCAGTGCCCGGCTCGAACAACCTTCGGCGGTGCCGCCGATGCAATTGCCGGTGCGTCTTTCGTTGCCCGACGGTTTTCGCCTGGGCCTGGGGATTCTCGCCATGGTGCTGCTGCTGACCGGGTTGGGGCAGTTGTTCTGGCGTGACATTCGTCTGGAGCTCGAACCGGTCTTGCAGATGACCGATTCCGTGACCGCCTCGGAGCAAGACTCATGAGCACGCTGGGGATTATCGGCCTCATCATCGCCGTGCTGTTGGTGCTGGCGATTGTCGGGGTAGCGGTCTGGTGGTTACGCACGCAAAGCGGTGCGGCGATTCGCAGTTTTTATCTGGCGGTGCGGCACATGGAGCAGGAGCAGGGCGCCCAGGACCGGTACCAGATTCCATGGCTGTTGATGCTCGGCAACGAAACCCAGGGCGCTCAGCTATGTACTCAGTGGCGCTTGCAGCCCACCGACAAACCGGCCTGGTTCGGTCGCTGGTGGTCGGACCCTGAGGGTGCGGTACTGGTGGTGCCACAGGCGCTGTTTTTGCCGGATGAAGGCATGCACCTGCAACGCGGCGGCTGGTGGCGCTTGCTGGGATTGATCCTGCGCTTGCGCAGTCAACGTCCGCTGGACGGGGTGATCTGGACGGTGCCGGTCAGTCGACTGGGCAATGTCGAACAAGCCGCGACCCTCGGGTTGGCGGCGCGTCGACGCTTCATCGATTTGTTGCAACGGTTCGGGCTGAGCTTGCCGGTGTATGTGGTCATTACCGGCATGGAAGAGTTGCCGGGCTTTCAGGAATTGATCACCGCGCTGCCGGTCGAGACCCGCGAACGCACGCTGGGCTGGTCGTCGCCCCACGGAACCGATGCGGTCTGGCAAGCGCAATGGAGCGATCAGGCGCTGGATCAGGTTACTCGGGCTTTGGCGGAATCGATCATCGAAATCGGCGCCTTGTCCGGGCAGTTGAGCAGCGAGCTGTATGGCTTGCCGGAACGCTTCGAAGCCATGCGACGCCATCTGCAATCCTTGTTGGAACCGGTTTTCCAGGGCAATGCGCAAGGCGAGGCGCCGCGCTTTCGCGGTATTTATTTCACGGCCAATCAGCCCTCGGAAGACAGCACCGACGGATTTTCGGCCTACGACACCGGGTTGCAGCAGAGCGCCTTCGCCCGGCAATTGTGGCAGCGACGGGTGGTCGCCGAGCGCGGTCTGGCCCAGGTGGTGCCGCGTCTGTTACGCCTGCGTCAACGCTGGCAGCGCGTGACCGGCGGGGTGGCGCTGGTGGTTGCGCTGGTCTGGGGCGCGGGCATGCTGTGGGTCTGGCAGGATTCGGTCAAGGAGGCCCATGAACTGTCGCGCCTGCTGCAAGGGGCGCAGAAAAACTACGCGGCGGTCACCGATGAATCTCATCGGCTGGAGTCGACCCGGCGCAACGTCCAGGGCTTCTGGCGAGTGCTGGAAAAGGCGCCGGGCTGGAGCTTCACCTCAGTGGTATTTCCGACCTCCTGGTTCTCTTCGCTGGATGCGCAGCTGGCGAGCGAGTTGCGCCTGACCGCCCAGAGCCATTTGATGCTGCCGTTGCGCGACCTGTTGAGCGCGGAGCTGGCGCAACTCAAGACCATCCGCAACACCGAACGACGGGGCAACGTCGAAAGTGAAGATCCGGCTCAATGGCAAAACTACGTCAAGGCCAAGGATCTGGTGGAGCGTGCGGTGCGTCTGGAACAGCAGAACCAGTGGTTCAGTCAGGCGCTGAACAATCCCAAGGCCCCCCTCGAAGACCTGGTGTTGCTGAGCAACAACGCGTTGTCGCTGAACCTCAACGTCGGCACTCTGCACCGCGCCGGTTTTTACAACCGGGCGTTGTTCGATGCTGATGGCAGCGACTTGCGACCGCTGGATCTGACCGTCGAGCGCCCCGTGATCGAGGAAAACTTCCTCGGGCTCATGGAGCGCTGGCTGGACCAGTATTTCCTGGCCGACAATTTCGTGCGCCAGGCCGGTTATCTCAAGCTGCATCTGGAGCGGCTGGAAGCCGGCAGTGGCAACTCGCTCACCGAGCTCGAAGATTTGCGAGCACTGGTCGATGATCTGCAAACCGTGATCGGCTTGACGAATTCGGCGTGGGGCCGTGGCAAAGGCCAGGACCTGGTGCCTGGCTATCGCGAGTTGCTGGACAATGTGCGCAAAAGCGCCTTGCTCGGACCGCAACTGGAACAACAGTTGGAAATGCAGGCGGCCAAGCTGCAGCAGAGCTTTCGCGATCAATGGATCGTCCAGGCCGGCTCCCGGGATAATTTATTGATTCAGCAAGGCAGCGGGCAACTGGTTTTGCAGGAACATGTGGTGCAGCTGAACAACGCGGTACAGGCGTTGTTCAAACGTGACTTTGTGGCCATCGCCTTACACGCGGATCGCTCCGAAGCCCCGAATGGGCAAGGGCAGGGCGTTGATGGCGACGACCTCGACAGTGCGCTGAACTATTTCGCCAGCTATAAGAGTTACGCCGCCGAAGAGCTGCCGCGCATTCCCCCGGCGTATCGCGGAGCCTTGCTGCAAGCGGCCGAAGGCGCGGTGGTCAAGGCCATGTTGTCGAGCCTGCGCGAGCACAATGCTCAGGTCCATAGCGGCGTTTTCAATGTGCAGGCCTCCCAGGCGATTGCCTTGCAGAAAGCCTTTATCGAGGTGCGCCGCAGCGATCTGGCCACACGTTTGCAAACTGCCTTGAACCGCCGCGCCCTGGCCGAAATCGTCAGCGGCCTCGACGAAATCGTCGCCCAGCCGCTGTTCAGCGGGCGCACTGAAATCAGCCAGTGGGACGGCTCGAAAAACCTCGGCCTGCAACTGTATGGCGCCAACGACGTGCAGGATTTGAAACTGAGCCTCAAGCAGCAATTCAACACCATGCTCGGCATCACCGAGCGACGCACCTCGGCGCTGGAATGGCTGAAAGTCCAGCAACAGAACCTCTCGGCGCTGGATTATGAACGCGTGACGCAGTTCAATGCGCTCAACGACGAGCTGCTCAAGTACAAGGAGCAAAACCCCGCCAGTTCGCCGGCGCAGATCGAGCAATTGGTCAGTCGCGACTTCATTGAAATGGACGCCACGTCCTGCGGCCAGATTCTGCAAACCGCCAACCTGTCTGGCGGGCGCGGAACATTGGCGTTGCGGGCGGTGGATTTGCAACAAACCGCCATGCAACGCTGCCAGTTCCTGCAACAGCAACAGGCGGCGGCAGCGTGGAACGATCTGGCCAATTATTTCAATCAGTACCTGGCGGAGCGCTTTCCGTTTGCCAATGGCCTTCAAGCCGCCGACGCTGACCCGGCCAGGGTTCAGCATTTGCTGGAGCTGATCGACAAACGTTTGCCGGTGGCACAGGCCGGATTGCTGCTGAACCAGACCCCGGAGCGCTTGGCCGCCGAAGACTTTCTCAATCGTCTGAAGCAAGCCAGCACCTGGCTGGGCCCGATGTTTGTACGCGACAAGAGCGGTGTGTTGGGGCTGGAGATGGACGTGCGCTGGCGTACCGATCGAGAGGAAGAACGCGGTGCCGATCAGGTGATTGCCTGGGGCTTGAATGCCGGCAATCAACAGCTCAGCTACCCCGGTGAGGCCCAGCAGAACCTGCGCTGGATGGTCGGTCAACCGATTCGGCTGACCTTGCGTTGGGCCCGAAATGGCTACCAGCGCCCGGCCAACGATCCGTTGCAGCCGAGCCTGGTGGTACGGGATCTGGAAGCGGGCTGGGAGTACAGCGGTCCGTGGTCGTTATTGCGCTTGATGCGCTCGCACGGGTCAGTGCAGCGCCAGCCGAACATGGACTACACGGATTTTCCGTTGACCTTGCGCCTGCCTGTGACGACGCAGGCCAGCACCACCACCGCCGAGCAAACGCTGATGTTTGTGCGCCTGTCGTTGATGACCCAGGGCTCGAAATTGCCGCTGTCCATTCAGCCCTTGCCAACCCGGGCCCCGCGCTCACCGTTCATGGTGACGAGATCAACCGCGGGCATTGAAGCCCATGACATCGAATCCCAAAAGGAGGGGCTGTGAATCAACCTTCAACGCCGTTGCCGGAACTGATCACCCAACTGCTCGAACCGATCAGCGTGGAGGCCCCCTGTGGCCAGGACCTGCGTTATGAGCCTGAGTTCGACCGGTTGCGCGAACTGCGCCGCGAGGACGACACCAGTTTGCCCACAGGGGTCTGGCAGTCGTCGATCAAGCGCGCCCAATGGCCGGAACTGGAAAAACTGACCACCAGCCTGCTGCTCGAACGCAGCAAGGATTTGATGCTCAGCGCCTGGCTGGGGGAGGCCTGGCTGCATCAGGACGGGCTCGAAGGTTTGCCGGGCAGCCTGGCGCTGGTGGCCGGGTTATGCGAGCGCTATCCCGAGCACCTGCACCCACAGGCTGAGGACGGCGATCAGTCATGGCGGGTGATACCGCTCGAATGGCTGGCACGACGCTACGCTGAAGTGTTGCTGACCCGAGTGCCGCTGTTCGAGCCGCGCAACAATGAGTTCGATAGTTTCTGTCTGGATGCCTGGCGCCGGTTGCAGCTGCAACAGGTACAGGCTAGCGACAGTAAAACGGCCAAGACCTCGGCCGAGAACGCACGCAACGAACAGAAGAAACTGACCGAACAGATTCGCGCCACCCCGTTGTCATTCTGGTTGCGCAGCCAAGGCACGCTGCTGCTCAGCCAGCAGCACCTGCAACGCCTGGAGGTGTGGAGCGACGCGTATCTCGGCAACCAGGCCCCAGGCTTCAAAGCGCTGCAGGATGTGATCGAAGCGTTGTTGACGCTGGTTCAGGAGTTCATCGCCATGCATCCACGAAAACCAACCCCGGCGCCTGTCGAAACGCCTGCGGTGGCGGCATCGAGCCCGGCCGCCGTGCCGGACATCATTCCGACGCCCCAAGTGTTCAGCGAGCCGGCGAATCGTGAAGAGGCGTACCGGCAATTGCTGTTGATCGCCGAGTACCTGGCGCGCACCGAACCCCACAGCCCGGTTCCCTATTTGATCAAACGGGGCGTGGAGTGGGGCAACAAGCCCCTGAGCGAGCTGCTTGGAGAACTGATCAGCGCCGATGCCGAATCCCGGCGACTGTGGACGCTGTTGGGCGTCCTTTAGTGATTGAGTCGGGTGGCTGCCGTCGGCGGCGGTAAAGCAATCGGGGTCAGGACCGGTTGGCCGGAAAAAAACGCCATCAGGTTTTTGCCGACCAATTCCACGGTGCCTTGGGTGGCCTCCGGGGACAATCCGGCGACGTGCGGGGTCAAAATCACGTTGGCCAGTCCCTTAAGAGCGTCCGGCACCTGGGGTTCGTTATCGAAGACATCCAGCGCGGCACCGGCGATCCGTCGTTGTTCCAGCGCGCTGATCAGGTCTGCCGTGACGATCACGCTGGCTCGCGCGATGTTGACGATAAATCCGTTGGGCCCCAAAGCGTCGAGTACCTGCCTGTTGATCAAGTGTTGGGTACCGAGCCCGCCGGGTGCGGCAATGATCAGAAAGTCCGAATGGCGTGCCAGTTCGGCTGGCGTTGAGCAGAAGGTATAGGGTACGTCGCTGCGATGCTGGCGATTGTGGTAACTCACGCTCATGTCGAAGCCGTTGGCCGCACGTTTGGCGATAGCGATGCCGACGGCCCCAAGGCCGAGGATGCCCAGGCGTTTGCCGGCCAGGGAAGGGCGCATGATTTTCGGCCACTCGCCCCGACGCACGGCAGCATCGGCCCGAGGAATATCCCGCACCAGTGCCAGCAGCAGCGCCATGGCGTGGTCGGCGACGGAAGAGGCATTGACGCCGGCCCCGTTGGTGACGGTGATGCCGCGGTCGGCGGCGGCTTGCAGGTCGACGTGCTCGTAGCCGGCGCCGATCACGCAGATGATCTTGAGGTTGGGCAGGGCGGCAATTTCATTGGCGTGCAGGCCCAATGGGCCGCGCGTCAGCACCGCATCGATCTGACCGCCCTGTCGGGCAATGGCAGCGGCGCGCTCGGCCGGGGTCGGGGCCAGGATCAGATGAAACCCCTGATGTTCGAGAATCGGCAGGTATTCATTGATGGTTTCAACCAGTACCAGAACAGTTGCGGTCATGCTGGGCTCCTGCGGGCAGCGGAATGTTGGGGGCTCGAACGTCACTTCAGATTGCTGACTCCAGAGCGGTTTGGCAATGGCCAGGGTTTTTGACTCCCAAGGGTAGGAGCTGGCGAAGCCTGCGATCCTTCTATAGACAACACTAGATCAGCGCGCGGCAGATGGGAGAGGATTTGTCCGCAATGAATGTTGTACAGCCGAAATGCAATCTGTAGCAGCTGTCGAGCCTGCGAGGCTGCGTTCGGCTGCGCAGCAGTCGTGAATCCGGCTGATGCGGTTTGTCTGACGCACCGCAAGTTCTGGTTTGACGACTGCTCCGCAGCCGAACGCAGCCTCGCAGGCTCGACAGCTGCTACAAGCCGAAGGCTTCGACAGCTGCTACAAGGAGTTCGTCGTGCCGACCCCCATCTGATCCGTACAACCATTCCTCAGCTAAGTCTTTGCTTCTGCTGATTAATCCCGGACAATCGCGCCCCTGTTTCGGCCAGGGCGCTGCCTGTCGGATTTTTCCGACTCGTCCTGACCGGGTGGCAAGTGACCGGAAAGCGGAGATCCGACCGGATGAATGATCAGGCCAATAGCGTCGACGAACGCTATGTAGCGGCGACACCAGCGAGCCTAGAAAGCTGGAATCGCCATGACACCACCTGGATGCTGGGCCTGTTTGGCACGGCAATCGGGGCCGGTACCCTGTTTTTGCCGATCAATGCGGGGCTGGGCGGTTTCTGGCCGCTGCTGATCCTGGCAGTGCTGGCATTCCCCATGACGTTTTACGCACACCGTGGCCTGACCCGCTTTGTGTTGTCCGGCCGCGAAGGCGCCGATATCACCGAAGTGGTGGAAGAGCATTTCGGCATCAAGGCCGGCGCGTTGATCACGTTGCTGTATTTCTTCGCGATCTTCCCGATCCTGCTGATCTACAGCGTGGCCCTGACCAACACCGTGGGCAGTTTCCTCGAACATCAACTGCACATCACGCCGCCACCGCGCGCCGTGCTGTCGTTCGTATTGATTCTCGGCCTGTTGGCAGTGGTGCGCTGCGGTGAACAGGCGATCGTCAAGGCCATGAGCCTGATGGTGTATCCGTTCATCGTCGCGCTGCTGTTCCTGGCGGTGTTCCTGGTTCCGCACTGGAATGGCGGCATCCTCAGCACCGCGACCACGCTGCCTGAGTCGTCGGCGTTGCTGCACACCCTGTGGCTGGCGATTCCGGTGATGGTGTTCTCGTTCAACCACTCGCCGATCATCTCGGCGTTCGCGGTGGACCAGAAACGTCGCTACGGCGCGCATGCCGAAGAGCGCAGCTCGCAGATCCTGTCCCGCGCCCACCTCTTGATGGTGGTGATGGTGCTGTTCTTCGTCTTCAGCTGCGTGCTGACCCTGTCGCCGGCACAACTGGCGGAAGCCAAGGCGCAGAACCTGTCGATCCTGTCGTACCTGGCCAACCACTTCAGCAACCCGACCATCGCCTTCGCGGCGCCGTTGATTGCCTTCGTGGCCATTTCCAAGTCGTTCCTGGGCCACTACATCGGCGCCAGCGAAGGCTTGAAGGGCCTGATCGTCAAGAGCGGCAAACGCCCGGCACCGAAGACGCTGGACCGCATGACCGCGGCGTTCATGCTGGTGGTCTGCTGGATCGTTGCCACGCTGAACCCGAGCATTCTCGGCATGATCGAAACCCTCGGTGGCCCGATCATCGCGGCGATCCTGTTCCTGATGCCGATGTACGCGATCCGCAAGGTCCCGGCCATGGCGCGCTTTCGTGGTCAAGCGTCCAATGTATTCGTGACAGCGGTGGGCCTGGTGGCGATTTCAGCGTTGATCTATTCACTGACGGCCTGACCCATACCCTGTTGAAGCGATCCGGCTTGCCCGCGAAGAACGATAACGCGGGCAAGCCTCGCTCCTGCGAAGATCAGGGCAACCTGATCCAGAGCACACCATTGCAGGGGATTAACGACTAAGCTGCGGGTTGCATTAGCGCATCATCGTGGAGCGCTTTCTCTGGAGACGCTTTATGGCAGGTGCCATTGGCGCAACGGCGCAACCCCCTGCCGATATACCCAATCGCTGGCTGGACGTTTTGGCCGGCTTGTCAATTGCCGGTTTGTTGTTGCCCGAGGCGGTCGCCTATTCCACCATTGCTGCGTTACCGCCACAGGCCGGGGTCATTGCGTTGTTTGCCGGTCTGCTGTGCTACGGGCTATTAGGCACCAGCCGTTTTGCGATCGTTTCCGCGACCTCTTCCTCCGCCGCCGTTCTGGCTGCCTCCACCGCCACGCTGGCCAACGGTGATTCCGCCCTGCGTATGAGCCTGGCGATCGGTCTGGTACTGGTAACCGGTGGGTTCTTTTTGCTGGCCGGGTTGCTCAGGCTCGGCAGCGTGACCTCGTTCATTGCCAAACCGGTGTTGCGCGGCTTTGCCTTGGGCCTGGCGATAACCATCATCCTCAAGCAGGTGGCGAGCGCCGTCGATGTGCACTTGAACAGCGGCAATCTGATCCACCTCATGCCGCAGTTGCTGGAGCAGTTACCACAGTGGAATCGCGTCGGCGCGCTGGTGGCGGCTGTGTCATTGGTGGTGCTGGGGTTGTGCGCGCGGGTCCGGCGTTTGCCTGGAGGTTTGCTGGTGGTGGCGCTCGGTATTGCGGCCGGCCAATGGCTGAACTTGCCGGCCTACGGGGTGAAAATGATCGGTGTGATCGATCTGAGCCTTGAAATGCCTCGGCTGCCAGTGTTGCCGTTTACCGACTGGCTGCGTCTGGGGGAATTGGCGATTGCCATGGTGATGATTCTGTATGCCGAGTCTTACGGATCGATCACCTCGTTTGCGCTCAAGCACGGTGATCGGGTTTCCTCGAACCGCGATCTGCTGGCCCTCGGCGCGGCCAATCTGCTGTCCGGGCTATTCCATGGCATGCCGGCGGGCGCCGGTTACTCCGCGACGTCGGCCAATGAGGCGGCGGGGGCCGGTTCGCGTCTGGCCGGCGCGGTGGCGGCGGGGGTGGTCTTGCTCATCGTATTGACGGTGTTGCCCTACATCGCCCTGACTCCCGAGCCGGTGCTGGCCGCCATCGTCATTCATGCCTTGGCGCGCGGTTTGAGCCTGCAGCCATTGGGGCGCTATTTCATCTGGCGCCGCGACCGCTTGCTGGTGATCTGTGCGGTAGCAGCGGTGCTGGTGTTGGGGGTGCTGGACGGCTTGCTGGTGGCGGTGGTGATCAGCGTGGTGTTGATGCTGAAACAGATGTCTTCGGCGGATATTCAAGTGCTGGGGCAAATGGGCAGCGGTCACGATTACGTCGATCTGCAGCACCATCCTCAAGCCGTGGAAACCCCCGGCATATTGATCGTCAGGCCCAGCGAGGCACTGTTTTTCGCTAATGTGGAACGCATTCTGGGTGGTGCGCTGCATCTGGCCCGGCACTCAGAGCCACCGGTGCATACGATTATTCTCAGCCTCGAAGAGTCGCCCGATCTGGATGGCACCAGCATCGAAGCGCTGCAAGCGTTCTTTTTGCAGGTGCGGGCGCTGAACATGTTGTTGATCCTGGCGCGGCTCAAGGACCAGGCTCAGGCGGTACTCTCGATATTGCCCGCACGGGAGCGCGAACAGGTCATTCTCAGCGATCTGAGTGTCGACGTTGCCGTACACCAAGCGCTCACGTTGGCCGGGGAGGTGTCGCAGGCATAAAAAAACGCCGCTCATCTCACGATGGGCGGCGTTTTTTATGGCGTTGTAACGTTAGGCTTGAACGACCGGGATGTTGGCGTTCGCAGCAGCTTCACGGAACTCGGCGATCTGGTCGAAGGACAGGTAGCGGTAAACGTCGGCCGCCATGCTGTCGATCTTGCCAGCGTATTCCATGTACTCCTCGACGGTCGGCAGGCGACCCAGGATGGACGCAACGGACGCCAGCTCGGCCGAAGCCAGGTAGACGTTCGCGCCGTCACCCAGACGGTTCGGGAAGTTACGGGTCGATGTCGACACCACGGTGGAGTTCGGCTCTACACGTGCCTGGTTACCCATGCACAGCGAGCAGCCTGGCATTTCCATGCGTGCGCCGGCCTTGCCGTAGATGCCGTAGTAGCCTTCTTCGGTCAGCTGGTGAGCGTCCATTTTGGTCGGCGGCGACAGCCACAGACGGGTTGGCAGCTGACCCTTGACCTGTTCCAGCAACTTGCCGGCAGCGCGGAAGTGACCGATGTTGGTCATGCACGAACCGATGAACACTTCGTCGATCTTCTCGCCAGCAACGCTGGACAGCAGACGGGCGTCGTCCGGATCGTTTGGCGCGCAGAGCACAGGCTCTTTGATGTCGGCCAGGTCGATTTCGATGATTTCAGCGTATTCGGCGTCAGCATCGGCAACCATCAACTCAGGGTTGGCGATCCAGGCTTCCATCGCTTGAGCACGACGTTCCAGGGTACGCACATCACCGTAGCCTTCACCGATCATCCAGCGCAGCAGGGTGATGTTCGATTGCAGGTATTCGGTGATCGACTCTTTCGACAGCTTGATGGTGCAACCGGCAGCCGAACGTTCGGCCGAGGCGTCGGACAGCTCGAAAGCCTGTTCGATGCTCAGGTTGTCCAGGCCTTCGATTTCCAGGATGCGGCCGGAGAAGGCGTTCTTCTTGCCTTTCTTCTCGACGGTCAGCAAGCCAGCCTGAATCGCGAAGTAAGGAATGGCGTGAACCAGGTCACGCAGGGTGACGCCCGGTTGCATCTCGCCTTTGAAGCGCACCAGGATCGATTCCGGCATGTCCAGCGGCATCACGCCAGTGGCAGCGGCGAATGCGACCAGACCGGAACCGGCCGGGAACGAAATGCCCATCGGGAAACGAGTGTGGGAGTCACCACCGGTACCGACGGTGTCCGGCAGCAGCATGCGGTTCAGCCAGCTGTGGATGATGCCGTCGCCCGGACGCAGGGAAACGCCGCCGCGGGTCATGATGAAGTCAGGCAGGGTGTGGTGGGTGGTCACGTCGATCGGCTTTGGATAAGCCGCGGTGTGGCAGAACGACTGCATCACCAGATCAGCGGAGAAGCCCAGGCACGCCAGGTCTTTCAGTTCGTCACGGGTCATTGGACCGGTGGTGTCCTGGGAACCGACGGTGGTCATCTTCGGTTCGCAGTAGGTGCCTGGACGCACACCGGCTACGCCGCACGCCTTGCCGACCATTTTCTGCGCCAGGGTGAAACCCTTGGTGCTTTCGATCGGTGCATCCGGTTTCTTGAACAGGTCGAACGCTGGCAGACCCAGTTCGGCGCGAGCCTTATCGGTCAGGCCACGGCCGATGATCAGCGGAATACGACCGCCGGCACGGACTTCGTCCAACAGCACAGGGGTCTTCATTTCGAAGGTGGTGATGACTTCGTCGGTACCGTGCTTGCAGACTTTGCCAGCGTGCGGGTACAGGTCGATCACGTCGCCCATGTTGATGTTGGTCACATCAAATTCGATTGGCAGTGCGCCGGCATCTTCCATGGTGTTGTAGAAGATTGGAGCGATCTTGCTGCCGAAGCAGAAGCCGCCAGCGCGCTTGTTCGGCACGAAAGGAACGTCGTCGCCGAAGAACCACAGCACCGAGTTGGTGGCCGATTTACGCGACGAACCAGTACCGACCACGTCACCGACGTAGGCGATCGGGAAGCCGCTGTTGCGCATTTCTTCGATCTGCTTCATCGGTCCGATGGAGCCTTGTACGTCCGGCACGATGCCGTCGCGAGCCATTTTCAGCATGGCCAGGGCGTGCAGCGGGATGTCCGGGCGGGACCAGGCATCAGGAGCAGGGGACAGGTCGTCGGTGTTGGTTTCGCCAGTCACCTTGAACACGCGCAGGCTGATCTTGTCGGCCAGCACAGGGCGGTTCTTGAACCACTCGCCGTCAGCCCAGGATTGCAGCACGCCTTTGGCGTGAACGTTGCCGTTCTTGGCGCGTTCAGCGACGTCGTGGAAAGCATCGAACATCAGCAGGGTGTGCTTGAGTTCTTCGGCGGCTACTGGTGCCAGTTCGGCGTCGTCCAGCAGATTGACCAGCGTCACGATGTTGTAGCCGCCCTGCATGGTGCCGAGCAGTTCAACAGCGCGCTTCTTGTCGATCAGAGGGGATTTGGCTTCGCCTTTGGCGAGGGCAGAGAGGAAACCGGCCTTTACATAGGCCGCTTCGTCCACTCCAGGTGGAACGCGATTGGTGATCAGGTCAACGAGGAAGGCTTCTTCGCCAGCCGGGGGATTTTTCAGCAGCTCGACCAGGCCTGCAGTTTGTTCGGCGTTAAGCGGCTGGGGAACGATACCCAGTGCTGCACGCTCTTCGATATGTTTGCGGTAGGCTTCAAGCACAGTTATTACCCTCATCAGTGGTCCCAAATGGGTGTCCGGGACGCTCATCCCGAAATTGCCGTACTCATGCGCTGCGTGGCGTTGTGGGCCGCTTAGCCAGAATTACCGACAATTCCTTACAGAAGCTGCTTTCAAAGTTTTACGCCTGCAGAACGGGGAGCTGATGAGGGTTGGCGTCAGGTTTTTCACCGCTGAAAAACCCTTCGCCAACACCGCTCTGAAGGAACGACTGTGCTCGTGACGCTTTGAAAACAGCTTCTAACGGACATTGGCGCCTTAAAAGGCTGGCTGATTCTACGGCAAAAAAAAATTAAAGGTAAGTGAGGGTCTATTGGACTTTGGTGGCGAGGCACGTTGTGGGCCTACGTGTGCGAGGCAAGGCGCGGGATGCTGCTAATGGTTGTTCCCTTGGCAAATCCCGCAACGCAGCCTCGCGCACGTAGGCGCGCAACGCGGCCGTCACTAAAGTCCAATAGACCCTCCGCCCTGAATTTTGAGGGGTGATGAATGTTAGACAAAGGGCTAACATGCCGATCTGTTCTGCTTTCCCGTGTTTTGCCTACCTATGCCCAATCAGACCATCAAGACCCCCTGCGTCGGCCTCTGCTCCACTGTTTACGGTGATCTGGTGTGCCGTGGCTGCAAGCGTTTCCACCATGAAGTGATTCACTGGAATGGTTACAACGAGGAAGAAAAACGCGCGGTATGGCTGCGTCTTGAGCAACTGTTGTCGCAGGTGATGGCCAGCAAGCTAGAGATTTTCGATCCCGCGTTGCTGCGTCTACAGCTGGAGCAGCGCAAGATTCGTTTTGTGCCGCATCAGTCGGAGTATTGCTGGGCATACCAATTGATCGCCCGGGGTGCGCGGGTGATCAATAATCTGGAAGCCTACGGGATGGTGTTGCTGCCGGAGTTCCGCGACTGGAACCTCCCGGAATTGCGCGATGCCATTGATCGGGAATTTTTCCTGCTGTCTGAGGCGCATTACCAGCGCTACATTGCGCCGGGGTTTCTCAAGGATGCGTTCGGCGGCTGATTTTTAAAGTCAAAAGATCGCAGCCTTCGGCAGCTCCTACAGGGGAAGCGATCCATGTAGGAGCTGCCGAAGGCTGCGATCTTTTGATCTTGCTTAATGCTGGGTCACGATCTCTTCCAGATGATCCATGACCGTATCCGGCTTGAGCACCAGCACATCGCTTTCCAGCGCATCCAGCACCACTTCCGCCGTATTACCGATCAACGCCCCGGACAACCCGGTCCGCGCCACGGTGCCGATCACCGTCACCGATGCTCCCAATTTATGGGCCATATACGGAATCAACACATCCGCCGGACCTTCCTCGATGTGCAGATGGTCATCATCAATGTCGAACTCGGCCTGGAACGCCTTGCACTGCTCGCGGTAACTGGCCTCGATGGTTTCCTTTAGCTGAAACGTCGGGTCGGCCGCCGACAGCATCGGCGACGGGTGAGCGCTGATCACGTGTAAATGGGCTTTGGCCAGGCTGGCGATGTCGTAGCCATGATCGATGATGCTGGCATGCAGGGTACGGTGTTCGCCGTCGATGTTGCCGACATCGATAGCCGCCAGGATCACGCCACCGGTCCAGGGTTTCGAGGTTTTCACCAGCAACACTGGAGTAGGGCAGGAGCGCAGTAGTTTCCAGTCCGCCGGGGTCAGCAGGGCCTTTTTCAACGCACTGTCGGGGAAGTGCTGCTTGATCACCAGCCCGCAGCCTTCGGCTTGCTGCACATCGACGATGGTTTCTTGCAGGCTTTCGTTCCAGGCCTGTTCGGTGGTGACGCTGTAACCGTCCTCCAGCAGGGCCGCCTTGAGCACACCCAGCATGCCAGCGTGGTCATGCTTTTTATCGCAGACCAACAGGTGCAAATGGGCCTGGGTCACGCCAGCGATCAGTTTGGCCCGTTTGAGCGCCAGGCTCTCCGAGTGCTCGGGTTCGATGACCACCAGAATGCTGCGAATGGCTTGCATGATCGGAATCTCCCTGGAAGGTAAAAAACACTGCGTTGGACAACTATAGTTGCTGGTCGGCATTCGGCGACTTGATGCATATCAACGGTTGGCGGCTGGTGGTCTGTCGGCAGGCCGGTATAATCGGCGCCCTTCGTTCTGTACCTTTTATCCGTGAGCCCCATGATCCTTCCCGAAATTCACGAATTCCTTGGCTGCCGCACGCCCGATGGCTGGGTCCAGGCCGCGCTGGCCGATCAGGAAACCCTACTGATCGACCACAAAAACTGCGAATTCAAGGCGGCCAGCACGGCGTTGAGCCTGATTGCCAAATATCACTCCCACGTCGATCTGATCAACCTGATGTCGCGTCTGGCCCGGGAAGAGCTGGTGCACCACGAACAGGTCATGCGCCTGATGAAGAAGCGCAAGATCGAGCTGCGTCAGCTGTCCGCCGGGCGTTACGCCTCGGGGCTGCGCAAAGTGGTGCGCAGCCACGAACCGGTGAAACTGGTGGATACGCTGGTGGTTGGCGCCTTCATCGAAGCCCGCAGCTGCGAGCGTTTCGAGGCGTTGGTGCCGCATCTGGATGAAGAACTGGGCAAGTTCTACTTCGGCCTGCTGAAAAGCGAGGCGCGGCATTTCCAGGGTTACCTGAAACTGGCCTATCAGTACGGTGACGCCAAGGACATCGCCCAGGTGATCGACAAGGTTCGTGACGCCGAGCAGGCGTTGATCGAGTCGCCGGATGTGGAGTTCCGCTTTCACAGTGGTGTGCCGGTAGCGGCGTGATAAAGGCAGAAGATCAAAAGATCGCAGCCTGCGGCAGCTCCTACAGGAGCGGGGTATATCCGCTCATTCGCAGGTGTGCACGGTCGGCGTAGGAGCTGCCGCAGGCTGCGATCTTTTCGGGCCCTCATAAATCAGAAGCAGCCTAACGGCTCAACCCCAGGCGCTCATGCCATTGGGCGATGGACTCTTCCGGATAGACGTCGAACTGCTGGTCGCCCGGATGCGCCTCGACTTCCACCCACGGCGCCTTGGAGCCGAGCATCAGGTGCGTGTGTTCCGGTGGTACCGGCAACGGAGTGTCGATGGCCGAGGCAAACGGATGAATCAACTCCGGCCATTCAGGACTGAACAGCCATAATCCCGAACCGCAAACGGAACAGAAATGCCGCTCGGCGGTGCTGCGGCGGGCGCGTTTGTCACCTTCTTCCTTGAGCCGCGCATGGTAAATCGAGATGTGCTTGCGACCGTGCACCTTGAGGCTGTCGGCATCGCCGCCCAGGTTGATCGCATAGCCGCCACCGCCCTGGGTCTTGCGACAGATCGAGCAATAGCAGCGTTGATAAGGGTAGGGGTGGGCGCTGGTCAGGCTGAACGACACTGCGCCGCAATGGCAGGAGCCTTCGAGCTGCATGGGAACCTCCGACGGGTCTTGGGATGGCTCAAGACAGCCTAGACCGTCAGGGTTTCCGGGCAGTTGAATTCAGGGTGGCTGAGCGGCCGCTATCGCGGGCAAGCCCGCTCCCACAGGTTCCGTGGGAGGGACAAAAATCTGTGAACAGCCTCGATCCTTGTGGGAGCGGGCTTGCCCGCGATGAACGATAACTCGGTCTACCGGTTAGGCACCCGCCACAAGTACCACGCCGCCACCGTCCGATAAGGGCGCCATGCCAACCCGATTTCAATCATCTGCTTACGAGTCGGCTGTATCTCCAACCCCTTCAGCCGCCGATATCCCTCGCGCACCCCAAAGTCATCGGCCGGCAAAATGTCTGGCCGCTCCAGGCTGTAGATCAGTAGCATTTCCACCGTCCAGCGACCCACCCCGCGCAAGGTAATCAAGCGTTCGATCAACGCTTCATCGTCCATGGCCAAGGCCGTGGCGTAATCCGGCACCACGCCGTCCAGAGCCGCTTGAGCGATGCCCTGAATGGTCGCGATCTTGCTGGCGGAAAATCCGCAACCGCGCATCTTTTCGAAGTCTGTCGCCAGAATCTGCGCAGGTCTTGGGAAGGTGCTTGAAGGAAACAGCGCCAGCAGCCGGCCGACAATCGCATCGCCGGCCTTGGCATGCAGTTGCTGATAGGCAATCGCTCGCACCAGCGATTCGTAAGGATCGCGAGCCGCATGGGGCTGATGCAGGCAGGGGCCGATGGCGCTGATGTGACGTTGCCAATCGGTATCGAGGGCCGAGAGAAATTCGCTGGCCAGTTGATAGGTGTCGGGCATGGAGCATCCTGAAGTGCGGGTGACTGCGGGAAGATTAGTCGTCGCCCCGTAGCGCCGCACTCCATTGCTTGCGGTCAAACTTTGCCGGTGGGGGCCAGCAGGGCGTTCACTTGGCCATAAGTGAAGGCCTTGAGGTCGCTGCTATCGAGTTTTCCGGTTTCCAGAAAGCTTTTCGCCACCGACGCCATGGCGCCGTAGAGGAATTCGGCGATGCTCGAGCCGGCGCTCAAACGGCGCACGCCAAGGGCTTGCAGTTCTTCCGGCGAAGGCAGGCCCGCGAAACCTAGCACGTTCACCGGCAGCGTCGTGCCACGGCATAGCGCTTCGATCTCATACGCCGCCGTGACGCCCGCCGCGAACAGCCCGTCGGCACCGGCGGCCTGATACAACGCGGCCCGTTTGAGTGTCTCTGCGACGCGATCTTCGGCCGGCACCAGGCCCCTGAGGTACACGTCGGTCCGAGCGTTGATAAATAGCTTTACGTCCCGGCGATTGGCGACCTGGCGAGCGATTTCGATCTTGCGCGCCAGCAGTTCGGGCGGCGAAGCACCGTCTTCGATATTGATCCCCACGGCACCGGCAGCGATGACGGCGTCGATCACTTCTGCGACCCGACCCAGGTCATCGGAATAACCGGCCTCAATGTCCACGGTCAACGGCACCGTGGTGACTCGGGCGATGGATTCGACGGTGGAAACGAGACGTTCAAGCGGCAAAGTGTTGCCATCCGGGTAACCGTGAACCCAAGCCACCGCCGCGCTGCTGGTGGCGACGGCCTTGCTGCCCAGTTGTTCCACCAGTCGCGCCCCGGTGGCATCGGCGACGTTGGTCAGAATCAGCAGGCCGCTTTGGTGCAGTTGGTGGAATTGGTTGTCGAGTGTGTCCATCGAATGTCCTTCCTTATGACTTTTTTTTGAATAAACGGTGGAGTGATCAGAATGCGAGTTGTTGGGTGATTTGCACCGCGGCGCTTTCCAGCCTGAGCAGAAACGCCTTGCGCGGTTGTCCTCCACCATAGCCGGTCAATGAGCCATCTGCACCGATCACCCGGTGACAGGGCAAGATAATCGCCAAGCGGTTTTGTCCGTTGGCCAGCCCCACGGCGCGACTGGCGCCGGGCTTGCCGAGTTGTGCGGCGATGGCGCCATAAGTAGTGGTCTGGCCGTAGGGGATCTTCATCAGTTCGGCCCATACCTGCCGGGCGAAAGCGCTGCCGGGCAGATGTAGTGGCACGTTGAATTCGGTTCGTTTACCAGCGAAGTATTGCGCCAGTTCTTCTTCGATCTGCTGCAGATGTCCGTTATGCCCGGGGGCCACGGCGTAACCATACCGGTTCTGCAGTTCTTCGATTTCCTTGGTCAGTGCCGGTCGATCGAGAAACTCCAGCAGCACCAGACCACGCTGTTCGGCCATGGCGATCATCGGCCCTAGCGGTGTGGTCAGCCGAGTGAACAGCAGTGGCTCGCTGTGGGCGGCACGGCCGGGCGTGATATGGAACGATTTTTGAAACGCATCGCGAAAGCCGCTCAGGGATTCGTAGCCGGAGTCGAACGCGGCGTTGTCGATGGATTCGCCCTGTTTGATGCCGCCCAAGGCCATGCCAAGGCGTCGGGTACGCAGCCAGGCGTGAAAGGTCATGCCGAAATGCTGCTTGAACCAGCGGCGCAATTTCAGCGGCTCGATGCCCTCGGCGAGCAATTGGGCATCGGTCCAGCGCAGGTCGGGGTCGGCGTCCACGGATTTGAGCAGTCGCTGCACCCAGTCCGGCGCGATGGCTTTGGCGTCCAACGGCTTGCAACGCAGGCATGCCCGATAGCCCGCCGACATCGCCTCATCGGCATGGGCAAAGAACTCGACGTTTTCCGGCTTCGGTTTACGCGCCGTACAGCCGGGGCGGCAGAAAATGCCAGTGGTTTTGACCGCGGTAAAGAACACCCCCTCGTAGGCGGTGTCGCGTTCGAGCATGGCGCGAACCATCTCGGCGTGGGGCGGAAGCGCAGCGTTTTGTAGGTTCATGGACTGAGCATATGCCGCGTCGCCCGGCGCCTCCACCGGAAAATCGACAGTGAATTTTTGTGGCTGAGCTACAGTCATCGGGTCACCGATAATCCTGTAAACGATATTTTCAGGAATCTTCCTAATGCAACCGTTCACGATCAAACACATCGATCACATCGTCCTGCGCGTCAAGGATCTCGAACGAAGCATCACTTTTTACGGCGAGGTATTCGGCGCCGAACTGGTCAAGCGCCGTGACGATCTGGGCATGGTGCATTTGCGTGCGGGCACCTCGATGATTGACCTCGTCGACATCCACGGTGAACTCGGCCGCAAGGGCGGTGCTGCCGCTGGCAACGAACGGCGCAACGTCGATCACTTCTGCCTGCGCATTGAACCGTTCGACGAGGAAGCGCTGGTCAGTCACTTGCAGTCCTTCGGCCTGACACCCGAGAAAGCCGCGGTGCGTTTCGGTGCCGAAGGCCACGGGCTGTCGATCTATTGCTTTGATCCGGACGGCAATCAGGTCGAACTGAAAGGGCCGTCTCAAGGGTAAAGATCAGGCCCGTTTCGCCATCAACAACACCGAAGCTGCTGCCGACAACAATCCCGCGCAGCAACGGTTGAATATCCGCTTGCCCCGTGGTTCGGCGAACCAGCGGCGCATGTGCAGGCCCATGTAGGCGTAGGCGCTGATGGCGATCCATTCCAGCATCAGGAACAACGCACCGAGCACGACGAATTGCGCGGCAATCGGTCGAGTCGGGTCGACGAACTGGGGCAGGAATGCGGTGAACAGCAAGATAGCCTTGGGATTACCCGCCGCCACCAGAAACTCCTGCCGCGCCAGAGCCAGGATCCCCATCGACTTGCCGGTGATGTGCTGTTCGGCCTCGGGATTGGCGCGCCACAGTTGCCACGCCAGGTACAACAAGTAAGCGGCGCCAATGATTTTGATCGCGTAGAACAGCCATTCCGAGGTTTGCAGCACCACCGACAACCCGGCGGCGGCCAGCGCGATCATCCCGGCAAAGGCCAGCAAGCGTCCGACGCCGGCCACGCAGGCGCGACGATAGCCGTAGCGGGTGGCGTTGCTGACCGACAGCAGATTGTTCGGGCCGGGGGCCATGTTCAGGGCGAAGCAGGCCGGGAGAAACAGGGTGAGGGTGGCGAGGTCCATGACGACGGCTCCAGTAACGAGAGCCGCATTTTTATCATGAGTGACGAGTGGGCCGGCCCATACAGCGGTGAGCGCAAATCGCCGTACACTTGTGCCGGGTTGGTCAAGGCAAATGCCAGTTGGTTAGCGCAATCCATGTGGGAGCGGGCTTGCTCGCGAAAGCGGTGTGTCAGGCAACATTAATGTTGGCAGATACTCCCTCTTCGCGAGCAGCCCGCTCCCACAGGGATCTCCTTCATGATTCAGGTTGGGAGAAAAACAGAGGACAGACCACGACTGCCCGGCATTTGCCTTAAATCGCGGTCTGTCCCTTTTTATGTGAGATCAACTGGAAAGGCACGCTATTTGATCTGCACAATCACCGGACCTTCCGTCACGATCGGCGGGTTCGCGCGGATATTCGAGGCATTTTTCTGAATCCAGTCGCGCGCGACTTTCAAGCTCGCATCGCTGCCGGCCTTGTCCGTGCAAACAGTCACCGCCGTACCGCCATCACCCGTATTCAGCAGTGTGTAACTTACCAGGCCAGGCACTGTCCGCAGGGTAGCTTCGACGTCGTCCTTGCGCTGTTCTAAAAGATCGAACAGCTGCTTTGCTCCAGCACCCAGGTAGGTTCTTATAACCGCATACATGGTCGTCTCCTTTAGGAGTTACCGTCTTGATGCCAATCCAGATCCGCTAATGGCCGCTATCACTCAGGTTTCAGTTCGTCCCGATTTAATCAGCTTAGCCAAACGCCCGGCGGCGAGCGAAATGCAACGACCACCGGCCACTTTTGGCTGAAAGAGAACCTGTGTTGCCCGTTCAATATGTGTCTGTCTCTGGAGGTATTGCCCGAAAACTCACGTGTGAGGTTCGGATGTGAACTACGCTTCGGATTCCAGGTTGAACGGTCAGGTTCTTTCAGGGTATTGAAAAAACCTGACCGTTCCCTAGGTACTACAGGGAGTTATCGCCATGACGTTCTTGCATTGCACGCAATCCTCCTCACATCCCCGTTGGGATGGTAGCGATACTCTGGTAGGCAAGGAGACTCGGATGCGGCGCAATAGGGTCGTTCTTGCCGGTGTCGGCATCCTGGGGACTTTCGCACTCAGTCTATTGTCCACTCAGGCCATTTCTGCCACCGCCACCGCAACGTTCGCCGTCTCCGCGAGCATCGTGGCCGGTTGCGGGATCACGGCTTCTCCCTTGGCCTTCGGCGCCTATACAGGCGTGCAAGCCGATGCCGAATCCAGCCTCTCGGTCAACTGCACCAACACGACGGCCTACAGTGTCGGCCTCGGCGCCGGGACGAGCGGCGGGACCGCGACAGCCCGGCAGATGTCCGGCACTCCCGCAGGTATCCTGTTCTATGCGCTGTACTCGGACGTCACGCGGGCGATCAATTGGGGTGACACCGGCGGCACTGGCCTCATAACCGGAACCGGCAGTGGCTCCGCCCAGGTGATCCCGGTCTATGGTCGGGTAGCAGCGGGGCAGCTTAGTCCACCGGGTACGTATGCCGACACAATGACGGCTACCGTCACCTTTTGACCTTAAAGACCGTGGTCAAGCACGGTTCTTTCCTTCAGAAATCCTGCCGATACCCTGATACAGACGAAATATGCCCCTTCGTCGCAAAGGTGCGGATTTGACGTGTTGTTTCCCCCTTGGATGCTAACCTCAGCCTGCGAATAACCCCTTAAAAGGAATGGGAATTTGAATGGGCTCGGGGTTTTGGCGGTCATGAGCACGATGTTCAGTGCGACTGTATCGGCCGCGCAGTTTCAGGTTGAGGTCCGGGTCAATGTGCAGCGCGGTTGCCAGTTGGTTGGCCAACAGCGCGAGGCGGGTGTCGAGCAATTGGGCGTCCTCGACTTCGGCACCACCGCCCGCCTGGACGATCCGGCCGGACCATTGAGTGCAGCGCTGCTTGACGTACGTGTGCCACGCCTGGAATGCAATCCCGATACCCCTTACCAATTACAAGTCGACGGCGGCCTGCATGGCGGCGTAGGCGAGGTCCGCTATCTGGCGGGCAGCGCAGAGCGCAGCAAACCCATTCCTTATCGCCTCTATCAAGACGCCGCACGGCAGATTCCGCTGCCGGTGAATGTGCTCTTGAATGGACGGGTGCCGGATTCAGGTACGGTGGATTTGCCTCTGTATGCCCGTATCGAACGACTGGCCGAGATCCCCCGCGTCAGCCGTTATTCCGACCTCTTGAAAGTGACCGTGAGCTGGTAACAAGGCATTGACATGGCGATGGCGAATACCCGCGCGATCGTGGCGGGGGTCTATACCGACAGCCTGACGGTCACGCTGGATTGGTAAAACTCAGAGGATGGACATCATGCACATGCTGCACCAAGGATTGGATTTTCTCGTTCTGGTGCCTTACGACCTGTACGCCGACTCTGTCGCCATTGAATTGATCTTCTAGTGCGATGCCGTTCTGCCGTGCCAATTCTGATCTGCGCGACCGGTTTGCCACTGCCGCTGGCGGCGGTGATCAGCCAGAGTTTTCAGGTCAGCGCGACAGTGACGGCGGCATGCCTGGTGAGCGGCGGGGTTTCCAATGACGGCAACCTCGATTTCGGTTCTCAATCGGCGCTGGCGACCAACACCGTGCAAGTGCAATTGAGCGGCGGCGTGCAGTTGCAATGCACGCCGGGCGTGACCCTGAGCATGAGCATCGATGGCGGCCAGTACAACAGCAACGGACGGCACTTGCAGCTCGATGGCGGCAGTGCCCGAGTGGCCTATCAGTTGTTCAGTGACGCGGCGTTCAGTGAGCGCTTGGGCATCGGTCAGAGCGTGGCCGTGGCCTACAGCGATGCGAACGACATCAGATTGCCTATTTACGGACAAGTGCAGTTACCGGGTGATCAGCCCGGGGGGATTTATAGTGATGTGCTGCAGGTGCAGCTGTCGTGGTAGGACGGTCATTCGGATCAAATCTGTCAGGCATAAGGAGTATGCATATGTGTTCACCTTCCCGCAGGTCACCGGCCGCGCGTTGCGCTGTGTTGGCGATGGTCTTGCTGGGCGCGGTCAAGGTGCAGGCGGCCAGTTCGGTGCTGATCTGGCCGATCGATCCGGTGCTTGAGGCCGATCAACAGGCGAGTGCGCTGTGGCTGGAAAATCGCGGCAACGAGACGGCCAATTTGCAAATCCGGGTGTTTGCCTGGAGCCAGAGTGATTTCAGCGATCAGTATCAGAATCAGCGCGATGTCATTGGCAGCCCGCCGGTAGCGAAGATCGAACCCGGGCAGAAGCAACTCGTGCGCCTGACCCGTACCCGCGATATACCGCCGGGGCAGGAGCTGGCCTATCGCATCATTATCGATGAAATCCCCTCGGCCAGACCTGTGACGGCTGAAGACGGCAAAACCGCTGCCGCCATTCGGTTTCAGATGCGCTACTCGGTGCCGCTGTTTGCCTATGGCGCCGGTCTGTGGAGCAAGGAAGACATGATCCGTAAACGCGACCCCAAGGGCGTCGGCGTGCCTGATCTGAGTTGGCGTAAAGTGACGGTCGATGGGCGTTCCTACATGGAAGTACGCAATCAGGGCGCGGTGCATGCCCGACTGACCGATGTCGCGTTCAAGCAGGGCGGTCAGACACGGCCGCTGGTTGAGGGATTGCTCGGTTATGTGCTGCCGGGGGCGATCATGCGCTGGCCGACACCAGAACCGATCACCGCGGATCAGGTATTGCAAGTACGGGTCAATGGCGCGCCGCAGGCTCAGAGTATTGCGCCGGGGCGGTGACAGCCCGGCGATGGAAACAGTGTGGCGAGGGAGCTTGCTGTGGCGAGGGGGCTTGCCCCCGTTCGGCTGCGAAGCAGTCGTAAAATCTGCAGATGCGTTCTACCTGACAAAACGATGTCACCGATTTTAGGGCCGCTCCGCGACCCAACGGGGGCAAGCCCCCTCGCCACAGGTGTTGTGCGCGCCTCTTGATCGCCACAGTAAGGAAATGTCCATTGACGGACGTAAAGCGGTGATGAGCCAGGATCGGGCTCGCAGTATCAAGCCTGCGCTGTGGGCCGCGATTGGCCTGTGCTGTCTGGTATGCGCCCACCACGGCTTGGCGGGTGACCTGCCACCAGCGCCCAGCGGCATGGAGGCGATTGTCGACACGCAATTGTTTCTGGAACTGATAGTCAACCAAATGAACACCGGGCGTGTGATAGCGGTGGAGCAGCGCGGCGGGCGCTTCTTTGTACCGGTCGCGGTGTTGCGCGAAACCGGTATGAAGTTACCGCAAGAGCTCAGCGCCGAGATCGCCCTCGACAGTCTGCAAGGCCTGCATAGCGACTATGACAGTCAGGGTCAACGGCTGTTGCTGAACGTCCCGCCGGACTGGTTGCCGGAGCAGTTTGTCGGTAGCCAGGCGTATCCGCGTACCTCTGCGTTGAGCAGTTTCGGCGCCTTGCTCAACTACGACCTGTACCTCAACGACACCGATGACAGCGGCACCTACCTCGCGGCCTGGAACGAGCTGCGGCTATTCGACAGTTGGGGCACGCTGTCCAACACCGGACAATACCGGCGCACGATTTCCGGAATCAGCAACGACACACTGAACAATGGTTATCGGCGTTACGACACCACCTGGCGTTACTCCGATGACGAACGTCTGCTGACTTACGAGGCGGGCGATCTGGTCAGCGGCGCCTTGCCCTGGAGCAGTTCGGTGCGCCTGGGCGGTGTGCAAGTGTCGCGCGACTTCGGTGTGCGTCCAGACCTGGTGACCTACCCGTTGCCGCAGTTCGCCGGGGAGGCTGCGGTGCCATCCTCGGTGGATTTGTTCATCAACGGTTACAAATCCAGCAGCGCCGAGTTGCAGCCCGGTCCCTACACGTTGACCAACATTCCGTTCATCAACGGGGCCGGCGAAGCGGTGGTGGTCACGACCGATGCCCTCGGCCGACAGGTCTCGACCACCGTGCCGTTCTACGTCACCAGCAACCTGCTGCAAAAAGGCCTGATGGACTTCTCGGTGGCCGCCGGTACCCTGCGCCGTGACTTCGGGATTCGCGATTTCGGTTACGGTCCGGGCGTGACCTCCGGCAGCCTGCGTTACGGTCTGAACGACAGTCTGACCCTCGAAAGCCATGCCGAGGCCTCGGACGCGCTGTCCCTTGGCGGCGTTGGCGGCAACCTGCGCCTGGGCAACTTCGGCGTGCTCAACACGGCGGTCAGTCAAAGCCGTTTCGACGGCAATAGCGGTCAGCAAGTCAGCCTCGGTTATCAGTACAGCAGCCAGCACTACAGCGTTTCTTATCAGCGTATGCAGCGCCGCGACCAGTACGCCGACCTGACCGTTGCCGACAGCCCTTATATCAGCCTCAGCCAGCGTAGCGAGCAGTTGACCCTGAGCGTCAGTCTCAACGGCTGGGGCAGCCTCGGCGCGGGCTATTTCGATGTGCGGGCGGCCGATGATTCGCGCACCCGGTTACTCAATCTGACCTGGAGCAAGCCACTGTGGCGCAATACCAGTTTTTACTTGTCGGCCAATCGAGAGATCGGCGATAGCGACTGGGCGATGCAGGCGCAACTGATCATCCCCTTCGACCTGCGTGGCACCCTGAGTATGAGTGGCGAGCGCAGCAAGACCGGCGAAAGCCGTCAGCGCGTCAATTACAGTCGCGCTGTGCCCAGCGCAGGCGGCGTAGGCTTCAACCTCGGTTATGCCCACGGCGAAGGCCCGGATTATCGTCAGGCCGACCTGACCTGGCGCCTGCAATCGGTGCAACTGCAGGCTGGGGTTTACGGCAACAGTGATGACGAAACCCGCTGGGCCGATGCCAGCGGTTCCTTGGTGTGGATGGATCACCAAGTGTTCGTAGCCAATCGTATTGATGATGCCTTCGTCGTGGTCAGCACCGGTGGATTTGCCGATATTCCGGTGCGTTACGAGAATCAACGGGTGGGCCAGACGGATAAAAATGGCCATCTGCTGGTGCCGTGGAGCAGCGCCTACTATCGCGGCAAATATGAAATCGACCCACTGAACCTGCCGACCAATGTGCAGAGCTCGAATGTCGAACAACGGGTCTCGGTGCGCCGTGGCAGTGGCTACCTGCTGGAGTTTCCTCTGAGCCGGATCATTGCCGCGAGTGTTGTGCTGGTGGATGCGCAGCAACACGAATTGCCCTTGGGCAGCCGCGTGCGGCACGAGCAGAGCGGGGCGTATGCGGTGGTCGGTTGGGACGGGCTGGTCTATCTGGAAAACCTGGAAGAGCACAACGGTTTGCACGTGACCCTGGTCGATGGCCGGACCTGCCAGGCGCAGTTCACGCTGGACATAAAACAGGACCAGGTGCCGTTGATCGGACCGCTGCGGTGTCAATGAAAACGCCAATGAATAGAACAGGGAGACGGGGTGTGCAATTTTCTGATCGATGGCCGGGTAAAGTGGTTGGGCTGATGGCGATTTTTCTGCCGTGTCAGGCTTATGCCTTGTGCGAGGTGGTCAGCACTTCACCGGCCGGCTTTGGCTCGATGAGTTCGATCGCGGTGCGTACCACTTTGCAAACCAGTTCCACCACCCATTCCGGTTTGAGTTGCACCGGTTCGTTGGCATCGTCGCTGGTCAGCGATGATTATTTTTACGCCACCATTACGTCGGCAACTGCAGGGGCGGTCGGGCCAACCAGTGATGTGATTGGTTACACGCTGTTTGCCAACAACAGCACCAGCTATCCGATCACTCGCGGCGTAGCGTTCGACTTCGCCCGACACTCGATCATCGATGACCTCGGCCTGCTTTCCAATCCAGCGGTTGCCAAGGCCGTGCCGATCTACCTGAATACGATTATCGGCAGCAACGTGGCTGCCGGGATTTACTCTGAAACCCTGAACATTTTCTGGAACTGGGATTATTGCCATGATTATGGTGGAGGCGGCAGTTGTCAGGGGCGAGACATCAACAGCGGTTCCACCAGCCTGACTGTCAATATGACCGTGGACAACGATTGCACGATCACTGCGCCGAACATCAGCTTTGGCAGCGCCTCGGTAATCAGTTCCTTCGCCACCGTCACTGGCCAGACGATCAACCTGGCCTGCACCAAGGGCAGTGCCTACACGGTGGGGCTGGACGATGGTCAACATGCTGTCGGCGTGGGCGGGCGAAGGCGGATGATCTCGGGCAGCAATTACCTGGCTTACGACCTCTTCAAGAGCGCCGGAACCACCCGTTGGGGCAGCGTCAGCACGGCCCGCCGCGCCAGCTCCGATGCCGAGGTCAACCCCGGCAACGGCCTGGGCACCGGCAGCCAGATTTTCAACTATAACGCCAAAATCTACACTGACCAGAGCACGCCGCCACCGGGAACCTATCTGGACAGTGTGGTACTGGATGTGGGTTTTTAGAAAGAACCTGAATATAGGACTGCGACCGTCGTGGTAGCTGGCGCCGGGCTCAGTGAACGTCAATCCAGGCTACTTTAAGGTGCGAGGAAAGGTTGCAGTGAATGTCGTTCCGTTCGTTAGAGAAGATGCTACAACCACTTCGCCGTAGTGCGCCCTTGCGATCTCACGAACAATGAACAAGCCCAACCCGACACTTCTAAGTTCAGCATTGTCATGACTGCCACGGATCATCGGCTCGAACAGGTCCTTGAGCAACTCCAGCGGTATGGGTGTGCCGAGGTTGTGCACCGTAATGATGATAGTTTGGTCTTCGAAGCGCGAAGAAACGGTAACTTCGCTATCGGCAGCACCGTAGGCTACTGCATTGGCGACCAGGTTGCCGATGAGCTGATACAGCCGATCACTGTCGGCAGTAAAGTCACCTTGTCCATAACGCAGGTGGGTCAACTCATGCCCGGGGAACGCCAGACTCAACTCGTCCAGGCAGTCGGCCACCAGTTCGTGTAGGTCGACTGGTTTGGGCAGGACTTCGATACCTCGCCCGACCTGCGTCAAGGTGAAATCCAGCAGATCGGCCACCAGACGCTGTGCGCGCTCTGCCGAGTGGGCGATGTGGCCAAGTATTTGTGCTTGTTTAGCATCCATCTCTCTGCGGCCCAGCAGTTCCGTTGCCATTTTTATCGCCGACAAAGGGTTTCGCAGGTCATGACTGACAATCCCGATAAGTTGCTCGGCAAACAGGGCCCTGTCTTCAGCCGCGGCGTAAGTAATGCGCAGTTTGTCTTGGGTAATATCCATTACCCGTTGATCCTTGAGGTGTTTTGCCAGATGTCTTTCGGCAAGCATTCGGGCATTGAGCAGCTCACGCTCGTACCTTTGCCGATCTTCGACTTTGAACAGTGTCATTTCATGAAATATGCCAGCAGAATTCTCACAGCGAATAGCGCTGAGCATCATCGGAATTGAATGTCCGTTGTAGTGAACGAGATCGAACTTGACATCAGCGATCACGCCCTGGATTTGCATAAGAGGGGTCCAGTACGTCCTGTGAAACATCCTCCCTTCAAGACTCATCAGGTCTTGGATGTGACGACCGAGCAGCTCTGTCCTGCGGTAGCCAATCCAGCGGCAGAAGGTGAGGTTGACCTGTGCGATCTGGCCATTTTCTGCGGTAAGCAGTAAGCCACAATCAGCTTCGTCGAAGAGGATTTCAGAACCGGGCAGCGAATCGTCATCTGCTGGCATTTGTATTCACTGACCAATGGGGCCGATATCTGGAAAATTATAGACACCACTCGCGTAAGGGGCCTAAAAACTGAGAATAATTTGGCCAAACTTCCCACCTCATTTGCAGGAAACAAGGGACAGACCACGATTGCTCGGCATATACCTGAAATCGTGTCTGTCCCTTTTTTTTGTTCCCGCAGGAGGATCTCCTTATCAAGCGGGACGCGGTGCTTCAACAGGTGGGGTGCCGTCGTGAAACATCGTCTTCAGTTGAGCACGCAGCTCCGGTGAATCGGTGTGCTTGTGAACGCTGACCGCATGCTGTGCGGCGGCCTCGAGCAGTTCGTTTTCAGAGTCCGCAGACAGTGCGACCGAGCATTTGGAATCGCTTGGAAACTCGCGGCAGTCGATGTATTTACGCGCCATGATCTTGTCCTCCCTACGATGAAGGCAGGCCGTGGCCTGCGTGAACGATCACTCGACGCGCCACCCCATATATCAAACACGATTGCAGGTCGCTTCGAGTGTGCCCATAGAGTATAGGCCCGTCACAAGGCGCATCGTGGCAGTCTTGCAACGACTAAATGCGGCTGGCGGCGTTTTGCGCCTCGATTACGACCAGGGCTTCCAATGACTGGATGTGATCTGTCGACTCTTTACCGTACCTTGCATCGGCGTAAGACATACGGCTGTTGCTCATGTAGGTTCGCAACAGCTCACTTAGCCCCTCTTTACCGATCAAGACGTTCAGATCCTTGGCCCCGTCAAGTTCGATGGTGGTTTCAATTACCGCAGTGCTGTAGAGCTCTTCCAGTATTTTGTCAGGCACGTTGGGTAATTTGGTTGTCGTGTCGATGAACAGGTTCACAACTTGCCTGGCCGTACTGATCGTGGCGTCGTTGAACAGTGCGCGGCCCTGGTTCACCGCGGATACGGTCTTGGCGATTTCGATTGCGGAGCCGCTGTTTTGTACGGCCTTGACCAGGTCGTAAGCCCCGGCGGCACCGGTCAATCGGCGCAACTGAAAGACCCCCAGCCGTGTGGCGGACTGGCCAAAGTGGCCGAGTCTCAGCGCACTTTTGCCGATCAGTTTGGCGCCGCCGTAGGCCAGTTGCGGAATGCCGTCCAGAGGATTGAACAGCGACAGGACAAAACTCCCGCCGACTTTGCCCAAATTCAGCAATTTGGAACTACTCGCGGCTGCTTTAAAGAAGACGCCGGCCGCTCCCACGAAGGAGAACAGCAACGTCGTTGCATCCATCACACAGCTGAACAATGCGCCACTGCGACGATCCGGATTACCCGAGGCGAGTCCTTCAATACATTCTTTGAACGGGATGATGATGTTGAGAACAGTGTCGAAAATCTTCTCAAAATTTTCCCCGCTCTGTTCGATGTCGGTTTTGTCGTAGCCCATTGCGTAAAAATGATCGTAAGTCATCGGAGGATTGTGTTGTGCAATCAGTTCACTGATGTCACGGAACCGCCCGGAGTTGAAACTTTGCATCGGGCTGCGCAGGGAAGTTGCTGAGTCGCGCATGTCGTTGAATTGGCCAAAGCGTTCCAGGAGGACACCCTCAGCGTTCAGCACCGAGTCGTTGGTGAGTTCCGAGCCTTTGAAATAAGTCCGATAGTCAATGTGCGCACCGTACACATAGGTCTGCTTCTTGAAACCATCAGCATCATCCGGGGAGTCCCCGAGCCAGATCCAGTTGTCATTGAGCTGCTGGGTCAGGGCTTCATTTTGCCGACACAGACCTTGCAGCGGGAACAGTTCATAGGCACGGACTTCGCTGTTGAACCTGGAAACAATCAAAATGCCAAACGGCGCTCTGATGTTGCGCTCGGCCCCGAAGATCAGTCCGTGATTATCGGGAGGGGTGGATTGGGTCACATGATAAAGCGCCAGTTGGCCATATTCGATGGCAATCCGGTCCTCTACCTTTAATCGCGACATGGCCAGACGCAGAACTGTCGCGATCCCCGTTTTATAGGGGGCGTACTGCCTTTCGAGTTGTCTGGCATACAGATCGTTGGCAGGCTCCAGATTCAGAACCGCCGTCGCGACCGAATGGTTATAGGCGGTCAATTGGCGTGCCAGATACAGATCAAGCAGGGAGTTTTCTATGCCAGAGTAGGCGGTGGCAAGTTTGGTTGCGGGATTGATGCCCAATTCCAGTATCGCGGCTTTTGCCAGTGCCCTGCGGCTCACAGGTGGGGTGGTAATGCTTTTAAGGGCATCGCTCATAGTGTCAATGAATGCGTTGTATTGGGTCGTGGCGTGTTTGACGATTTGTTCCGTTGGCAGGTCGTCAGCGCCTTCCAGTTCAAGCCCATTGATCATCGCCCAATCCAGCACGCACTTCACCATGATCACGCCTTGCAGCGTGCGTTGTTCGGTGCTGGTTGGCGAGATGGCCCCCAGTTCCATCAACATCTCGTATGACAAGGCGCGGGATAACCCGGGAGCGATGCTTTCAGCGAGAAGAACCGATTTGCGCAACATCACCCAGCCAGGGGAACCAATCTGCAAGGCCTGCGGTGTTTGCACCAGAAACTCCGGTGCCAGCCCGGCGAGTATCAGTTGCAATGCCAAGGGCACGGCCGTCGGGTTAACGCGCCGAAATCCGCTGAAGTGCGCAGTCAAATATTGTCGTACATCGTAGGTATTCGCCTGTACGTTGTGGGAGGCATAAAGACTGGAGGAGCAGAAACTGTGGTTTCTATCGGCTGTACCCAAAGCAAAGTCCAGCATGATGGCTGCAACCAGCAAACTGCTGCGTTGCTCAGGGGACAAGGGGGCGGTAGAAGCACTTTGCGGGTGCAATGTATCGAAGCAGGATTGGGCGAAGGTTTTTGCCACGGGCGTCTCGATCAGCAGTTCCCAACTCAGACTCGGCTCTTCCTGCAAAAATGCGGCGGATCTATCACCGAGAATGGCATCGGTCAGGTAATTGATCAGCGGTTCAACGGGTTTTCCTGCGTCGTAAAATAGTTTGGATGTTTCATGATGAATAATGTGGCGCTGGTCCTCTTCGATGACCAAGGTGGTTTCATTCGTTTCGTTGGAAATGCCACACCAATAGTTGCCATGCTTTGGTGGTTCAGGCAGCGATAGTTTCAGTAAGGTAATCAGGTTTTCAACATGCTCGGCGGTCTTCGGCACATCCAGTTGATGGAAGCGAAGCCAGTTAACGAGAGGCACATGTTTTTTCGAAGAAACAATACCGCCGGTAAGTTTTGCCGCTTTCACCAGAAGCTCAATGTCGGCATTGAGTGTGGAAATGGCAGTGACTACATCAGTGACATCGACGTGTGAAATATAAACATCAGAGATGGATGAGGTGTCTGGCACCTGAAGAATAGCGCCGCTGTCCGTGACCAGAATCCACTCTTCATCGCTCGGGCCAAAAGGGCCGGAGAGCCCCGCAAAATCGGGTTGCATGATCAGCCGCTGAAGTAGCGTGCTTGCCGCCTGGTGGTTTTTTTCGAAGTGGCTGTCTTCGACAATTTCGACGATCACTTGCGTAATGTCGACAAAATTATCTGCAGGATTATCGGAGAGAAATGCTTGCTGCCCGATCTGCGAGTCAAGTATTGACTTCAATGTTTCAGCAATGGCTTGACGTTCTTTAATATTGCCGGAAACGGGTAGGGAGGCGAATAAGTTCAGCGGGTTGTTCATGAGGTTTTCATCCATCCTTGGTATTGGTTTGTTAAAGTTTTGTTAAGTGATTCATTGATCGGTCAGCCTGTTTCTGAGGCGGCGAAACTATATATCGAGTTTTTATTTGGTTGGCATATGTTTGTTATCAAGTTGTGTAAGAGGTAAATGAAAGTTGGCGGGTTGTGTTCTTTCGCTGAGCATTGACTGTTCATGGAAGGGGCGAGGGCAGTTTTCTTCAATACCGGGCGCCGGGCGCTGGTTACCGTCAGCGTTGTGTTCCTTGAATTGAAGCAGGTGTGTGATGAGTCTGATTGTTTCGATGGCAGCGTTTGCGCTGGCGGCTTCGATTACACCGGGACCGGTGAACATTGTGGCGTTGAGTTCGGGGGCGCAGTTCGGTTTCCGCGCGAGCCAGCGGCATGTGGCTGGGGCGACCTTGGGGTTTGTTCTGCTGTTGGTACTGATGGGACTGGGTTTGCAAGAGGTGTTGCAGCGTTGGCCGGCGCTGACGCGGGTGGTGCAATGGGCGGGGGTGGCGTTTCTGTTGTTCATGGCTTTCAAATTGGCCACTGACAACGGTCAACTCGATGCCAAGGAGTCGGGGCGCGCGCCGTCGATGCTGTATGGCGCGGTGATGCAATGGCTCAACCCGAAAGCCTGGCTGGCCTGCGTGGCGGGGATGGGCGCGTTTGTCGCCGACGGTGAGGCGCGGCTGGTTTGGCAGTTTGCGGTGGTGTATCTGGTGATCTGCTACTTGTCGGTGGGTTGCTGGGCGTATGCCGGGACGTTTTTGCGCGGCTATCTAAGCAATCCGGCGGGGATGCGCCTGTTCAATCGGGTCATGGCGTTGCTGCTGGCGGTGAGTGCGGGGTATTTGCTGTTGCCGTAAGTTTGCGATGGTGGTTCCCGGCACAACTCTTATTACCAATGCTTTCCCTGTGGGGCAGTTCCACCCATCAAGGCTTGTGGCGAGGGAGGTTGAGTTAGCCGCGATACTGCCCCGGTGTCGCCGCCAGATGCTGTTTGAACGCGCGCTGAAAATGCGCCTGATCGGCAAACCCCGCTTCCAGCGCCACATCGGCAATCAACTTGCCGCTACGCAGTTGTTCCTGCGCGAACTGGATGCGCCGGTTAACCAGAAACGCATGGGGCGTCATGCCGTAATGCTGTTTGAAGGCACGGATCAGGTACGACGGCGACAGTTGCGCAGCCTCGCAAATGTCCTCGAGCTTGAGCATCTGCGTGCAGTTGTCGCGGATATAGTCGGCGGCCCGTTCCAGCTTGAAATTGGGTTCGCGCAGCGGTTGATCGATGGGGTTGAGCCGCTGTTGCACCTCGGTGAAAAACTCCACCGCCGCGCTGTGCTTGCGCAGCACGTCTTGCTGCTGATCGACCAATATTTCGTACAAATTCTTCAGGCCGGCAAACAGCTCGACGTCACGATTGTGAGTGATGGAAAACCGGCGAAATGCCAAGTCCTGGCTGAAGCCGAGTTGATGCTGCAAATCGGTCAGCCAGGGCGTCTCGACGTACAGCATCAGGTACGACCACGGCTGGTCGTCGATCGGATTGCAGGCATGCACATCGCCCGGATTCATCAGTACCACGGTGCCGGCACTGACCTGAAACTCCGATTGCTCGTGGATATAGGTGCTGCGCCCGGCGGTGATCGCCCCGATAGAAAAATGCGCGTGGGAATGCCGGCTGTAGCAGACCTCGCGACCGTCGGCGATGGAGCGGGCTTCGATGAAGGGCAGGGCGTCGTCACGCCAGAAGCGCGGGGCTTTGTCTGCATCTTTGGCGACGGTGTGCTTCATCCAGGCGTCCTCGGCGGTTGAGCTTTGGAGTGTATTATCTCTCGCCGTCAAAGGCTCGTTGCAGCGTGGCGATGTCGAGTTTTTTCATCTGCAGCATCGCCGCCATGGCGCGCTGGGATTTGGCTGTGTCGGGGTCTTTCATCATGTCCATCAGAACGACCGGCACGATTTGCCACGACACGCCGAATTTATCCTTGAGCCAGCCGCATTGCTGGGCTTCAACGGGACCGCCCGCAGACAGGCGCCCCCAGAAGTGGTCGACTTCTTCCTGAGTGTGGCAATTGACCTGGAATGAGATCGCCTCATTGAACTTGAAAACCGGGCCACCGTTAAGGCCGGTGAAGCTCTGCCCATCGAGTTCGAAACTGACGGTCATTACCGAACCTTCCGGCCGGCCATGGATTTCCTGACCGGCCTTGCCGTAATGGGTGATGCCGGCGATTTTTGAATGATCGAAGATTGCGCAGTAAAACTTCGCGGCTTCCTCGGCCTGATCGTCGAACCAAAGGCAGGGCGTGAGTTTTTGAACGCGGTGCATGGCGGTGCTCCTCTACGGGTTAATCACTCTGGATTATCAGCGTAGTCAGTCCGTCGTCGACCGGTGGCGCCGTAGATCGACAACTCGCAAGAAAACGGCTGCCGATCCTTCGGCAGCGCTTGGGGCCAGGCTCAGAAATCCCACTTGGTCGTCAGTTGCAGGCTGCGCGGTTCGCCGTAGAAACCGGTGCCAAAATTTCCCAACCCCGTGTAGTACGTCTTGTCGAACAGATTCTTGACGTTGACGGTCGCGCTCAGGTGATCGTTGAAGCGATAGCGTGCCATAAGGTCCACCAGGTAGTAGCTGTCCTGGGTGATGCGTGAGTATTGGCCGAAGTTGACGGTGTCGGAGGGGTTGGGCTGGAACACGTTGCCGAAAAACTCGCTTTGCCAGTTCACACCGCCACCGACGGTCAGGTTTTCCCATGTGCCGGGCAGTCGATAGGTGCTGAACACGCGCACCACTTGTTCCGGGGCGGTGGTTTGCAGCACCGAGCCGTAGACGTAATCGCCTTTGGCATCGCGGGTGTGGTTGTAGGTGTAACCGGCCGACAGGTTCCAGCCTTCCATCACTTCACCGGCCAGCTCGAACTCGAAGCCTTTGGTGGTCGCGCCCTGAACGGCGGTGTACACCGACTCGGTCTCGAAGCCGCTGACGTACTGGGCGATGTTGTCCTGTTCAATGCGGAACACCGCGAAACTGGCGTTGAGGCGCCCACCAAAGTATTCGGCCTTGATGCCTGCTTCGTAGCTGTCGCCTTCCACCGGGTCGAGCAGTTTTCGCGCGGCGTCCTTGCTCATTTGTGGCTGATAGATGCTGGTGTAACTGGTGTACAGCGACCAGGTATCGTTGAGGTCGTAGATCAGCCCGGCGTAAGGGGTGACTACGCCAGTCTGGCGGTAGCTGTCACGCACGTCGGGCGTGTTCGGGTCGCTGTAGTCGAGGTGGTCGCTGCCCTTGAAGTCGCTGACCCGGCCGCCGAGGATCACCGACAGATCATCGGTGGGCTTGAGCCGGGTGGCCAGGTAGGCACCGGTCTGGCGCTGGACGATGTCGTTATCGCCAACGCGCGGGATGTCTGGTTTGGGGAACTCGCCGCGCCAGTCGAAGATGCTGCTGTTTAGGGCCGGATAGACCGAGCCGTGCACCGGAATGTCCTGGCGGGCGTTCATCGACATGAAACCGGCGATCAACTCATGCTCGCGACCGAACAGGCTGAAAGGGCCGGCGAGGTTGATGTCGATGTTGTCCTGAACCTGATCGCCCTTGAACTTGCCCATGTACATGAACATGCCGTTACCGGTGACCGGGTCCGGATTGCCGCCGCTGGCCGAGCCGAGCAGGGTGTCGTGCTGGCGGTGTTTGCGGTCGTAGCTGACTTTCAGTGTCCAGTCGTTGGCCAGTCGCTGTTCCACGGAGGCGAAAATTGTCTGGTTGGTGAAGTCGCGACGACTCCAGTCGGTGGCCGGGTTGAAAGAGCGGGAGAAGTTGGTGCGCGAGCCGTCGCTGGAGTACATCGGGAAACCGGTCCAGCTGGCGCCGCGTGAACGGGTATTTTGCTGGTCCATGCCGAAGGTCAGCAGGGTGTCCGGGGTCAGATCGGCTTCGAGGATGCCGTAGGCGATGTCCTTGGTGTTCTGGTAGTGATCCATGTAGGCGCTGCGGTCCTGATAGACCCCGACGAACCGCCCGCGCACGTTGCCGCTTTCGGTCAGCGGGCCGGAAATGTCGCCTTCGCTGCGATAGTTGTCCCAGGAGCCGACCGTGCCAGCAATCGAGGCCTTGAGTTCTTTGGTCGGGCGCTTGCGGATCAGGTTGACGGTGGCCGAGGGATCGCCCGAGCCGGTCATCAGGCCCGTTGCGCCTTTGATGATTTCAACGCGGTCGAAGGTCGCCATGTCGGTGCTGGTGGTGCCGTAATCGTAGACGCCGTCATAGTCGGTGTTGACGCCGTCGTACTGAAAGTTGGTGATCGGCAGGCCGCGACTGGAAAACTCCCAGCGTTCGCTGTCGTAGTTTTGCACGCTGATGCCGGGGGCGCGGCGCAGGGTGTCGGCGATGCTGGTGGAGCCCTGGTCGTCCATTTGCTGACGGGTGATGACGGTCACCGACTGCGGTGTTTCGCGCAGGGACAGCGGCAGGCCGGTGGCCGAAGACGTCGAGCCAGTGGTGTAGGAATGAGTGTCTTCAGTGGTCGCGCCCAGCCCCTGACCGGAAATGTTCGTGGCGTCCAGTTCCAGCGCACCTTGCGATGCGGGCACTGCTTGCAACACATAGCCGCCGTTGCCCTGGGGGCTGGCTTGCAGGCTGCTGCCTTGCAACAGTCGCTGCAACGCTTGCGAGTCGGTGTAGTCGCCATCGAGGCCGGGGCTGCGCTTGCCGGCCGCGAGGTCGTTGTGGCCGGCGAGGAAGACTCCGCTCTGCTCGGCGAAGCGATTGAGTACGCTTGCCAATGGTCCCGCCGCTATCGAGTAATGGCGTGCCCGGGGGCTGGACTGTTCACTGGCGCCCGTGGTGTCTGCTTGAGCGAACGGCGCTGAGAAACTCAGGAATGCGGCCGGCAGGGCCAGCGCCAAGGGGCGCAGGGCAAAACAAGTGCGGGTGAAGGCGTTGCGTGACATGGCGTTCCCTGGAATCAGTTCGATCGGCAATGTGAGTGCTTCTGAGGGGTTAACCGAACGAGAAAGACCAAAGGGAACCGATTGCCGAAAAAAGTTTGCTGCTCAGACTTTCGGGCCGACGCTGACCCACCAAGGGAAGGTCTTTTGCACCTGGATCGGCAATGCCGCTTCCAGCAGGCGCAATGCCTGATCGGTGTCCTTGAGCGGGAACGAACCCATGACCGGCAGCTCGGCGACGACCGGATCGCAGTGCAAATGCCCCGGACGGTAGCGATTCAATTCGTCGATCAACTGGCCCAGTGGCAGGTTGTCTGCCAGCAGCAGGCCATGGCGCCAGGCTTCCCGTGAGGGGCTGGCAGCGGTGCTCAGCGCCATTGCGCTGTCGTTGAACGCCAGTTGCCGACCGGCCTCCACGACCTGCAATGCGCCTTGGCGGGTGCGGACTTCAACCGCACCTTCATAGACGTTCAGCAACGTCTGTCGATCTTCCAGACGAACACTGAAGCGGGTACCCAGTGCCCGCAGTCGCCCTTGGGCGGTTTCCACCAGAAACGGTCGACCGGGGTCCTTGGCGGTGTCGATCAACACTTCGCCGCACTGCAACTGCAGCAAGCGTTGCGTGGCATCGAAGCGGACATTCAGCGCACTCAGTGCATTCAGCCAGATCCGGCTGCCATCGTTGAGCACGGTTTCGCGGGTTTCCCCGGTGCCGGTAGCGAGGTCGGCAGTGAACCGGTCGAGCGTTTCCGGCAGCGGCGTGCCGCGCCAGGCAGCCCACCCCGTCAGGCTGCCAGCGGTGAGGATCAGCAGGCTCTTGAGGGTCTGTCGGCGACTGATTGGCGAGCGGCCGGTGCCGCGCAGGACTTGGCTGACAGCCTGTTGCTCGCTCTCGTGTTGCAATGGAGTGAAGCGCTGGCCGACCCGTTCGATGTAGCGCCAGGCGTCCTGATGGTCAGCACTTTGGGCCAGCCAGGCCTGCCAGCGCAGGCGTTCGTGATCGGCCACTTGTGGGTCGTGGAGTTGCACATACCACTGGGCCGCTTGCTCGAGGCTGGCATGGCTGAGTTTTTTCAAGGGGAGGGCGGGCAT
>NZ_JAGYGK010000017.1:0-160196 GCF_019947395.1 Pseudomonas sp. BF-R-26 | reverse complement strand
TGGTGGTGGTGGTAACGGCGGTGGCAATGGTGGCGGTAACGGTGGTGGTAACGGTGGTGGTAACGGCGGTGGTCATGGTGGCAGCGGTAATTCCGGCCATTCTGGCGGCGTCAGCAGCAATGGCCGTGGCGCAGGCTTGAGTAGCGATCACGCAGGCAAAGCCGTTCGCGACCATGGTCTCAGCGGCAACCACTACGGTAATGATCGTAATGGTGATCGTAATGGTGTTAGCGGCCATGGTTCAGTGACTTCGGGCATCGCGAAATCCCGGGATACGCGAGGGGTGACGAAGGCCTCTGCCATTTCGACCTCTACGCCTGGCGATCACAATGTTAAAGGACTGAGCAACGCTCGCACTTCGACTTCAAAAAGAACGGATTAAGTCCAGGTTCTCAAAGCCGGGTATCCATCAGGAGCCCGGCTTTTTTGTGCCCGCTATTTGTCAATTCTGTCTGGCGTTGAAGCCTGGGGCATATTGATCACCCTGGCGGTGGTGATTGCGGATAATCAGCGGAGCCGCGCGCGTGGGCAAATCCCCGCCGATGAACTACTACTGTAGGGCTGTTTCAACTTCGTCTATAAGGAGTATGTCGATGCTGGCTCACTGGTTTCTGGCGGCGATTCACCTGTTGGCCTTTGCGCTGGGCTTCTGGGCGGTACTGACTCGCGGCACGGCTTTACGTCGTCTGACTGCCGGCGTAGGAGAGGCACGCAGCGTTTTGGTGGCGGATAATCTGTGGGGGATCTCTGCAGTCGTTCTCTTGATCACGGGTGGGATGCGAGCCTTTGGCGGGTATGAAAAAGGCACTGATTACTATCTTCACCAACCGCTGTTTCATCTCAAAATGACGCTCTTCGTCCTTATCCTGTTGCTTGAAATTGCGCCGATGGTGACGCTGATCAAATGGCGGATTGCGCTGGGGCGTGGGGCGGCTATCGATACCGGGCGCGCAACGCTGTTTGCCCGTATCAGTCATATCGAAGCGCTGCTGTTGGTGCTGATGGTCGTAGCTGCCACGGGCATGGCGCGTGGGGTAACGTTTGGTTAGCCGGGAAGGAGGAAGCTCTTTCTCGCTGCAAATCCGAAACGTCTGACAGTCATGGCATGGGATGGGCAGTAGTATCGGCTCCACGTTGCGACGGTATCGCAAAGAGGCTGGGCAGAGGGCGATGCGGTGCTTGAATCTTTAGCCAGCCGTTATTCGAGGCAGAATGGGCTGGCTACTGACCACTGCAGGATTCAGGGTGTTTGCGGTTTGTCTGGGGCGGTCAGGCCGGCCTGAATGCGTTGATAGATCTCTTCGCGATGCACCGCAACGTCTTTCGGGGCGTTGATGCCAATCCTGACTTGCTGGCCGCTAACGCCCAGAATGGTGATCGTTATATTGTCACCGATGTTTATGCTTTCACCGACTTTGCGGGTGAGTATCAGCATGGTTTTCTCCTTGATTGCTTGTGGGGCACCTGATTCGGACAGTGCAGAGGTCGGTATAGGTATAGATTAGTGCGAAGTCTCGCAGTTTGGGTGCCTCTTTCTGACGCGCAGATGCTGCATTAATTCCCAAGGCGTAACTATACAGAGGCCGCAACCATCATTCTCGTTGTTTTGCGCCCATTTTGCGGCGCTCGAACAGGATCCATGAGTGTTAAAATCGCCGCTTTCAGCATCCAGAGGGAAGCGTTGTGCGCAAAATGGCCTTGGTAATCGCAGTATTGACGTTGGCCGGGTGCGATGAGGGTAAGGGGGTTGACGCGCAAAAGCCGCAACCGACAGTCGCTTCCGCACCCGCGGCGACAACCGGTCCGCAATGGGACGTCGAGGTACGCGGCGAAACGCCCCAGGCGGTCAGCGACCTGAGCGGCTGGTTGATTGAGCATAGCTTCGTTTCCAGCGTCATCAGGGAGAACGGAAAGGTTCGTATCCTGATAGGGCCGTTCAATTCGAAAACCGAGGCAGAAGCCAAGCAAGCTGAGGTGACGGCAGCGCTTACCCGGGCAAAGAAAAGGAATATCGAGTCGCTGGTGGTCGAACATCCGACGGCTCAATAAATAAAAACAGCGGTTAGAAACGAACAAAGGCCTGGGGTGTAATGCCCCAGGCCTTTGTGTTTTCAGCGGTCGATCAGCCGCAGGCTTTCATGTCTACCGGGCCGACAAACTCGTTGCCGCGCCCCATCACGCACGCCACGCTCTGGTTGCGCTGACGTTCCCAGGCCTGTACCGGATAGGTCTTGTTCCAGGCTTCATACAGTTGCCGATCCTGTTTTGACAGGCGCAAGCCGTACTGCTTGCTCATGTAGAAGTAAGTCCGGGCGATCATGCCGCGAATGGAAGGGCGGGGCATGACCTTCTTCGCCTTGAAGTCGACCTGCGTCAGGCACGAACCGTATTGACCGGTTTGCACCGGCAACCAACCGAAGCTGAAGTTGCTGCGATCGCCATTCACCTCGCCGATGCTTGGCACCAGATTGTGCAGATCGGCCTCGGCTTTCTGATAGGTCGGATCGTACCGCGTGCAGTTCTTGCGACCGCCTTGTTGCCAGCATTCGCGCTGATGGCCGATCTGCCAGGCCGGGACAATGTGCTCCCACTCGATGCGTGAGGCGCGCTTGGCGTTTTTGCGCGGCACATAACCGCAGGCGGCGAGGTCTACACGATTGCCAGTGTATTTGCAGCCGCAATAAAACTCGGTGGATTGGGGGGCGTACAACTTCCACGCGACTTTCTTGGCTTCGCTGAAGGTACGTGGGGCGCCAGCCTGGGCGCCGAGGGTGATGAACAGAAGCAGTAAAGCAAACCAGCGAACACTCATCGACTCAATCTTCCTTCGGCACAACCCAGAAAATCTGCACACCGCCATCATCGCGATGGGCGAGGGTGACGTTGTCGTTCTCGTCGATTTCTTCGAGCAAGCGTTCCCACTCGTCCACGGGTTCGTCCGGAAGACGGAAGATCAGCGCAGCTTTGGCTTTCTGGGCGGTGGGGGAATTGATGATTTTCTGAACGCGCATACCCAGGCGTTCATAGGCGTCAGGAGAGACAGAGGGAGTGGCCACGGAATTATCCTTATTAAGCTGTACGTGCATACAGTATTTAACTGTAAGAATTTTCGCAACTGCTTAAAATTCAAGAAAATCCTCTGACAGTAGTTTTTTCCGTTTGGTGTAGGACGATGGGGATTTTTTTATCGGAAAAGGTCGTGAACCACTCACCAGGGCTGGCGAGTGGTGACAGCGGTGCCCGACCCGGAACAGGTCGGGCGAGGGTGGATCAGTATTCCCAGAACATCCGTTGCAGCTCTTTGCTGTCGTTGGTCTTGGTCAACGCGACCATGGCCAGGATGCGGGCTTTTTGCGGGTTCAGGTCGTGAGCCACAACCCAGTCGTACTTGTCGTCAGGCTGTTCGGCGTTACGCAGTACGAAACCACCGGCGTTGACGTGGGAAGAACGAATGATGTGTACGCCGTCCTTGCGCAGGGCTTGCAGAGCGGGAACTACGCGGGACGAGACCGAGCCATTGCCGGTGCCGGCGTGGATGATGGCTTTGGCGCCTGATTGAGCCAAGGCTTTGTAAGCGGTGTCGCTGACGTTGCCGTAGGAGTAGGCGATTTCGACGTCAGGCAGGCTCTTGATGGTTTTGATATCGAATTCCGAATCCATGGTGTGGCGCTTGGCTGGCAAACGGAACCAGTAGGATTTGCCTTCGACCACCATGCCCAGTGGGCCCCAGGCACTTTTGAACGCCTCGGTCTTGATGTTGATCATTTTGCTGACGTCGCGACCCGACTGGATTTCATCGTTCATGGTCACCAGTACGCCTTTGCCGCGCGCGTCTTTGCTGCTGGCCACGGCGACGGCGTTGTACAGGTTCAGCATGCCGTCGGCCGACATGGCGGTGCCTGGGCGCATGGAACCTACGACGATGATCGGCTTATCGGTTTTTTCCACCAGGTTGAGGAAGTAAGCGGTTTCTTCCAGGGTGTCGGTGCCGTGGGTGATGACAATGCCATCGACATCATTGCTGTCGGCCAACTCTGCCACTCGACGACCCAGTTGCAGCAGGTTGTCGTTGGTGATGCTTTCGGACGCGATCTGCATGACCTGTTCGCCGCGAACGTTGGCCAATTGGCTCAGTTCTGGAACCCCTGCGATCAACTGTTCGATACCGACTTTCGCCGCTTGATAGGTGGCGCTATTCGCGGCGCTGGCTCCCGCGCCAGCAATGGTGCCGCCGGTGGCCAGGATCACCACGTTCGCCAGTTTCTGTTGGGTTTCGACTTCTTTTGCCTGAAGGGCGGTCGGAAGGAGTAGCAGGAGGGCCAAAGCGCCCGGAATAAAAGTGTTGAAGGCAGATTTCATTATTGTTTTCTCTCGTAGTGAAACGTTGCGGATGCAGGTTCATCTAGACACGGCCCCAAGCAGATCTGAACGCCGGGGGTGTAGGAGAAGAGCAGGATCTGTACCAGCCTGATACTCAACAATAAGATCTTTTAACCTGATGATTCTTATACGAATTATTGAAACGTCTGGAAAAGTATTCGCACTTGGTTGTCCGGGTTTCCGAACATGAGCAGCTTTTACGTTCGGCTCTCCGACCTTTATTGAGAAAGTCGCCTTGCAAAATCGGAAATCAGTGCTAAAGAAACCCCTGCGCAGGTCGATGCTCCTTTAAAGGGATCTTTTCCAGGAGTTCACATGTCGTTTACTGTCGGTTTTCCAAATGCAGCCGCAATCACTATCGCGGGCAAGTCCCCGGCGACCATCAATGCCTTGAGTGAAGCGACGTCTGACGCCTCGGCCCAAGCGCTGGGCGAAGAAGAGGGGAGCGACAACCAGGTCAGAACCGGTGGCGCTGCGCAGACTCAGGGCGAAAGCAAATCCGAAAAAAGCAGCAATCAAAGTATTGCGGTGCAGGTTTTGCTCAAGCGCATGCAGGAACTGCAGCAGCAATTGCGCGAACAGCAGCAACAACTGTCGGCCGCTCAGGTAGCGAATTATCCGACTCCGGAAGCCAAAGCCACTGCTGTCATGTCAATTCAGGGGCAAATCGCCGATACCAGTGGTGCGCTCGCGCAAGTGACAGGCAATCTGGTGAAAGAGCTGGCCAAGGGTTCCAGCAGTGGCAATCTGGTCAGCACCACGGCGTGATGCAAAAGGGTTGGCTTTTGCCAATCGAGACACAAAACAGGTCGTTGACAAATTTCGACAGGGTTCGCATAGTTCGGTCTACGCAAACGTTTGCGCAGTCGCCCTTGAGGCTTTATCCCGTAAGGGCAGGGTCTAGCGCAAGCGTTGCTCAGAATAATCATAAGATCGGAGTGAACCCATGAAGCTGCCATTCGCTGGACGTCTTCTCGCTGTCGCAATGCTGGCTGCGGCATCCGCCGCTTTGCCCGTCTCTTCGGCTTTCGCCGAAACCCCTGAAAAACCTAAAGTCGCGCTGGTCATGAAATCCCTGGCCAACGAATTCTTCCTGACCATGGAAGACGGCGCCAAGGCTTACCAGAAAGACCACTCCGGCGACTTCGAGCTGATCTCCAACGGCATCAAGGACGAAACGGATACGGCTGGCCAGACGCGTATCGTCGAGCAAATGATTTTGTCCAAGGTCAACGCGTTGGTCATCGCTCCGGCAGATTCCAAGGCCATGGTTCCGGTCATCAAAAAAGCGGTCGATGCCGGCATCACCGTGATCAACATCGATAACCAGCTGGACCCGGCCGTGGTCAAAAGCAAAAACATCACCGTTCCGTTCGTAGGCCCGGATAACCGCAAAGGCGCGCGTCTGGTGGGTGAGTATCTGGCCAAGCAGCTGAAGGCTGGTGACGAAGTCGGCATTATCGAAGGCGTTTCCACTACCACCAATGCCCAGCAGCGCACGGCAGGCTTCAAGGATGCGATGGAAGCGGCGCAGATCAAAGTCGTGTCCCTGCAGTCTGGCGATTGGGAAATCGACAAGGGCGGCAAGGTTGCCTCGTCGATGCTCAGCGAATACCCGAACATCAAGGCCCTGTTGGCCGGCAACGACAGCATGGCCGTCGGCGCAGTATCTGCCGTACGCGCGGCGGGCAAGGCCGGCAAGGTGCAAGTGGTTGGTTACGACAACATCAACGCCATCAAGCCAATGCTCAAGGATGGCCGCGTCCTGGCCACCGCTGACCAGTTTGCTGCCCGGCAAGCGGTGTTCGGCATTGAGACTGCGCTGAAAATCATCAAAGGCGAGACAGTCGATAGTGGCGTCAACGGCGTCATCGAAACTCCGGTAGAGCTGGTTACCAAGTAGTCCTTCTGGCGACACAACGGTGCTCGCCTCTTGGGGCGAGCACATGGAGAGTTTTTATGTCAGTTTCCGCCCCGAACGCTGTCCTCTCGGTCAGCGGTATCGGTAAGACCTATGCCCAGCCCGTCCTCACCGGTATCGACCTGACGCTGATGCGCGGCGAAGTGCTGGCGCTGACCGGCGAGAACGGCGCCGGCAAAAGCACGCTGTCGAAAATCATTGGCGGACTGGTCACGCCGACCACCGGCCAGATGCAATTCCAGGGGCAGGATTACCGTCCTGGTAGCCGGAGCCAGGCCGAAGAGCTGGGCATCCGCATGGTCATGCAAGAACTCAATCTGTTGCCGACGTTGTCGGTGGCGGAAAACCTGTTTCTCGACAACCTGCCCAGCCACGGTGGCTGGATCAGCCGCAAGCAATTGCGCAAGGCCGCGATCGAGGCCATGGCTCAGGTCGGATTGGACGCCATCGATCCAGATACGTTGGTTGGCGAACTGGGTATCGGCCATCAGCAGATGGTGGAGATCGCCCGCAACCTGATCGGCGATTGCCACGTGCTGATCCTCGACGAGCCGACAGCAATGCTGACGGCCCGTGAAGTCGAAATGCTGTTCGAGCAGATCACTCGCCTGCAGGCTCGCGGCGTGTCGATCATCTATATTTCCCACCGCCTCGAAGAACTGGCAAGGGTGGCCCAGCGCATTGCGGTATTGCGCGACGGCAATCTGGTCTGTGTCGAGCCGATGGCCAACTACAACAGCGAGCAACTGGTCACTCTGATGGTTGGCCGTGAGTTGGGCGAGCACATCGACATGGGGCCGCGCAAGATTGGCGCGCCGGCCTTGACGGTCAAAGGACTGACTCGTTCCGATAAGGTTCGCGATGTGTCCTTCGAAGTGCGCGCCGGTGAAATTTTCGGAATTTCCGGTTTGATCGGGGCAGGGCGCACCGAGTTACTGCGCCTGATCTTTGGCGCCGATACAGCCGACAGCGGCACCGTCGCGCTGGGGGCGTCGGCTCAGGTGGTGAGTATTCGTTCGCCGGCCGACGCGGTCGGTCACGGCATCGCCCTGATCACCGAAGACCGCAAAGGCGAAGGCCTGCTGCTGACGCAATCGATCAGCGCCAACATTGCCTTGGGCAATATGCCGGTGATTTCCAGCGGTGGCTTCGTCAATAACGGTGACGAGATGGCTCTGGCCCAGCGTCAGATCAACGCCATGCGCATTCGCAGTTCCAGCCCGACGCAATTGGTCTCGGAATTGTCCGGCGGCAATCAGCAGAAAGTCGTGATCGGCCGCTGGCTCGAGCGCGATTGCACGGTGATGCTGTTCGACGAGCCGACCCGTGGCATCGACGTCGGCGCCAAGTTCGATATCTACGCATTACTCGGTGAGTTGACCCGTCAGGGCAAAGCGCTGGTGGTGGTGTCCAGCGACCTGCGCGAACTGATGCTGATCTGCGATCGCATCGGTGTGTTGTCGGCAGGGCGTCTGATCGACACTTTCGAGCGTGACAGCTGGACCCAGGATGATTTGCTTGCCGCCGCTTTCGCCGGCTACCAAAAACGTGATGCGTTGCTCAACGAAGCAGCGCCTAGGGATCTTCCATGAATACTGCATCTTTGGCCGGCAAACGTAGTGGCAATTTTTACGGCCTCGGCACTTATCTGGGCCTGGCCGGTGCCTTGCTGGCGATGGTCGCGCTGTTCTCGGTCCTGAGCAGCCATTTCCTGTCTTACGACACCTTCAGCACCCTGGCCAACCAGATTCCCGATTTGATGGTGCTGGCGGTCGGCATGACCTTCGTATTGATCATCGGCGGTATCGATTTGTCGGTGGGGTCGGTGCTGGCGCTCGCGGCCTCGGCGGTCAGCGTGGCGATTCTCGGTTGGGGCTGGAGCGTCTTGCCTTCGGCCTTGCTCGGCATGGCGGTAGCGGCATTGGCCGGGACTATCACCGGCTCGATCACCGTGGCGTGGCGGATTCCGTCGTTCATCGTGTCACTCGGCGTGCTGGAAATGGCGCGAGGCCTGGCGTATCAGATGACCGGTTCGCGCACCGCCTACATCGGTGATGCTTTCGCCTGGCTGTCCAACCCGATCGCGTTCGGCATCTCGCCGTCATTCATCATCGCCTTGCTGATTATCTTCATCGCCCAGGCCGTGCTGACGCGTACGGTGTTCGGTCGTTACCTGATCGGCATTGGCACCAACGAAGAGGCAGTGCGTCTGGCGGGGATCAATCCGAAGCCCTACAAAATCCTGGTGTTCAGCCTGATGGGGCTTCTGGCCGGTATCGCTGCGTTGTTTCAGATTTCGCGCCTGGAAGCGGCGGACCCGAACGCCGGCTCCGGCCTGGAGCTGCAGGTGATCGCCGCGGTCGTGATCGGCGGCACCAGCCTGATGGGCGGGCGCGGCTCGGTTATCAGCACATTCTTCGGCGTCCTGATCATCTCCGTACTGGCGGCCGGTCTGGCGCAGATCGGCGCGACCGAACCCACCAAACGCATCATCACCGGTGCGGTGATCGTGGTGGCAGTGGTGCTTGATACTTATCGCAGTCAGCGCGCAAGCCGGCGGACCTGAGTCATGGCAACAATCAAGGATGTAGCGGCACTCGCGGGCATTTCCTACACCACGGTTTCTCATGTGGTGAACAAGACGCGACCGGTCAGTGAGGAAGTACGGGTCAAGGTCGAGGCAGCGATAAAAAGCCTCGACTACGTGCCCAGTGCCGTGGCCCGATCGTTGAAAGCGAAAACCACCGCGACCATCGGCCTGTTGGTGCCCAACAGCCTCAATCCGTACTTCGCCGAGTTGGCCCGTGGCATCGAGGATTACTGCGAGCGCAACGGCTATTGCGTCATCCTCTGCAACTCCGACGACAACCCGGACAAGCAACGCAGCTACCTTCGCGTGCTACTGGAGAAACGCATTGACGGCTTGATCGTTGCCTCGGCCGGTGGTGACAGCGGCCTGGCCGAGGGGCTGGCGGGTGTGCGTACGCCAATGGTGATCGTCGACCGTGGGCTCGAAGGTCTCGATGCCGATCTGGTGCGCATCGATCACGAATACGGTGCCTATCTGGCGACCCGGCACCTGTTGGATCTGGGGCATCGGGACATCGCCACGATTGGTGGGCCGGCGAGTACCAGCGTGGCGCAGATGCGTCTGGCCGGTTATTGCCGCGCCTTGAAAGAGGCGGGCGTTGAAGTGCCGCGCGAGCGCATGCTGGAAAGCGACTTCACCAGTACCGGCGGCTACAACGCCGCCGCGATCCTGCTGGAAAAGAATCCACCCAGCGCGATCTTCGCTGGTAACGACATGATTGGCGTCGGTGTGTTGCGCGCCGCTGCCGAGCGCAATATTCGTGTGCCCACCGAACTGTCTGTGATCGGCTTCGACGATATCCAGATGAGCCGTTACGTCTATCCGGCGCTGACCACCGTGGGCCAGTCGATCCTGCAGCTTGGCGAGATGGCGGCCGAAGTGCTGTTGCGCAGGATTGCCACGCCGGCTCTGGCGACCGATCAGCGCATCGTGACCCCCAGTATTGTCTTGCGAGAATCGACTGCGCCGCTGGCTAGTGTGTTCGCCCAATTCCGCTGAAACCAAAAGCACCGCAGAAACAGAATTGACGAGTAGTGATGTATGCCAGCAAAAGTAGTGGTAATAGGCAGCCTGAACATGGACCTGGTAACCCGGGCGCCACGGCTGCCCCGTGGTGGTGAAACGCTGATCGGCCAATCGTTTGCCACGGTTTCCGGCGGCAAGGGCGCGAACCAGGCCGTGGCCGCGGCGCGGCTGGGGGCGCAGGTATCGATGGTCGGTTGTGTCGGCAGCGACGCCTATGGTGAAGCGCTGCGCGGGGCGTTGTTGGCCGAGCAGATCGATTGCCAGGCGGTCAGCACGGTCGAAGATTCCAGTGGCGTGGCGTTGATCGTGGTCGATGACAACAGTCAGAACGCGATCGTGATTGTTGCCGGTGCCAACGGTGCGCTGACGCCCGAAGTGATCGACCGTTTCGACGCGGTGTTACAAGCGGCGGATGTCATCATCTGTCAGCTGGAAGTACCGGATGCCACGGTCGGCCATGCTCTGAAGCGCGGTCGTGAGCTGGGTAAAACCGTGATTCTCAATCCGGCTCCGGCCAGTCGCCCGCTGCCGGCGGATTGGTATGCGGCCATCGATTACCTGATCCCCAACGAAAGCGAAGCCTCGGCCCTCAGCGGTTTGCCGGTGGACTCCCTGAGCACCGCCGAAACCGCCGCGGCCCGCTTGATCGCCATGGGTGCCGGCAAAGTGATCATCACCCTGGGTGCTCAAGGATCGCTGTTCGCCGATGGCAAACGCTTCGAGCATTTCCCTGCACCGAAAGTGAAGGCGGTCGACACCACCGCGGCCGGCGACACGTTTGTCGGTGGTTTTGCCGCAGCGCTGGCGGCCGGCAAAAGCGAGGCTGAAGCCATCCGCTTCGGCCAGGTCGCCGCAGCGCTGTCGGTCACCCGGGCTGGCGCGCAACCTTCGATTCCCACCTTGTCCGACGTACAGGCCTTTAAAGCACCATGAAAAAGACTCCTTTGCTCAACGTCGCGCTGTCGCGGCTGATCGCCTCCCTGGGCCATGGTGATACGGTTGTGATCGGCGATGCCGGCCTGCCGGTTCCGCCCGGCGTCGAATTGATCGACCTGGCCTTGACCCACGGGATTCCGGATTTCGTCAGTACCTTGAGGGTCGTGCTGAGCGAAATGCAGGTCGAAAGCCATGTGCTGGCCCATGAGATTCTGGACAAGAAACCGTCGGCCTTGAGCGCGCTGGATGAACTGAATGCCGAAGGTGCGCTGGGCCGACGTGAGTTGCTCAGTCATGACCAATTCAAAGCACTCAGCCGACAGGCACGGGCGATTATTCGTACAGGCGAATGTCAGCCGTACTGCAACATCGTGCTGGTGGCTGGAGTAACGTTTTAACTTTCCGTTCTTCCCACGCACAAGGAGTGCGCTATGCACCGCTATGCTCAGAAACTGCACCACCTGCTCCGGAGTCTGCTGCTTTTGTCCCTGATTACCGCAACAAGCGCCCAAGCGGCGGAAAAGATCGACTTGATCATCGACACCGATCCGGGTGCCGATGACGTGGTCGCCTTGCTGTTTGCCCTGGCATCGCCGGAAGAGCTGAATATTCGTGCGTTGACCACCGTTGCGGGCAACGTGCGCCTGGACAAGACCTCGCGTAATGCGCGTCTGGCCCGCGAGTGGGCAGGGCGCGAGGAGGTGCCTGTTTACGCGGGCGCACCGAAACCAATGATGCGCACGCCGATCTATGCCGAGAACATCCACGGCAAGGAAGGCTTGTCGGGTGTCACGGTGCACGAGCCGAAGAAAGGCCTGGCCGAAGGCAATGCGGTCAACTATCTGATCGATACCCTGAAGTCCGCCAAACCCCACAGCATCACCATCGCCATGCTCGGTCCACAGACCAACCTGGCCCTGGCGCTGATCCAGGAGCCTGAAATCGTTCAGGGCATCAAGGAAGTGGTGATCATGGGCGGTGCGCACTTCAACGGCGGCAACATCACCCCGGTGGCCGAATTCAACCTGTTCGCCGACCCTCAGGCTGCGGAAGTGGTGCTGAAAAGTGGCGTCAAGCTGACCTACTTGCCGCTGGATGTGACCCACAAGATCCTGACCAGTGAAGCGCGCCTGAAGCAGATCGCCGCCCTGAACAACAATGCCAGCAAGCTGGTGGGCGATATTCTCAACGAGTACGTCAAAGGCGACATGGAGCACTACGGCATTCCGGGTGGGCCGGTGCATGACGCTACAGTCATTGCTTACCTGCTCAAGCCGGAGTTGTTCACTGGCCGTTCGGTCAACGTGGTGGTTGATAGCCGCGAAGGGCCGACCTTCGGCCAGACCATCGTTGACTGGTATGACGGCCTGAAAGCACCAAAAAATGCCTTCTGGGTCGAAAATGGCGACGCTCAGGGCTTCTTCGACCTGCTGACCCAGCGTCTGGCTCGCCTGAAGTAAGCTGTATACCCGCAGGTGCCAGTCTGCGGGTTTTTACATTCACTCGCTATCTGTCAGGCCCATATAGTCGGCGGGGTATCTCTCGAGTATCTGGGCGATGAATGTCTGGGCGGCTTGCGTCCCCAGTTCCTTGACCAGCAAATCGATACCAATGATCGCCAACTCTTCCGGGCTGCCCGGGCTGTAAGAGCTGTGACCCTGTGGCCACTTGGCTTTGATGTCGGCGTCGATACTTACGGTGGTCATGATGGCGCTCGTGAAGTCGGGAAAGTCTGAGTGTCGAGTTAACCATTTTGCGGGACGTTTGGCACTCCGACTTAGGCATGAGGGGAGGGCTATGCGACACTTGGTCTTTGACGATTTTTCAAGGACCGTGCTGTGCAGATCGATTTGAACACTCCTGACGGCTTGACCCTCGAAGCGGTGCGTCAGCTGCTGGCTTCTGCCAGCGACGATGAACACACTCAGTTGCGGGTCACCAAGGGCGGCATCGCCTACATTTCGTCGGGCATTGTGGGCGGCACGGACATCGACGGGTTGCTGTTTCGCCTGGAGACCTGGGCCAAGGGTTCCGGTTATGTCGGATTGGTAGCGGCCAGCGACGAGGTCTGGGTCATGCAGATTTTCAATGCGCTCAAGGAGAACTGGCCGAAGCCGCCTTTCGACTACATCGACGTTTATTGAGTGCCATTCATATTCAGTCACGATTGAGTGATGAACGGCATGGCGATGCTCAGGCACACTCGCTGCTGCCCGGATCGAGGGCGGGGCGATAACCCGCTCTGAAACCAAACGCCAAAATGGCGGTCGCACGATCTCAGCTTAACTATTGAAAAAAGGAGGCTTCATGCCTTGGAAGCTCGCGTCATTGGGTACTTTGTTGGCCGCCACCCTGCTGGCCGGTTGCAGCAATACGTCCACCGAGTCGGCAAAGGACCCTGTGGCGACCGACACCGGCCACAGCCGTTGTGAAGCAAAGGCTGCCGAATTCACCATTGGCAAAAAGGCTTCGCCCCAATTGCTGGAGCAGGCACGTACACGCGCAGGCGCGCAGAATGCCCGGTTCCTCAAGCCTGATGACATGGTGACCCTGGAGTACCGCTCCGATCGCCTGAACCTGAACACCGACAACAACCTGGTGGTCACCCGCGTCAACTGCGGCTGATTGCTTCAGGCTTTTGTTTCGCCCATAAAAAACCCCGTCACATGGACGGGGTTTTTTTAGTGCGGCAGAAAATTACTCTGCGCGGACTTGTGCAGCTTGCATACCCTTTTGGCCTTTCTCAGCCACGAAGGAAACGGTCTGGCCTTCTTTCAGGCTTTTGAAACCGTCGCTTTCGATAGCTTTGAAGTGTACGAACAGGTCGTCACCGCCACCTTGAGGAGTGATGAAGCCGAAGCCTTTTTCATCGTTGAACCATTTAACGGTGCCGGTTTGGCGATTAGACATGGTGTATCTCCAAGAAACATATATTTTCAGTAGTACTGTGCTGCTCAGGCCAACTGGGCACACCGGACTATCATAGTCGAAATGTTCGCTTTGGGAGCCCCCTGGGTGTGCTGTTTGCCCTGCAGTCACGTTTGCTTTGTTGCTTTGTGTGGCTGAAAGCCCCGGTTTAAAAGGCTTTCAGTCGAAAGTAAAGACAATAAAAAAAGCTGAAAAACCTTAAAAATTTGTACGAAAAAGCTAAATTTCATCACTTTTTATCGGCAGTGAGCCGGGTTAAAAGGACTTTTTTCTCACTTTTTCGCCGGTGCGTTGGCCTTGCATTTAGCTATCTGCCCCAGCGCTTTCTGTTGCAGTTCCGGGCTGGCCTTGTTATCCATCAGGGCCTGAATGTCGCCAGCCGGGTACGATTTGATCGCGTCGGCACCGCAAGCGCAGTGAGATTTCGCAGCTGCAGCGCCGATCTGCGGAGTGGCCGCCTGAGTGCACTGAGCCATGTATTTCTCGCGCTCGCCCTTTGGCCAATCGGCATGGGCAGCCAGCGGCAGCAACAGGACGACGGGTGCGACGATGGCGAATAAACGATTCAGACGCATGCTGAGATGCTCCTTTTGGGTCAATGTCTTGTTATCTGAGGGGTAAAGCGGGGTTCAAGTTCAGCACTCTGGCATAAAAATGCCTGATTTGCCCCAGCAGAAAACCTTGCCGCCGCGACGACCGTTCATCTGTGCTAGCATGCTTCGCTCGGGCGTTTGCAGGCTCCGGATGACCTTCAAAGTCCCGGCAGCGGCAGATGCGCGAATAACCCTGATTTGAATCCCAGTCACTCTGGTTCGGTTTTCCGGTTGGCCGCAAGGCTCCTGCCGCTGTAAGGCAGGCGTTCGTTATTGAATGGCCTGGATCGGATCTTGTACTGGCTCATCCCAACCCACGTGACCTTTGGTAGGGGTCACCACTAGGAGAGGAGGCGCCATGCCAACTATTACTCTTCCCGACGGCAGTCAACGTTCATTCGATCACCCGGTTTCCGTAGCCGAGGTCGCCGCATCCATTGGTGCCGGTCTGGCCAAGGCCACCGTGGCCGGCAAGGTCAATGGCAAGCTGGTCGACGCCAGCGACATCATCGACAGCGATTCCACGCTGCAAATCATTACGCCAAAGGATGAAGAGGGGCTGGAGATCATTCGCCACTCTTGCGCCCACCTGGTTGGCCATGCGGTCAAGCAGTTGTACCCGACGGCCAAGATGGTCATCGGTCCGGTCATCGACGAAGGCTTCTATTACGACATCGCCTTCGAGCGTCCTTTCACGCCGGACGACCTGGCCGCCATCGAACAGCGCATGCAGCAGCTGATCGAGAAAGATTACGACGTGGTCAAGAAAGTCACTCCGCGCGCCGAAGTGATCGAAGTGTTCAAGGCCCGCGGCGAAGACTACAAGCTGCGCCTGGTCGAAGACATGCCGAACGAGCAGGCCATGGGTCTGTACTATCACGAAGAATACGTCGACATGTGCCGCGGTCCGCACGTGCCGAACACGCGTTTCCTGAAATCCTTCAAGCTGACCAAGCTGTCCGGCGCCTACTGGCGTGGCGATGCCAAGAACGAGCAATTGCAGCGCGTTTACGGCACCGCATGGGCGGACAAGAAGCAACTGGCGGCCTACATCCAGCGCATCGAAGAAGCCGAGAAGCGCGATCACCGCAAGATCGGCAAGCGTCTGGGCCTGTTCCACACCCAGGAAGAGTCGCCGGGCATGGTGTTCTGGCACCCGAACGGCTGGACTCTGTACCAGGTGCTCGAGCAGTACATGCGCAAGGTTCAGCGCGACAACGGCTATCTGGAGATCAAAACTCCACAAGTCGTTGACCGCAGCCTGTGGGAGAAATCCGGGCACTGGGCCAACTACGCCGACAACATGTTTACCACTCAGTCGGAAAACCGCGACTACGCCATCAAGCCGATGAACTGCCCGTGCCACGTGCAGGTGTTCAATCAGGGTCTGAAAAGCTACCGCGAGCTGCCGATGCGTCTGGCCGAGTTCGGTGCCTGCCACCGTAACGAGCCGTCGGGTGCACTGCACGGCATCATGCGCGTTCGCGCCTTCACTCAGGACGATGCTCACATCTTCTGTACTGAAGAGCAGATGCAGGCCGAATCCGCTGCATTCATCAAGCTGACCATGGACGTTTATGCCGACTTCGGCTTCAAAGACGTCGAGATGAAGCTGTCCACTCGTCCGGAAAAACGCGTCGGTTCCGACGAACTGTGGGATCGCGCCGAAGCTGCACTGGCTGCAGCCCTTGATAGCGCTGGCTTGCCGTACGATCTGCAGCCGGGCGAGGGTGCGTTCTACGGTCCGAAAATCGAGTTCTCGCTGAAAGATTGCCTCGGCCGCGTCTGGCAATGTGGTACCCTTCAGCTCGATTTTAACCTGCCTGTCCGTCTGGGAGCCGAATACGTCTCCGAAGACAACAGTCGCAAGCACCCGGTTATGTTGCACCGGGCGATCCTGGGCTCCTTCGAACGTTTCGTCGGAATCCTGATCGAGCACTACGAGGGTGCATTCCCCGCGTGGCTGGCTCCGACCCAGGCAGTGATCATGAATATCACTGATAAACAGGCTGATTTTGCCGCTGAGGTTGAAAAAACCCTCAATGAAAGCGGATTTCGTGCCAAGTCTGACTTGAGAAATGAAAAGATCGGCTTTAAAATCCGCGAGCATACTTTGCTCAAGGTTCCCTATCTCTTGGTTATCGGAGATCGGGAAGTCGAGATGCAGACTGTCGCTGTGCGTACTCGTGAAGGTGCTGACCTGGGCTCGATGCCCGTCGCCCAGTTCGCTGAGTTTCTCGCGCAAGCGGTTTCCCGGCGTGGTCGCCCAGATTCGGAGTAATTATTATTAAGCGTGAAATGAGACAAGATAAACGAGCTGCACCGAAAGCCCCGATCAACGAGAATATCTCGGCACGCGAGGTTCGGTTAATTGGAGCTGAAGGTGAACAGCTTGGGATTGTGTCAATTGAAGACGCGCTTCTTAAGGCTGAAGAGGCCAAACTGGATTTGGTGGAAATTTCCGCCGATGCAGTACCCCCTGTTTGCAAACTGATGGACTACGGCAAATCGATCTTCGAGAAGAAGAAGCAGATTGCCGCGGCCAAGAAAAACCAGAAGCAGATTCAGGTTAAAGAAATCAAGTTTCGTCCAGGGACGGAGGAAGGGGATTACCAGGTAAAACTGCGCAACCTGGTACGTTTCCTGAGTGATGGGGACAGGGCCAAGGTATCCTTGCGATTCCGCGGCCGTGAGATGGCCCACCAGGAGCTGGGGATGGAACTCCTCAAGCGAGTTGAAGGTGACTTGCTCGAGTACGGTTCGGTCGAACAGCATCCTAAGATGGAAGGACGCCAGCTGATCATGGTCATCGCCCCGAAAAAGAAGAAGTAATCAATAGGGCACGGCAGGCCTTCTGATTATGTTTATCAACTGAATGCGGAGTATCCGAACATGCCAAAAATGAAAACTAAAAGTGGTGCTGCTAAGCGGTTTTTGAAAACTGCTAACGGTATCAAGCACAAGCACGCTTTCAAGAGCCACATCCTGACTAAAATGTCGACCAAGCGTAAGCGTCAACTGCGCGGTAGCAGCTTGCTGCATCCGTCTGACGTGGCAAAAGTCGAGCGCATGCTGCGCCTTCGTTAATTTTAGTCAAGAATAGAGGAAGTAACTCATGGCTCGTGTAAAGCGTGGCGTCATTGCCCGTAAACGTCACAAAAAAATTCTGAAACTTGCTAAAGGCTACTACGGCGCTCGCTCGCGCGTATTCCGTGTTGCCAAGCAAGCGGTAATCAAGGCAGGCCAATACGCCTACCGTGACCGTCGTCAGAAAAAACGTCAGTTCCGCGCTCTGTGGATCGCTCGTATCAACGCTGGTGCACGTATCAACGGTCTGTCCTACAGCCGTTTCATCGCCGGCCTGAAAAAAGCGTCCATCGAGATCGACCGTAAGGTTCTGGCTGATCTGGCAGTGAACGAAAAAGCGGCGTTTGCTGCGATTGTCGAGAAAGCTAAAGCCACCTTGGCTTAAGTACCCCCGACAGTCACCCGGCCTCACCTCTGTGGGGCCAGGTGTTAAACGTCATAAATAGGGGAAGAGCCTTCAAGCTCTTCCCCTATTTTGTATCTGGAGTCTGTACATGGAAAACCTGGATGCGCTCGTCTCTCAAGCACTAGAGGCTGTGCAAAGCGCTGAAGATATCAATGCCCTGGAGCAAATCCGGGTTCACTACCTTGGCAAAAAGGGCGAATTGACTCAGGTGATGAAGACCCTGGGGAATTTGCCGGCAGAAGAGCGCCCGCAAGTCGGCGCGCTGATCAACGTTGCCAAGGAGCGTGTCACAGAGGTTCTCAATGCCCGCAAGGCACTGTTTGAAGAGGCCGACCTGGCCGCCAAACTGTCAGCCGAGTCCATTGACGTGACCCTGCCTGGCCGCGGTCAGACCTCCGGTGGTCTGCATCCGGTTACTCGCACTCTGGAACGTATCGAACAGTTCTTCACCCACATCGGCTACGGCATTGCCGAAGGCCCTGAGGTCGAAGACGACTATCACAACTTCGAAGCGCTCAACATCCCAGGCCATCACCCGGCCCGGTCGATGCATGACACCTTCTATTTCAATGCCAACATGTTGCTGCGCACCCATACCTCTCCGGTACAGGTCCGCACCATGGAATCGAAACAGCCACCGATCCGCATCGTCTGCCCAGGCCGTGTGTACCGTAGCGACTCCGATATCACTCACTCTCCGATGTTCCACCAGGTCGAAGGCCTGCTGGTCGACCGCGATATCAATTTCGCCGACCTGAAAGGCACCATCGAAGAGTTCCTGCGCGTGTTCTTCGAAAAAGAACTGGCCGTGCGTTTCCGTCCCTCGTACTTCCCATTCACCGAGCCATCCGCTGAAGTCGACATGGAATGCGTGATGTGCAGCGGTAAAGGTTGCCGCGTCTGCAAACAGACTGGCTGGCTGGAAGTCATGGGCTGCGGCATGGTTCACCCGAATGTGCTGCGTATGTCCGGGATCGACCCGGAAGAGTTTTCGGGCTTTGCCTTCGGCATGGGCGTTGAGCGTCTGGCCATGCTGCGTTACGGCGTGAACGACTTGCGTCTGTTCTTCGACAACGACTTGCGGTTCCTCGCGCAATTTCGCTAGTCGTAACGAATTCTTAGGAGAGCAGGATGAAATTCAGTGAACAATGGCTGCGTGGCTGGGTAAGCCCGCAGGTAAGTCGCGACGAGCTGGTTGCTCGTCTGTCGATGGCCGGTCTTGAGGTCGATAGCGTTACGCCGGCCGCCGGTGAATTCAGTGGCGTGGTCGTGGGCGAGGTGCTCAGCACCGAGCAACACCCGGACGCCGACAAATTGCGTGTTTGCCAGGTCAGCAATGGCTCGGAGACCTTCCAGGTAGTGTGCGGTGCGCCAAACGTGCGCCCCGGCCTGAAGATCCCGTTCGCCATGATTGGTGCCGAACTGCCGGGCGACTTCAAAATCAAGAAAGCCAAGCTGCGTGGCGTTGAATCCAACGGCATGCTGTGCTCCCAGGCCGAGCTGCAAATCGGCGAAGGCAACGATGGCCTGATGGAATTGCCGGCCGATGCGCCGGTCGGTCAGGACATTCGTGAGTACCTGAGCCTCGACGACGCCAGCATCGAGGTCGACCTGACCCCGAACCGCGGCGACTGCCTGTCCCTGGCCGGTCTGGCCCGCGAAGTCGGCGCGCTTTATGCCGCCCCAGTCGTGCGCCCGGCGATTGCCAGCGTTCCGGCCGTGCACGACGAAGTGCGTTCGGTTGAAGTCCTCGCGCCAGCCGCGTGCCCGCGTTACTTGGGTCGTGTGATCCGTAACGTCGACCTGTCCAAGCCTACGCCGCTGTGGATGGTCGAGCGTCTGCGTCGTGCCGACGTGCGCAGCATCGACGCCGCCGTCGACATCACCAACTACGTGATGCTGGAACTGGGTCAACCGCTGCACGCGTTCGATCTCGCCGAAATCAATGGCGGCATCCGCGTGCGCATGGCCGAAGAAGGCGAGAAGCTGGTTCTGCTTGATGGTCAGGAAGTCAGCCTGCGTAGCGATACGCTGGTGATTGCAGACCACAACCGTGCCTTGGCTATCGCCGGCGTCATGGGTGGCGAGCACAGCGGCGTCAACACCGCGACCACTCGCGATATTTTCCTGGAAAGCGCGTTCTTCGACCAGATTGCTGTCGCTGGCAAGGCTCGTTCCTACGGTCTGCACACCGATGCCTCGCACCGCTACGAGCGTGGCGTGGACTGGCAACTGGCCCGTGAAGCCATGGAGCGTGCCACTGGCTTGCTGCTGGACATCACCGGTGGTGAAGCGGGTCCGATTATCGAGACCGTCAACGAGCAGTATCTGCCGTCGATCGCGCCGATCACCCTGCGTGCCCAGCGCATTACTCAGATGCTGGGCATGGAAATGGATTCGGCCGAAGTCGAGCGTCTGCTCAGCGCCTTGGGCCTGACCATTTCTGCCGATGGGGCAGGGCAGTGGCGCGTAGAAGTGCCAAGCTTCCGTTTCGATATCAGCCTGGAAGTCGACCTGATCGAAGAGCTGGCCCGTCTGTACGGTTACAACCGTCTGCCGGTTCGCTACCCGCAAGCCCGTCTGGCGCCGCAAGCCAAGGCCGAAGCGCGCAGCGATCTGCCTGAACTGCGTCGTCTGCTGGTGGCTCGTGGTTATCAGGAAGCGATCACTTACAGCTTCATTGATCCGAAACAATTCGAGTTGTTTAATCCGGGTGTCGAGCCGCTGCTGCTGGCTAACCCGATTTCCAACGACATGGCTGCCATGCGTTCGTCCCTGTGGCCTGGTCTGGTCAAGGCGCTTCAGCACAACCTGAACCGTCAACAAGATCGCGTCCGCTTGTTCGAAAGCGGCCTGCGCTTCGTTGGTCAGCTGGAAGGCCTGAAGCAAGAGCCGATGCTGGCAGGTGTGGTATGCGGTAGCCGCCTGCCGGAAGGCTGGGCGCAAGGTCGCGATGTCGTGGATTTCTTCGACGTCAAAGCTGATGTGGAAGCGGTACTGGGTTTCGCCGGCGCACTGGATTCGTTCACGTTCGTGCCGGGCAAACACCCTGCGTTGCACCCGGGTCAGACCGCGCGCATCGAACGTGAAGGCCGCTTGGTAGGTTTCGTTGGTGCGATTCACCCTGAATTGTCGAAAACCCTCGGTCTCGACCGTCCGGTCTTCGTATTCGAGCTGGTTCTGGCCGAAGTGGCGTTGGGCAAAATGCCTAAATTCCAGGAGTTATCGCGCTTTCCTGAAGTGCGTCGTGACCTTGCACTGCTGGCGGATAAAGACGTTGCGGCCACCGCCGTACTGGACGTAATCCGTGAAAATGCAGGCGAATGGCTCACAGACCTCAGGCTATTTGACGTGTATCAGGGTAAAGGCATTGATCCTGATAGAAAAAGCCTTGCAGTCGGCTTGACCTGGCAGCATCCATCGCGCACTCTTAATGACGATGAGGTGAATACCACGACGCAAAACATCCTCACCTCGCTCGAACAAAGGTTGAACGCCACGTTAAGGAAGTGACGTATGGGGGCTTTGACGAAAGCTGAGATGGCGGAACGTCTGTATGAAGAGCTGGGCCTGAACAAGCGGGAGGCCAAGGAATTGGTCGAACTGTTTTTTGAAGAAATCAGGCACGCTCTTGAAGACAACGAACAAGTCAAATTGTCCGGTTTCGGCAATTTCGACCTTCGGGACAAACGCCAGCGGCCTGGCCGCAATCCGAAAACGGGAGAAGAAATCCCGATCACGGCTCGCCGTGTGGTCACCTTTCGTCCAGGGCAGAAGTTGAAGGCCCGAGTTGAGGCTTATGCTGGAACCAAGTCATAACGACGAACTACCCGTCATCCCGGGCAAACGCTACTTCACCATTGGTGAAGTCAGCGAGCTATGTGCCGTAAAACCGCACGTGCTGCGCTACTGGGAACAGGAGTTTCCTCAACTCAACCCCGTCAAACGCCGCGGAAACCGCCGGTATTATCAGCGCCAGGACGTGCTGATGATCCGGCAGATCCGTGCGCTTCTTTACGATCAGGGGTTTACCATCGGCGGCGCACGCTTGCGTTTGTCCGGCGATGAAGCCAAAGACGACACCACCCAATACAAACAAATGATCCGCCAGATGATCGCCGAGCTGGAAGATGTTCTGGTGGTTCTCAAGAAATAAATTCCTGCTTTTAAATACTTCCAGTTTTCAAAAGCTTGCGATATATTCTTGAGCGTTCCTCGAGATGAGGGGCAGATTCAACGCCTAGTCGGGGCGTAGCGCAGTCCGGTAGCGCACTAGCATGGGGTGCTAGGGGTCGAGTGTTCGAATCACTCCGTCCCGACCATATTTTTCAATGGCTTAGGTCGGCAGCGAAAGCGCCGGCCTTTTTCATTTGTGAATTTACCCCACCTTTTACCCCACTAAAATTGCCCGTTTTCCGGGTGGTGATTAGCAAGGCTTTTCCTTTCGTTCGAGGGGTTGTCGGTTCTGAGCTTTTTGCCTACTCCTCCAGTCTCGCAGTAATCATGGGGGGCGCACGTGATGGATTCCCAATGCGTCAGATCGGTGGCACTGATGATGGGCAGGCTGGTGGCTTGATATGGCTTGCGGTAGAACGCTGTGCCTATGGCGGCGGCAGCGCTGTCAGAGCGTTTGCGTTCCCTGAGGCTTTTTCGGTCAGCAGTTAGCATTCTAAGAAAAGATTGGGGGCGGTCTTTGGCGCGAAGCTCTCAGTCTTTTAGCCAGCGAGGCCGTCGACTTGCCGTATAGAAAAAAAATCTTATATGGACAAAAATTATACGAATTAATGTGAGACAGTTTTCCGGACCGGTCCTTGGGCTGAGGGCTCCAGACTTTTGACCTACCCCTCCTTAAAGATTTTATCGAGCAGCAGGCACCCCACTTGCGCCCAGTCCGTCTGACGCCAGGAGCGCGAAAGCAGCGCAGCCTCGAACTGATGTGACTGACAGGACGACTGATCTACTACACGAACCTCGATCGCGGGCTGATGACGTATGCCTACAAGAGTTCGAACTGTAAGTAATGTTCGATCCGGTCGAAGTGGTCCACTACTTTTCATAGCGAAGAGTTCGGTACTGGGAGGCTGTCCGCATTTCGTCCGCATTGCACGCGGACAGATTGCAGACAGTTGGCGGTTGACCTGAAGCGGTCTGCAGATGAATGCCCGCTTTCGACTGTGGATTCAACCGATAGCTGCTTATCGCGAAGGGCAGCCCACTGCATTGCCAATTGGAGCCCGGCGGACACTCGATGTTCAAACCACCCTCTCACCCATCTGGAATAGTGCCGCCTCGATTTCGCGCAAGGAGCTGAAGCGGCTGCTTTCGCCCGCCAGTTGCTGGGCGCGATGTAGTAGCCAGTTGGCGCGAACGTTCCATTTGTAATGTTCATAGGGCTTCGTTGCGTGGGTCTCGAACACCATCGGTGCTGGGTTGCGGAGCTTGCGAGCGTTTCCGTTGCCAGGCAAGCAAAGGAAACGCAGGTTCTCAGGTAGCTGGTTGTGCGGATTGCCTTTGATAACCGTCCACCAGTTCAGCACCAGCCACGCCAGCGAGGCGGCTACCCGGCTGTCATAGATGATGAAGTCATCTATGAGGAGTGAATAAACCTTTGTCATTCCGGCGTTGAAGCGTAAGGCGGTGACCCGGCTGTAATCTTCTCCTTGGGCATGATCGTTGACTACGTTTTGGAGAATGGGCAACAAACCGCAATAGTTTTTTGCGAGCCAAGGCCTATTGCCGCCATTCTTTGTTGTCGTATAAACGCCGCCCCAGTGGAAGGTGGCGGCGACGGCACCCGCGAGCGCGTCGCTCGGCACAGGATCACTCAGGTAAGCAGTGCGTAGCGCCTTCTGTATCACGTCCAGCACGGTCGTGTTGGTGGCTAGGCTGCTTCTGGCAATAAGTGTGGGAACCGTGGGATGTTTATAGGGATAGTTGCCGTCTGGGGTTGGTCGGCCGGAAACCTTCTTCAGAGGCCACTCGTATGCGTTCAGTGCGTCATGCAAAGTTGAAAATTGCTTGCGATGCCCTGTGATCGAAAAATGGATGGGGTGTCTACCCAGTCGTTGGGACAGCCACTCGCAAAATTGTGCAACGTCGCCTTGCAGATAATTTTCTCGTCTCAAGTAAGCCTCGCTATGCATGGGGTAACGCATATTCGTGGTGATTGTGGGTCAGGGCCATGTAGCGTTGTTCGGCTGGTAATGATCACCGGATATACGGCCATCGGCAACGTCAGCTTTAGGCCTATGTGGTCACTCGCGAACGGCTACTCTCGACCCACAGCTGCCGCTCGACCTTGGGACAAATTGGGAAGAAATTGTTCCTCTCGGTAGCTACGAGGATGTCTGATTCAGTGGATAGAAAACCACCTACATCGGTTCGATCCTGACCTCGATCTCATACTTAAATTCTATTAAAATCAATTAGTTAATGTTTTTTAGGTCCTGAGAAAAGTGAAAATTTTTGGGTGGTGTCCGCAACTGCCAACGATATGGTCGCTTTTGGTTAGAGTGATACTGTGTTGTGATCGGCCCAAAGCAGTAATTCAAATTGTCTGCACAGCGAACGCTGACACGATGTAAAAAAGGTACAAGACTCTTTACGTAATCGCGGTTGTCCGGGATGATGGCGAATTGCCAAAAAAACAAGGAGTGAGTTATGGAGAAGTTTTGGATTGCCGCCTTAAAATACGGTGGGAGCGCTACTGTTGGGGCCTTCGTCTCTTACAGCGTTTATCCTGCAATAATTTCATCCCCTATTCTAAAAAATCTGAATAACACCCAGCTGTACGGGCTGCTATGTCTAATCAGCGTGTTGACATTTTTCATCTGCGTCTTTCTTATAGGTCTTGTGACAAATAAATCGCAACCTGGCAACTCAATAATAATCTCCAACTCAAAGGTTCGTGGAGGTATTACCGGGGGAAATCGAAATTCCGGTAAGCCTGAATGAACAAAATAGCTATTAATAATTCGGATGTTAAAGGCCCAATTATTGGAGGCGACCAAAACAACGTTACATATGTCGTTGCTGCAGCTCCAGACCCCAGTGTTATTAGAGCTGGGCTCGACAGGATAGGCGCGCTATCAGAAGAGGATGAAGAGTTTAAGGATTTTATTGAGCTTTTTAACTCTTACCTAAATGATCGAGCAGGTCGGCCAATTATTGGGTTAAAACAAAAGCTTCTCAATGGAGATAGAGAAGATCTTGTCGATGAAGCCATAGAGCATAAAGATCGATTCGCAAAAATTGCAGCAAAGGCGCAACTCTCACCACGAAGGCAATATATTTATTTTTATATTCTTCAGAAAATCAAAGCAGCATTTGATGGCCAGATTCGGCCGCTTATAAAAGCTGGAGCGCTTGCGGAAAATATCGATCAATCTATCTATCACAATATCGTAAACTCCATATTTTCTGAGGTTAATAGTGTTGATATATCAATCGATCAGCACTTGATCTATGGGATGTTGTATTTTTTAACAGGTAAATGTCATCTGGTCTGGGAGGTATGAAGTGTTAATTTATCATCCCGCATACGATGCTAATCACTGCTTATATAGATTGCTGGCAATATTGCAAGCAACGACAGAGGCTTCCATTACTTGGGATCAACTTAGGGTTCTTGATTATTATTACCTATTCCCTAGTCAATTGAAAAATATAAAGCCATGGCCTTCAAATATAAAGGACTTTAAAATAAAGCTAAAATCCATACCGGATCAGTTTGAAGATATCAATAATCCGGCTCGGGTTCTATATGATCTTCAGGTTTTTCAAAAAACTGCAGCATTAGAATTGATTGCGAAAGGCATAATTTCAAAGGCCGAGTTTGAAAGTGGAATGCTAAAGCTTAATAGTGATCTTCTTCCTGGAGGTTACGTAGAGCTTATAGGAAATGATTGTTTTCTAAAAAGCGATGCTTTTGAAGTTATCACAAAGGCATTGCCGAAGGTTGAGTTTAATGGAGATTCCGGGTTGAAGAAGCGCTCGGGACTAATGGAATATATATATGATATCAAATAGATCAACCTTGTTTGTACATCGTTTCCTTGTCATGAAATCTGGTCGTGCTGTTTATGATCAGGACTTTCATTTTGGTATCAACATAATCCGTGGCGATAATAGTATTGGCAAGTCCACGATAATGGATCTGCTTTTCTTTGGGTTAGGTGGTGATCTGAGGGAAGAGCGCTGGAACAAAGAAGCAGCTGCGTGTGACAGCGTTATAATTCAGATTGAAATAAATGGGTATATGTTAACAGTTTCTAGATCTATAGAGCCTGCCAATAAGCCTCCCATGCAATTTTTTTCTGGAGACTACGAAAGCTCAGTGAGAAATCACACTGAGTGGGTTCAATATGGTGTCATGCGCACTGCCAATAAACACAGTTTCTCTCAACAACTTTTTGAACTGTTCGGGTGGCCTCATCATCAGACAGATGATAATTCAAACCTAACTATTCACCAGATATTACGCTTGATTTATGTAGATCAGGATACACCCGTAAATAAAATCCTTAAAGCTGAACTTGCATTCGATAAGCCGAGCATGCGCCAAGCAATCGGAGACTTCCTGTTGGGTGTTGATGACTTGGGTACGTATGGACTAAGACAACAACTCTCTAAAGCCGAAACAGAATTCAGCAAAATATATGGTCAGCTCGATGCTATTTTCAAATACATCTCACCTACTGAGGGGGTTCTGAGAGCTGAGCATCTTGATAAAGAAATTGAAGAAGCGAATGCCGAGCTGGCTGCACTTTTGATAGAGCGACAGCAAACAGCATTACAACCAGATACTAATTCGAGCCCAGAAATTAAAGAGGTGACTGCCAAGGTTGCGGAGCAGATATCAATCTTGGCAAAAGAAATCGACATCAGAACTTCGAGACGAATTGAGTTGGTAAACGAAGTTGTCGAGTCCGAGCTTTTCATAAAAGCTATTGAGTTCAGGCTTAAGTCTTTGCAGGAGTCGAGAGCAACCTATGACTTTTTTGGGGAGATTCGATTTAAATTTTGTCCGTGCTGCTTGTCTACTATTGATCCCCAAAGTAACGGAATATGCCATCTTTGCAAAACTGAAGTAGATGATGAAAAAAGGAAAAGCTCTTATTTGGCTGCACTGAATGACTTGAATTTCCAGAAGCGTGAAAGCGAATCAGTCCTGGCTGAACTTCGGACGCGATTAGATGAAGCTGATCGGTACATTCAAGTTGAGGGGCATCAACTCAATACCTTGAAATCAAAGCACAAGGCTGCACTGACACTAAGCTCTGATAAGGTTTTAAAACTTTACACGCTGTCTTCGAGGATTGGCACTCTTGAGGAACGCATAACAAACTTAAAAAGCAAAATAAAGCTTGTGTCAAGCGTCGAGCAGCTTATATCTGATCGTGATAAATTAAATAATCAGATATCGTACCTAAAAGACGAAATAAAAAAGAATAGTTATCTAACTGAGGCCAGGAAATCCAAACTAGAATCAAATCTATCTGAGAGAACAATCACCCTTCTAAGGCAGGATGGCGGGTTTGAAAGCGACTTCATAGATCCTGGAAAATTCGAATACGACTTCGCCAAGGATTTTATGTTGGTCGACGGCAGGTCTAAGTTTTCAGCAAGCTCTGAAACAATCATGAAAAACAGCTTCCATCTTGCGATTCTTCAAGAGTCAATATGGGACGAAAACATGCGATACCCTCGGTTGTTGCTAATGGATAACATCGAGGATAAAGGGATGGGACCGAAACGTAGTCAAAATTTCCAAAGGCTTCTAGTGCGTTCGCTTGAAGGGGTTGAACAAAAATATCAGATAATCATGACTACATCTATGATTGATCCTGATCTAAATGATAGCTCCTATTGCGTCGGGCCGTACTATGAAAAAGGAATGCATACACTGCAATTGTCTGGAGGATCAAAAAAATAGGGTGATCGGCGAACAAATACTGGTTGGCGAAATTTTTATCACATCGCTAAACTGTAATTTCTACCACTATATTGAAATTAATTCGACATGGATTTAACCTGGGTATCAACGCTTTTATCAACGAACACTACAGTTCTTCAGGCATCCCTGATTTCTGCAACAATTTCAGCCTTTGTTGCCTACACTTTTCGAGTTCGGGAGCATAGGAAAAAGCTTGTCGCGGACTATGAGCACGAACAACGCAAAGCTCTCCGGGATATCATCGGACGTACTCATGGGCGCTTGCTGCATGCTGGTAATAGTCTGAATTATCGGTTCTGGAATCTATACGCAAACCATGACAAGGGGTGGTTGGTTGTGGATGATGTCAGGCATCCGGAAAATTATTACCTTAATAGCTTTGTTTGCCGGTTCTTGGCTGTTTTTGCCCTTGTTCGCAACTTTGAGCGTCAGGCACTGTACGTCGACTCACGGATTGCATCCGAGCACGATATGATCTTCGTAAAATATGTAGCAGCACTTCATTGGTGCATGACTGATACTGAGCTGTTTCAAGGTATGAGCTACGACACATTTAATCCTGTCGATCATTTCTTCTCTGATACGTTGCGTGAGTATTGCGAAATTTGCGTTGGTGAAGATGGAGAGATTCTCAAAGCTAATGCGATGCTAGAGCTCGGTGAGAAGGTGGAGCCTGTTTTCGTGTTCTTTCAAGGGTTATCAGCGACAGAAGATCGTTTTCGCTGGGATCGTCTAGTCTCTCTCCATCTATTGATTGCGACGTTTATTAACTCTATTGGATATCCCGAACACCGTACCTCCCGCGAAAAATTATCCAAAATTGCTAGGCAGATTCGTAACAAGACAGTCTTGGCTAATTTAGCTACCTGGCTGCCTCGCCATGGTCTTGGCAGCGATTCTGACAGCAGGGAACTAATATCAGTGTGCAAAAATATTTGCAAAGAATACTGACTTCTGATCTTAGCTGATTGTATCTCCCCGGGTTTCGTAGAGACCTCTTTGCCTTAAAGTGAGCAGCAGACTAGAAATTTACGTAGGAGCGCGATTTTTGTTCCAGCCCTGACTGTCAAACGTGTTCTAAAACGTTTTTATACAGCCTCGGCCGAAAGCCGTTCACGAATGAACGGCTTTCGGCCGAAGCGGATAACAGAACAGGACACTCGGACAAAAGCTACAAATCAGGCATGTCTATGAACTGAGTCCTATTCAGACGCCGTACTTTTGAAAATAACATTTCTAGCTAGAAAAAATCACATCCCCGTCTAGTACGGATTGGAGGGCAGCTCCAAGTTCATTCAATCTATTGAGTGAGCAATGTCTCGCTAGACGAAACATCAAGCTTTCAGTAGAAGCAGTGCTCCCTCCTTTGGAGCGAATAAACATATCAAGCATGGGCAACAGAAAATCCTTGCCGGAAACCATATCAATGGTTTGGATGTCTTTAGCATTTTCACGGATCTGTTCAATCGTTGAAAGCCATATTTCTTCGCTTGTAAATTGTAACGATTGTATTTTTATCGCTTCTATAACAGAAAAAATTTTGACCAAGTCTGGCTCGGGGCCTCTTTTTCGAATTTTCTGAGTTGAGATAGATGGGTAGCCTAGAGATACCGTCTTTAATGTGGGAGCTAGAACTCTAGCGGCAGCAAACACTAGAAATAACTCTCGAAGTGGTTCGCTCACGTAATTGAAAAACGTCTCCCACTCTTCAGTAGTTAGAGCTTTTTCCGGCAAAATCTTCCCCGAGGTCTCGACTATTATTTCCCTAGAGCCAATTAAACAAAATAGATAATTCTCGATGCAATAAGATTTTAGTTGGAATAAGTTTTTTAGGCCGATCTCTCTAATTTTAAGCGTAAGATCTAGATCGCCATCAATTAAGAATAAGGCTGGAGAAGGATCATTATATCGCTTGCATAAATCGACCACGTTGCCGCGACCATTTAAAGGTATGATTTTTTTGATTCTTTTTCCGCTTGGAATTAATCTTCCAAGTAACTCTAGATAGAACACCTCTGAATCTTTATCTTCAACATATACCTCAAGGTCCTGGAGCGGACGATATAGCAGGCCCACACTCTCCAACGCGGAAGGCGGCCAGACAGGCACCCCACCGATCATTGTTCTTCTCCTTTATGCAGAGGTATATAAAAGTTATTCCGCCCTCCTATAATCGCTGGAGAGTGCGTAGCCAATATGATCTGCAACTCTGGACTGGCTGTTTGTACCGCCTCAACAAACATTTCCTGCCATGCCAAATGCAAAGAAAGCTCTGGCTCATCTACAATAAAAATTCCATTTTTTGGCAAGCTGGAGTTAAGGCAGAGATGCGCCAAGATAATCAAGATTTGCCGTTCGCCAGATGACATCACCGTAAGGGTTCTTTCAGCCGAGGCGATGAATATTTTTATTTCACCACGGTTCGATACAATGATCTTTTTATTTGTTTGCTCTAGGAAGGAATTTACCAGAAGGGTGAATTTTTCAATTTCAGAATTAATTTCTAGTTGTTCTTTTTCATATTCATCAATCAGCTTTACAAGTCTGTTTATCCTACCCAGTTGGTGACTGTTTACGAACCACTTTGCTAGAACTCGGGAGTTCTCCTCACTATATAGTTTCTTTTCCATTTTTTGAGGGGGAATTGAATCTATTTCTTTTGTTCTATGCGTTGCGCTGTTTTTTGAACTAGGGCGAAAAGCGCTTGGAGTGGGATTTAATGTTGCAAGGGCGCTTTTCGCTAGCGAAGTTAAATTTGCGAAAAAGCTATCGAGGAGACTTTCGAATTCTTCGGTCTCGAAATCCAAGTTTTTCAGCGTTTTTTTGATAGTTGCTTGCTTCGTCTTGAGGGTTAGAATTACTCGCTTGTCTGGAAACGGCATCTGCTCTTGTATGCCATTTGCAGTAGCAAAGGAGTCGAGAATTATTTTGTTCCTAAGTTTCTTATCTGCTGCGGCTTGCTTTTCTTTAGCCTCTGCGCTTTTTTTGGATACGATAGCTAGCGCGTCTTTCATGCTGCCATCTAACTCGCTGGTAAAGCCTTTAGGCTTGGGCATCATCCAACGAAAATCAAGTTCTTCGGGCTTTGCGTCTTGAATAAAACGACGATCCAAACTTAGGTACATCGGGGGAGTAAGGCCATCAATTCTCTTGAAAATAGAATTTGATCTAAGTCTATTAGTCACAGCCTTGTCGTCTGAATAGAGAACTTCAGAAATGTCAGCCGACATCCATTCTTCTGAATCAGAGGTAGAGAAGTGAATTGAATCATTTGACTGCAAGCACGTAATGGTGAGCTTAGATTCAATTTTCTCATCAAAAAGAACTACCACCAACGCCTCAAATTTTATCTTCGCTAACTCCTCAATCGACGGTGTAAGCAAGAAATTTATTAAGTTTAGCGCTGTTGTTTTTCCGGAGCCATTAAGTCCAGCTATAAAGTTCAAGTTGTCATTGAAGTCAATGTTGAAATTTAAAAACTCATGTACGTTATAGGCTTTAAAGGTCAGTATTTTCAACTCTATTCCTTTAGATAAGAATAAGTAAACCGGTTATGGAAGGTAAAAAATTTGCATTGTCAGATGTGCCACCTTTCCTACCCATACGAATATATCCTCGACTTACGCTATCAAAGTGCTGCTACTCCGTCTACATGCTTTAGGTCCAAGGACGAAATCACACCTGGCAACGACGCGTGATCACTAGCTTGGCGGCTATTTCATCTCAAGTGATACTGCATTTTTGTGACATGCAACCTTAAGTCGGTTAGATAATGGCCGCGCGTCCGCCGTGGGCTGCGGCGCTGAACTGAATGTCTGCTTTTGGCCCAGAGTGTGTAAAACCGCTTCGCCAAAATTGAAGTATGCGCGTCTACGTTAAATCTGAAATTTATCGGCACGTCAGCAGATGTGGATTTCGCGTAGAAGCGAGATTTCCAGTCCAGTTTTGAGTGCCTGTCGCGCTCAAAAACGTTTTTACACATCCTCGGCCGAAAGCGGTCAGTCGTGAGCGTCCGGTATCGCCAAAATAGCTGCTTGTGAGGTGAACCGGACTGGCTAACCGAATTCACCTCGACATGACTGTTGACGGGCCCTTGGTGTGCCTCGGTTAGCTGATGTCCAATTTCTTCAATCGAGCCAGGCCTTGTTTGATATGACCGGCGTTTTCACCCATGGTCCACAGTGCGCCACGGACATTTCCGCCCACTTCCGGTGCCCCTTGCTCCTCGATCAGCAGGGTCAACTCCATAATGGCCGCCTCCAGGGCCTGCTGGTTTTCGAACAGCCTTTCCAGTACATCCGACAGTGAATAATCACTTGGCATGGTGTCGATTTCCTTCGAGAAATACCAAGCATAGCAGCGACAGCGCCTCCAATTGGAACCTGTAATAGGTAGCATTAAAAAACGCTGAAAGGCGAAAGGGATGGTGCCGCTGAGCCAAGCAGATTTGGGATATAGGGGCAGAGAGTCAATAGTGAATGGGGCGGGGGTAAACAATACGCCAAACCATGCCATTCAACGGCCCTAGCCCTGCAAAGCCACCACATCCTCCAGCGCAATTGGCGTCAGATTGGTGAATCTGTCACCAGCTACTTTCGGACCCAAAGCGGACGTTGCCCATGGATCGCACTCGGGTAAATGCACTCACCCAATGGGCCACTGAGGTTCATGGTGAGTCACACGCTACCTCAGCTGTTCCAATGAGCGTAGTATTTGGAAAGAAAAATTCACGTTAACTTTTAGTTTGCTGAGTGAACTATGACGCAAAAAAATGAAGCTTTGAATTTATTGGAACAGGCTTTGAAGGATTTAGAGTCACCTAAGGGTTCGGTTTTTTCGTCAGTACAAAAATTATCGCGCGCAGCAGTTCTGGTTGACGATATCGACATTCAAATATGGTGCCAGATTCAGCTTGGTGATCATAAATATGTGGACGAAATACAAGAGCTATTAGCGACTGCGACTAGAAGCGACTACTCGAACGACGAGGTGAAGCAGCAAGAAATCGACAAGGTTATCGGTAAACTTGAGAGGCTAGGCTTGAAGCGAGGGTTGCACTTAGTTGCCGAAGAGTTAACCCTAAAGAATCACGTCGCAGGTGGTGGCTATTTAAGTGTTGGATTTATCGAGGAGCGATATGCTGATCTCGCTCGCGCCAAAAAAGGCAATGACGGAACTTATTACAGAACACCTCTTTACAATCATCTTAGTTATGTTCGCAGGAAGGCGCATGAACTTGCTTCAGCGCTTTATAATAAGTTACGGTTTTCGGGAACGGTCAGCAATAGCTTTGATCTGCTAAAAACAGTTGTAGATGACAAGCTTCTAGATCTAAACCCAATGCTGGCTGAGCAGCTAATGATAGCTTTTCGTTCAGTGTCATCGTCGAAGGCAGAAGAATGGTCCCAAGCGCTTACATCGTGCCGACGACTTCTAGAGGGGTTAGCTGACGAGCTTTATCCATCGAATCAATCCTCCCAGAAAGGACGACCTCTCGGTCAGGGTCAGTATGTGAATCGGCTTTGGGCTTTCATGGACAACGCTATTGAATCAGAAAGCAACCGGGATTTAGCCAAGACTCATGTCGACTTTCTTGGGTCTTGGCTTGAGAAAACAAATAAAATAGCTAATAAAGGGGTTCATGCTGATGTTGAGCAAATTGAAGCGGTTAAGGCGGTTTTTCATACGTATCTTGTAATCGCGGATTTGCTGGAGTACATGGGCGCATCAAAAAAGGTCACGACTACTTTTGACGTTAATACAGCGACCCTTGACGAACTTGAAGCGTTACTAAACGTGAGTCGAAATACTGCTAAGGAAATCATCAGGGCGCGAGTTCAATATGGAGGACTTGATAAGGATTCTTTGTCCAAGGTTAAGGGAGTCGGGTCAAAGGCGATGTCGAGAGCGGTCGAAGCATTCAACCTCTAGGAAAAATTGCTTACTTTTACGTCTTCCTAATACCATCTCTTCTTCGACTGCTCCGGTCGAAGATTTGCGCGTCGACTTATTCGGGAACTAGCGCGCTCAGCTTGAGGCAAGTGATGTTTTTGTATACTCTCGACGACACAGTGGCGGCATTGGGGCGCGTGGTTAGATGATAGCCTAGTAGAAAACACGGGCACGCTATGAGAATATCGTCTCGATATCAGAAGGAGCAGCGACTATGGGAAAATCGTTTATCAGTGACTTCATTGCTGCGATGAAGCGAGAAAACGATAGAGGACGTTGTCTTCATTTCTTCGATGGTAAGCAATGCGGAAAAATCATCGCCGCACACTCCATACAGCGTAGGGGGCAGTTAGGCCTGATCGCCGAGGATGGTCATATATATCGAGCCAACGCAGATTTTTCGACATTGCAGCGAAGCGGTGGAGCGCCCCAACTAAAAAAGATAGGAATAGGTAAAGCTTCAATATTCGACGGTTTCTGTTCCACTCATGACAATTCGCTTTTTGAGCCCATCGACAACTACCCTCTCACGAAAGACCGAAAGCAAATCGCCCTCTATGCCTATCGAAGTTTGTGCCGCGAGTATTTCGTCAAGGAAAATGCGGTGCGCAGTCTTTCGAAAATTAAGGACCACCCTGAGATTGGAGACCACGGACTTTTTCTCGATGCAGTTATAAAGGGACAAAACCTTGGGTGGAGTGGACTTCAGCACCATAAACGCATATTTGACCAAGCACTATCGAATTGCCAATATCAAGATTTTGAATTCACATATTTTACTTCCAAGTCACCCTGTTCTATTCAAGTTTCAGGGCTTTTCTATCCTGACTTCGACTTTCGAGGGAATCGACTACAAAACCTTGGAAACTGGTCGACCCCTCTCGCATTGATCACCTTCTTTACTGCTCCCCTTGAGGATGGTTGGGCATTCGGTATTGCTTGGCACAAAAGCAGCAACGCTGTCTGCAAACCGTTCGAGAGGTCCATAGCTGAGTCTTTCCGCGAAGGGAAGCGTCTGGAAGACCTGATGCTCAGATTTGCAGTTTCATGTTGTGAAAACCATGCGATCCGCATCTCTTGGTGGGATCAGCTATCCGATGCTTCGAAACAGGTGTTGCTGGATAGAATAATGTTGATGGGGCATCCATCGATCCCTGTCCACCCAATGTATCTCGCATCGGGGTGTGAAGGAATCGCTGACTGGATATTCGACTACGTAGCGACTTCGATTGAGCATGACGCAGCGAGTTAATCGCAAGTCCAGCAAAATATAAGTCCATGGTGTTCGAATACAAGTCACCAGTACACACAGCAGGGCGGCCAGTTCTACAGCACGGCGGTCTGGGCGACTGTCATTGTGAGTGCGGTCTATTGTCTGGCAAATGCTGTGCAGGAGGCGACAGACAATGGCCGAGTTGTCACATTTGGTGGTTCCGGGCTTCCGTGCGATAGCGGCCAGGGTAGTTACGATGATCCGGGTCATGGTCTTGGCTCCATTGGCGTCTGGTTATACCGCTGGCGTAACTTGGCACCTGTAACACAGTAGCGGCTTATCGGCGCATGGCAGGCATGGCAAAGCATCAGGTGGTTGATATATCTGTCACGGACCCGGCACCACTCAGGCATTGTTGTGGTGACGGTCAAAGTGCTTCGGGCGCGGATGTATTCTTGCCCGGGCGCGAAAGGTGCTGGGATGCCAGGTCGTTCCTGGACCCACGCAGGGTTGCTGCGGATCAGCGGCACGACAAAGAGCGGATAAATTCGGCGCTGCTCGGCCAGGTCATGCCGGTCGATGAAGCCATGCTCCAACAGGTATACCGGCGAACATTCCAACAGGCAGGCGACACGGGCCAGCCATGCTTGTGCCTCTGCTGTCGAATCATTCGCCGCCCCCAGAGCGGCAATGATTTCCAGGCGATGCGCCTTGATGTTGGTCAGCAGATCGTCGGGCGGCTGGTGGTCAGCAGCCCATGTCAGCCGGTCGCCCTGCAGTAACAGCTCCACCCCTTCGGCACTGGCACGACTCAGTAGTTCGGCGGCACTCATATATCACCCCCAAACACAGGGCGCACTGCGACATTTGCGACTTCTGCGACACCCCCCGAATTGATTGACGTGTAGGTTTGCGACAGGTCTGTGACAGGTTGCGACAGGCAGGACTCTACAGATGCTTTGTCGCAGCTTGTCCCAACGCTGTCGCAGGCTTGGAGCTCCTGCGGGACGGGCTTTGTCACAATTGTCGCAGTTGTCGCAGCCGGGTTGATGGTGAAATGTTTTCCATCGCTGGTCAGAAGCTGATGATGCTCCACCAGCACGGCCAGCAAATCGTCGCGCTGCTTTGCGGTCTTGCGAGCTATGGCAGGCCCTGCGCGCTGTAGTTTGCGTGAATCGAAGGTATACCACCCTTTGTTGAGGAGCCAATCCAGTAGGCTTTGCGCTTTATATAGGTGTGGCTCCACTTTCGTTGGGTTGGTCAGTCGCAGGGCTTCGTCCAGATGCCAGCGCACCAGCATTCCGGCCCGCTCGATAATCGGTAGGGTAATGGTATTGGCGTTCTCGACCACGGCCAGTACGCCGGCAATCCGCAGCAAGTTTTCGCCGCCCTTGGCGGCGGCCGGTTTGATTTCGCACAATTCGCCCCATTTGCCTAACTCCGCCTCAATAGCGTCGTGTTGGGCAACCCAGGCGGCCAGCGACTGCGGCCCCATCGGCAGCGCGGGGGGAGCCAGCTCTCCTTGCTCATTCTGCGGCGGCTCAAGAGCAAGCAGATGGGCCATGCGCTGCCAGTAGCGCCCCAATCTTATGTCTCTCATGGGGTCGACATCCCGGTAGAAGCGACTCCCTGCCAGTGACTGCGGCCAAGCGATTAGAAAGCGTGCCAGAAAGCCTTGGCCCTGTAACACTGGATTGCCCAGCACATTTTGCGCCACGATAGGCTGAATCATCAGATGTGCGCTCAAGCGGCAACCGCTGCGTGATGCGCTTTCACCTTCGGCGGCGCGGATGCGCGTGATAGGTGAGCCGTCCCAAAGCTTCGATAGCCCGGCCACGCTTTTCAGCATGTTCTCCGGTCTGCTGGCGTAACCGCCGAAGAATTGGCCGCCTTCGTCACTGAATAGCCCTTGCGAGGCGTAACCGCGCAGCAGGGACTTTTGCAGCCCCTCTAATGTCGGTTCTTCGGCCAGGATGAAAGGCGATGGCGGCTCGATTGGCTCAAGCAATTTACCCAGCTCAATAGCTACGGTTTCCGGATCGCCCTTGGCGCTGTCGAGAATGGCTGTACGGGCTTTCTGGTAGGCGTCCCGGTAATTGCGGTACTCCTTGTATTCGGCCTTATGTGCACCCAATAGAGTGTGCTGGTGTTCGTAATGGGCGTGCAGTGCCAAGCGGTCCGCTGCCGACTTGCGGTCACCAGACTCGGCAATGGTAAGGGCGAACAGTGATAGGGGGATTAGTTGGCCGGCGCGTTGTACATTGGCGTGAGGTTGAGCAGCCATTGCAGCAGCGGCCAGCACAGCTTGCCCGGCTAAGGCATCGGGCACTTGCACGCTTTCGATAATGGCTGCAGCAGCGCCGCCCAGCAAATCACCCAGGGCTTGCAGGGGATAAGGTGCCGCAATCGACACGTCTGGCAGCAGAGGCTGCGGATCGGGATAGGCTGGCTCAGGAATAAGCGTGGAAGTCATTGCGCTGCTCTCCAATTGGCCAGGTCGTTAAAATCGGAAAGAGTCAGGGGCTCGGCCCCCGACCAAGGCGGGAAGATCAATCCGCAGCCCAAGATGTCGGCCGCCTTCTTGGCAGCGGTGCGCCCGGGGTTGCCTTCGGTCATGCGGTCGTCGTCGCCGGCCACGATCAATACGGCGTTTGGATTCTGGCGCTGCAGATGATGGGCGACTAGAAGCAGGTTGCCGGCAGTCATGGCACAGGCCACGGCCGCGCCGGTTTCGGCGTGGAGAGTGGCGCCGGTAGCCCATCCTTCACAAATGTAGAGTGGCTGACCTGGCTGAATCGTGCCGATAAGTGAACAGCAGCCCGTGGTCTTGCCGCCGAACAGAAAGCGCTTGGAGCCGTCCGGGAAGATGTGCTGCAGACTGACCAGTAGTCCGTCATGGATCAACGGCACCAGCAGCACATCACCATCCCGGCGCAGGCTGTATGCCTTTACCCGCTTGCGGGATAGGTAGGGATGATCATCTGCGGCTGGCTGTGCCTGGCTCCACAGGCGGTTGGCATTTTTTGCGGCGGCTTGCTGGTGCTTGTGCTGCTCGGCTTCTCGATCACGTTGTGCCCGCTTGATTCGCTGGTCGATCAACTGCGTCTCCAGGCGGTTGGCAGGCTTACGGCTGCGCCAGTTGTGCCATTTACCGTCCTTCCAGGTGCCAAACCAGCCCCAAGCGATCCAATTTAAATAAAGCTGATAGGCGCCGTTGTGGGTGCCTGACGTGTCGCCTGGCACGTGGAAGCGGTGGATTTTTCCGTCTGGTATCGGCAACCAATCAAGCGGCCCGAACACGGATTGCATATCGTCACGAAACAGGATCACGAAATCCATAAAGCCGCCTCCAAGCAGATCAGCAACGGTAGGTCTGCACCAATCGGCAGGGTGAACAGGTAGAGGCTGGCCAGGTTTGGGTAAGCCAGGGTTGCTCTCGGTGGTTGATGGGGTTGGTTGGTCGTCATGGGTTGAGCTCCCTGCTGGGGCAGGAAGTGCAGGGCGATGCCTTGGCGGGGGCGACCATGGTCGTCTGTCGAGGTGATACGAAGGGTCTTGATTGGGTGGTCAATGGCGCGCAGCTTGGAAATACGGGCGCTTGGGCGGCAGATATTCAGCTCCCGCATGGTGGTGAGAACATCTGTCGGCCCCAGCTTGGGCCAAGCTATCAAGCGAGTGAGCTGGGTGTTGCTGCGGGTGTTATTTGTGCGCGATTCATTCCCGAGCTTGCCCTTAGTGATGGGCTTATTTTTGTCCATTATGCGCGGCCCTCCAGGCGATCAGTGATCCACTGATCAACCTCCAGGCTGTCCCAGCCGACAGCGCGTGGGCCAATGCGGCGGCACTTCGGGAAAGTTCCAGCATCCATAAAGTTGTAAATGGAGCTGCGCCCGTAGCCGGTCATGGTGACGACTTCCGGGAGGCGCATGATGCGGCGGGGTGGGGTGGTTGTTATTGCGGTCATTGCCATAACTCCTTCGCGCTATCTGGCGCTCAGTGGTTTATGGCTAGACATTCAATGTGAGAAGGCGGGCAATTTCGATCCTGGTTTCAGCGGGCCAAATTTTCCGGAAGTTTTCAGGACTCAAAAGTTTCCGGATTAGCAGAGGATTGGGCTTCAACTGCCGCCAGTGCTCGAAATTCTGACAGGTCGCGCATTAGTCCATCTGCGAGGGGAGCGACTGTTTTTCTAAAACTACTTTCCCCCTTATCGTAACGACTCACTGCTGCTGACATTACGCGATCAGGAATATGTATATTCGAATCTAGTGCCCATATCATCAGATCAAGGTAAGGCAACAGGCCGTAGGACGCCCATCGACCGTAGGCGGGGCGATGATACTTTGATCGAGTCGCCCCGGCGGTCTTCCTTGTTTCAGCCAGCCACGCTTTGAAGTTCTCGATAAGCACTGCGTCCGGCAGGTCCAGGGACACTTTGACTGCCGCATACACTTCGCGATCTATGGAATCGAGAGCGGTAAGGCGCACGGGGTCAGGGCTAAGAATGGGGGCGCTGTAATAGTCATGGTTACGCCGTTTGATGGACTCAAACCATTCATTAGGATCATCGGAAATATTAAGCGCGTGCTCCCATAGGTCTTGGGTATCCAGGTTTTCGACTCCTTTAAGACCAACCAGACTCATTCTGGACAGCACATCAAAATCAGTCGAGCCTAGAACTTTTGGAGCTATGGCTGCATACATTTTTTGTGCTGAAACGCCCATCACATCAGTAAGCGAATCAACATGCTTGTGCTTAAGAAGCCTCAGCAGGAAGCGCCTTACCTCAAGTTGCCGAAGCCACTCAGTGGAATTAAATTTTTTTGCCTGACTGTAGTTGTCTAGGTTGAACCATTTCGGTAAGTCATTTACTCGATCAATTTTTTCCATCTTCACGCCTCCTTGAGCGTCCCCATCCTGAATGGGTCGGCTGGTTTCACATTTGGGGTGCTTGCTTTTCGGAAGCTACCCAAGGTCAGCCGATAAACGCGTGCTTTGGTTGATCGGCACCACGTTGTCAGCAGCCAATATTGCGTCGATACGTTCGCCCAGCAGTCGCCATGCTTCGGTTTTTTCCTTGGCGTAGTCATGGTGCAGATAGTGTCGGCGAACCTTGGAGCCACCCAACAGGTGATTCTGGCAGCGGTCGATAATTTCCAAGGTGACGCCCAGCTCCTGCATCGTCGTTGCGCCGGTGCGGCGCAGGTCGTGCGGGGTCCAGTCGCCATTGGTGCCCTTGCTCAGTACCAGCGTATTGTCATTGCGCCGGCCGGATAAAGGTTTACTGCGTTTCTTGAACTGTTCTTGCCGGTCGCCTACGCGCTTGGAAATGCTCTTTAGGTCTACGTGGCCGGTATGGTTGGTGGCGGGGAACAGGTATGGCGTGTTGCCCGTCAGGGTATGCAGTTCTTTGAACTGGCGCAGGGCGAAGGTAGACAGAAAAACATGGTGATCCTGGCGCGCTCCTCGGTGACCTTTGGTGTTCATGGCAGGCAAAAACCATGTTCCCTTGCTTAAATCGATGTGGCGCCATTCGGCCTTGAGTAGTTCGCCGATGCGGCAGAGGGTGCCCAAGCATATCCACAGTGCAAGCTGTGCTTTCCTTTCCAGCGGACGGACGCCGGAATATTTCTGGCCGGGGGGCAGGGCGGCATAATCACGCTCCATGCGCTCAAATATGTCGCGCAGCTCCCTGATTTCATCGACAGTCAGAATGCGGTCGCGTTCTTCTTGATAGTCGTGGTCTAGAAGTTTTTTGACTTCCACCAGGTTGGCAGGGTTGCCGTCGATCATCAGGCCGCGCCAAGGCTTGCGCTTCTCGCCCCATGCGAGCATCTGATTCAGATCGGCAAACAGACTGACTACATACCGATTGACGCCACGTTCGCGTACGGTACGCAGCATGGCGAGAATATCTTTCTCGGTAAGAGCGCGCAGAGACTTTTGGCCGATGCTGGGGAGCACGTCCTTGGTGAAGCTGCGGATTAGTTCTGCATTGTCATCTTGGCGGGCCACGCCATCTTTTAGCCACTCGACGAACAGGTCGGCCACTGTCAGGTTCTCGGCAGCCAGGCGCTTGGCCCCGGCAATGGTCGCCTCGATAGCGGCCTGTTTTTCGATCTTGGCGGCTTTCTTCGCGGCGGTGGGGTTGATTCCTTCGCCTACCGTAACGCGCAGGCGGTCGCGCTCGGCACGGATGGTGGCAAGGCTTTTCTTGGGCCAAGAACCGAGTGCATGGTCGCGCTTGGCGCCATTCAACTTGAACTCATAACGAAACAGAACAGTGATGCCCCGTTGCCCGACGCGAACGCGCCCGACAATTCCGCCATCTTCTCGCAGTGTCAGGCCGCCATCATCAGCGGTAAGCGCTTCCAGTTGCTTGACTTGGATTTTTGCCATGCCCCTTCTGCCTTTTTATTTTTACCCCACTTTTACCCCACCGAAAGCGCTGGCTTGTATTGCTGTGTTTTGGGTGGTGTTGGACGTTAGATTAGCCTGAAGGTGTTGTATTTACTAGGGTAATCTGGATTTATTTGATTTTATTAACGTCCAGTGGAATCCGATCTATAATGGCATGGGGTGCTAGGGGTAGAGTGTTCGAATCACTCCGTCCCGACCATATAATTCAAAAGGGTCGCGAGATTTTATCTCGCGACCCTTTTTTATTTGTCTCTGTTTTTACCCCTGTAATACGACTGGCTCTGAGTGGAGTCCTCACCGTCTAGTGAGCGGATGCGACAGTGGGGTGTGGGTTTCTGGGGTTGGTCTAAGCTTCAGCTCAATCTCACTGAAGGACCGAGCCATGAGCAATCAGTCTGAAGAGACCTCAGAAATTCGCCGAAACAGAATTCTTGGCGACGCTATTGGGCTTACTCCGTGGGAGGTGGCCGACTATGTCACCAGCATTCAGCGGAAGGACAACAGTGACGAGTACATCATTCACTTCGGTATTGAGACTCCGGAGCTGGTCCGCGCCAAGATAATTGGCTTGCAAGACGGGTTCTTCACTCACACTCGTCCCATCGATTTTGAAGGGCTCCAAATAAGCACAATTTAACCGACCCCCAATACCGATTTCGGCGAACCGATGGGCTCAGGCCACTGCTCGAAAGGACTCATATGAAACTAAATATCATTGCTCTGGGCATGCTCGCTGTTTTGGCCGGCTGCACAACCGCCGGTCCATATGTCACCAATATCTCGAGTGATGGGCGTAACGGCTTGAACATTGAGAAGTGCGCCGTGAAGATGAATGCTTTCATGGGCACTGTCAGCACCACCGAATGCACAAGCCAGAATGTGCAGCTTAGCCGAGGCAACTGATCAAACTAATGGCGCGAAGTGCTCGTCACCTATAGATCGCGTCTCAGCTCGACCAAACTCTTATTCCGAAACATCCGCGCCACGTTTTCGCTTATCTGCACTTGTGGCGCGGACCTCCCATCACTTGGTAGGAAAGGGGCAGTTCGCATTCAGGATCAGGTTTTGCACCGCCAGATGTCGATGCTCACACAGCGTAACGGCGGCTGAGCTTATTGACTCATCTGATCCATCATGAGTTCAGATGGGATGAGTAAGGTGTTGGTGTAATAGGCTTTGTATCCATATGCCGTTATGCGGACCTTGCAAGGAATTGATGTTTGGGCTGCAATTAGTTGGAGCTTTTACTAAACAGCCCTGTAAGCGCCAGCGAATGGCTCGCGATCGCCGTGAGACATAACGCTGACTGATGTCTAATCCAGTATTTTGCTCATAGTGTCGATCGGGATTGCGCCATGGTCGGATAGTCCGTGTAACCGCGTTCCTCACCTTGGTAGAACGTCGTTGGGTCTGCTTCGTTCAAGGACTCGCCGTGTTTGAATCGCTCCACCAAATCCGGGTTGGCCAGGAACCCGGTGCCAAACGACACCAGATCAGCATCACCTAAGCTGAGCGCCGTTCCCGCGCGCTCTGCGTCATAGCCACCATTGGCGATGTAGGTGCCACCGAAACGACGCTTTAATTCCCTGAAATCGAATGGCCCTACACCGAGTTCCACCACGTGAATGTAGGCCAGCCCATAGCGACTGAGCATCTTCGCCGCGTAGTTGAAAGTCGCTTGGGGATCGCTGTCGCTCATGGAGAAATAATTGAAAATCGGCGACAGGCGAACACCCACGCGGCTGGCTCCGAAGACCTCGATGACGGACTCGACTACTTCCTTGAGAAATCGAGCGCGATTCTCTACAGAACCGCCGTAGGTATCGGTTCGGTTATTGGTGCCATCGCGCAGGAACTGGTCGATCAAATAACCGTTCGCACCATGGATTTCAACGCCGTCGAATCCAGCACGTTTTGCGTTTTCAGCACCTTGGCGAAAATCAGCGATCACTCCAGGAATCTCATCGAGACCCAGAACCCGTGGGGTTTCGTAAGACTTGAGTCCCTCAGAAGTGTAAATCTCACCATCAGCCTTGATCGCTGAAGGTGCTACTGGCAGGGCGCTGTTGATCTGCACCAATGGATGTGAAAGCCGTCCGACATGCCAGAGTTGCAGGAATATCCGTCCACCTTCTGCATGAACAGCGTCGGTCACTTGCTTCCACCCCATGATTTGTTCAGAGGTGAAGATGCCCGGCGTTCTCATATAGCCTTTGCCTTGTGCCGAGACCTGAGAACCTTCGGTGATGATGAGGCCGGCACTGGCACGCTGCCGGTAATACTCAACCACGGTGGGCGTCGGAGCATCACCTTCACCGGCACGGCTTCGCGTCAAAGGCGCCATGACCATGTGGTTATTCAGAGGGAGAGCGCCGATTTGTGCAGGGGACAAAAGCAGGTCGAGATTGTTCGTGGTCATGATCTATCTCAGTAGGTTGAGGATTGATAATTCGGGATTGGTGGGGTGTTTAGTGGGGAGTCTTATCGACTGACGGCGCGGCTTGGGGGCTAGCTCAGACGTCCCTTCTGCCGCAGGCGTTCGCCGATACGCCGTATCTCAGCTTCGCCCTGCGCCAAAGCCGTCTCGCTCGTGTGCACTGAGTAGTACCCTGTCACCAGATCGTGCGGATGCTTCACCGCTGAGCCCATCACGAATGAGCAGTCGCCCTGTGCCGAGAAGTCGATGTGTTGCTCGGTCTCTTCGAAAATGGCGAGTTCGCCGGCATTAATCAGGCCTCCTGCGTCCAGGCCTCCTGCACTCACCGCGAGCCAGGCAACGGTGTGACCGGACGGCGGGGAGTACCGCCAGCGCTCGCCGTCCTTCAAATTAACGGCGAGATAGTTCATATCACTCGGCGCTTCAATCAAGCTTTGCGCGTCACCGTATCGCCCCAGGAGCACGCGTGCCGGTCCCGATTGCGGAACTTGGGAGGGCGCAAGATAGGTGCTCAGCGCAGGGGCGTTTTCCAACGACGGCGGCAGCGCCACCCAGAGCTGGAAACCCTGCATCAAGGACTTGCTGGTCAGCGTCGCGTCGTGCCAAACACCGTTGCCGGCGCGCATCCACTCGAGACCTCCGGCCAGCAATACACCTGTCGCACCCGTGGTGTCTTCATAGGCAACTTCGCCTTCGCTCATGAAGGTGACGGTCGCGATCCCGGAGTGCGGATGCATGCCGAAACTCGACTTGCCGCGACTGGCGTCCATACGGAAAATATCAAGGAAAATGAAAGGCTTCAGACGCTCGCCCAGATCACCCGGGCTCATGAGCCGAGTTATCGGGCCGTGGGTGCTGCCTTTAGTGCGATGGACAATGGCGCGTTGCAGAGCAGCGACGGTGGCGGTCATATGTTTTCTCTCTGGGTTTTGAGCGCTTGGGCCCACCAGACAATGTCGTCGAGCAGCGCTGTGGCTGCCTGGGCCAGATGCGGGTAATCGTTGAAGTTCTTTCCCTGTTGCCAGATGCCGATGAATTCAGCGATGCCGATGTGCACCGCATTGCGTACCGGGGCCATCTGCAACTCAATGGCCACCAGCTGCAGTTGTTCGATGGCGCGACGAGTACCGCCATAACCGGTCGACTGCAGCTATGCCCAAGGATATGCGCCTATTAATTACTTTATTAGATGGCATAATTGGATTGAACTAATCCATTAAGCGAAGTAGTGGCAATAAGATGATTGACCTGAACGACGTCGCCTTGTTTGTACAAGTGGTGCGCAACGGCAGCTTTGCCGAAGCGGCGCGGCAGCTTGGAATGCCGCCCAACACCTTAAGCAGACGCGTTCAACAACTCGAGGCGCAGCTCGGCACACGGCTGCTGCAGCGCTCCACGCGCAAGCTCACACTTACCCATTCAGGTCAGGCTTTTCATGACCGGTGCTCTGGCGCGGTAGAAGGCCTGATCGATGCCGGACAGCAGTTAATGACGGGAAGCCAGGAGCCCAGTGGCATCGTGCGCATTGCAGCGATGGCTGATTTCTTCGACTTCTTCCCTATGGAATGGGTGGCCGATTTTCTAGCCTTGCATCCACGGGTTCAGCTTGACTTCGTACTCAGTGATGCACGCGCCGATTTGATCGCTGATCGGATCGACATCGCGTTTCGAGGGGGCACTTTGCAGGATTCGGGATACGTCGGTCGCCAACTCATTGGCGCAGGTAATGAAGGTTTGGTCGCCAGCCCCAAGTACCTCAATAACCGAGGTGTGCCCGCTACGCTAGAGGATCTGGTCAATCACGACTGTGTGAGTTTCGGTCATCCTAGCGGCGTCACCACGTGGCGTCTTAATGGGCCAAACGGTGTTGAGGAAGATGTGCAGATGACCAGCCGTTTCAATGGAAACACGGCTCAGGCATTGCGTAAGGCCACGGTGGCTGGCTTGGGCATTGCGTTGCTGCCGTCCACGATAGTTAATTTCGATCTTCAGGCTGGCCGCCTTGTGCCTGTATTACCGCATTACCATCGCACTGGATACGGCCTGCATGTGCTTTATCCCAGTCGGCAACATTTGCCGTTGGCGGTATCAGCCTTTATAGGGCTGGTGATGGAGAAGCTAAAAGTGGAAGCATTCCCGGCAAGGGTTTTACCTGAGCAGGTTTGACACGGTATTTGGGCTTATGACTTCTCTGTTGGACGCCTCAAGCTCACAGGTTCATCCTTGCCCCCTGTGAAAAGATCGGGACAGTTGAATGAATGGTTTGTGGGCCAAGGCTCTGTTTGCTGGAATGTTACTTTCGTTAAGCGCGGCCAGCTTTGCTGGTCAGGAAAGCGATCTTTATTCAAACCTTGATGCTGGCAAGGCGCAGACCGTCGTAGCTTATGGTACGAGCTTGACGGCCTCCGGCGCCTGGGTGCAGCAGCTTGGGGATGATCTGAATCAGCGTTACCCTGGACGTGCCACGATTATAAATAGTGGCAAGGATTCGATGTGGTCGGGATGGGGTGTTGAAAATCTCGAAAGTCGAGTCATCTCCAAAAGCCCGGATACGGTGTTTATCGAATTCGCGATCAACGACGCTTTCCTTCCCAACAAAACCACCGTCGTACAAGCACGGAAAAACCTCGAGCTAATGATTGACCGGATCAAGGCTGCCAAGTCATCGACGGAGATCATTTTAATGGTGACGAATCCAGTGATTGGAGGCTCTGGAGTGCAGAGACCGAAGTTACTGGATTACTTCCAGATGTACCGGGATGTTGCAAAAGCCAGGGGACTTCGTTTGATCGACAATTACCCAAGGTGGGAGGCGGTCTTGAAATCAAATCCCGACCTGTTTAATCAGTATGTTGCGGATGGATTGCACCCAAATGCTGATGGATATCGCGCAGTGGTGACCCCGTCATTGATTGAAAATTTGAGTGGCGTCTCGCCAAATTGACCTGAACATAGGGTTGTCGAAGTGGCGCAAGTCGGTACGCAGGATGCCGGGGCCGACCTGCCAATCGTATTTGAGGTCCAGAAAGTTCTGTTTGTAGAAGTCCGGTTGCCGTAGTAGTACTGCTGCGCTCAACCAACGCCGATCAGCCGAAAAGCTTCTTCAAAGACAAGCGCATCAGCTCCACCAAAGGCTCGACCTCCGAGCAGTCGATCCGAATTGCCGGGGCAACACCGGTGACGTTCCAGGACCCCGGTTCGGCTTACATGGCTTTGCAACAGAACAAAGTCGTGGGTGGCTGTGTGAATAACGCCTGTGATATCTCCGATCGCTGTCTGGATGCCAGACGGCTACCGAGTCACCCATTCTCTTTAATAAGTGGCATCAAGAAGTAGGGAGCAGCGCTCAATCAATGACGGCGAAACCTGCTCCGAACTCCGGCATCTCGCCCTCGCACCTTCCGGTGACGCGGGGCTTGTCGGCCAATGTGGCTATTGCAAATCACCCTTCGTACGCATGACAATGCGAGTCATTATCACTCGCGAATTATTCCATCGTCATGTCCGCCAACGATTTATCCCTGCGTAGCGCCGTCAATGATCTGTATTGCGACCATCACGGTTGGCTCAATGGCTGGCTACGCAAGCGTCTGGGCAATGCTTTCGATGCGGCAGACCTGGCGCAGGACACCTTTGTTCGGGTAATCAAGGCGCGAAACGCGCTAGAGATTTGCGAGCCGCGACCTTACCTGTCGATGATCGCCAAGGGCTTGCTGATCGATCTGTTTCGCCGACGCTCATTGGAACAGTCCTACCTGGAAGCCTTGGCCGCTATGCCCGAATGGCAGCAGCCTTCGTTGGAGGAACAGGCGATCCTGTTGCAAGCCCTGATGGAAATCGACCGCCTGTTGCAAGGATTGGGGACGAAGGTCAAGCAGACGTTCATCCTGTCTCAGTTCGACGGTCTGACCTATCCGCAGATTGCCGAGCGCTTGAATATCAGCGCCCGCACGGTCAACAACTACATGGCCAAGGCCATGGAGCATTGCTGTCTGATGCAGATTCAGTTGCAACTGGCGTGAGCCTTTCGCCCGCTGAGTTGAAGGCGATTGGCGTCGCTGCCCAGTGGTACGCCCGACTTCGGTCTGGTGTCACCACCGATTCGGATCTGGCAGCCTGGAACGACTGGCTGGTCTCCGATCCTGCTCATCGCCAAGCCTGGCAACGCATGGTGGACGTAGGCGAGCAGATGGCGAGTGTGCCGGGCTCCCTGGCTTCGCCAGCGTTGCGCGGCGCTGATCGATCCCGGCGTCAGGTGTTGCGCAGTGTGTTGGTGCTCGCGTCAGCCAGTTCGCTGGGCTGGTTGGGCTGGCGCAGTGAAACGTCCCAGAACCTGTTTGCCGATTTTCGCACCGCCGTGGGTGAGCGCCGTGAATTTCGGTTGGCCGATGGCAGCTTGTTGCTGCTCAACACCGACACGTCAGTCAACCTTCGTTTCGACGGTCGTCAACGTGTACTCGAACTGTTACGGGGCGAGATCCTTGTGACGACTGCTGTCGATCCCTTGCAGCGGCCGTTCAAGGTGCTCACCCATCATGGAGAGGTGCTGGCGCTCGGGACGCGTTTTATCGTCCGGTCCCATGAGCAGGGCGGTGGGGTGGCGGTGATCGAGAAGGCCGTAGAGGTCCGTTCGGCTGGCGGTGGCTCGACGGTGCGTGTGGAGGCCGGCCAGTCCATGGACTTCGATGGCCACTCGTTGGGGGTTGTACGGCGCAACGATGCTTCGGTCGGTGCGTGGCAACAGGGAAGCATCATTGCCATTAATCGTCCCTTGGCCGAGTTGCTGGCCGACCTTTCGCGCTATCGCACAGGCGTGCTGCGCTGCGATCCGCGTATCGCCCAACTGAAGGTGTCAGGCGCGTTCCCCATTAATAATACCGACCTGGCGCTGGCTGCGCTGGAGAGTGGATTTTCGCTACGGATCACCCGGTACAGTCGCTACTGGGTCAATGTTTCAGGCGGTGATGTGCATTAGCGTGCGCCGCGCAAAAAAAGTTTTAGGGCTTTTGCACTTTTCATACGCATCGTTCGGCTCATCCCTCAGTGAGTTTTTATTGATGGTCTTTGGGGGAGGGTGAGCATGTATCGGGTGTACGCGCCAGGTCGTCTGGCGATTGTAGTGAAGGTCGGGTTGCTCGCGGCAACGTCGATTTGCGTATGGCCGGTCGCCGCGATCGCGGCGCCGACGCAACAGCACAATCAGCTTCAATCCTTCGACATCGCCGGGGGCAGCCTGACTGAAGTCCTCAGCCATTTCGCCAGTGCGGCGGGTGCCGCTATTTCCTTTGATGCGCGGCAGACCGACGGGTTGAAATCCCCCGGGCTCAAAGGTGCTTTCGGGGTCGGCGAAGGGTTTGCACGGATTCTGGGTGGCAGCGGTCTGCAAGCTGAACCACAGGCCAACGGTACTTACGTTTTGCGCCCGGTACCGGCTGCCGGGTCGGCGCTGGAACTGGGCGCCACCAACATCAACGGGCAGATGTTGGGCGCAACGACCGAGAACAGCGGTTCATACACCACCGGCGCGGTGACTATCGGCAAGGGCGAACATTCCCTCAAGGAAACGCCGCAATCGGTCACGGTGATGACCCGCAAGATGCTGGATGACCAGAACCTCAACACCATCGATCAGGTCATGGAAAAGACCCCGGGCATTACCGTCTACGACTCGACCATGGGCGGCAAATATTTTTATTCGCGCGGTTTCCGGATGTCGGGCCAGTATCAGTACGACGGTGTACCGCTGGACATGGGCAACCTCTATGTTCAGGCCGACAGTTTCAGCGGTGACATGGCGTATTACGACCGGGTCGAAATTCTTCGCGGCGCAGCGGGAATGATGAAAGGTTCAGGTGGCACTGCTGGCGGCGTGAACTTCGTGCGCAAACGCGGCCAGACGGCCCCGCACACCGACATCACGCTGTCCGGTGGCAGCTGGGACAACTATCGCGGACAGGTCGACACCGGTGGCCCGCTGAACGACGCCGGCACAGTACGCGGACGGGCCGTCGTTGCCGAGCAGAGCCGGCATTACTTTGTGGACGACGCCAGTCGCAAGGATCAGGTGTATTACGGCGCGCTCGATGTTGATCTGAACCCTGACACGACGCTGGGGCTGGGCGTTGCCTATGAAGACGTGGACGCCAATCCATGCTGGGGTGGCCTGCCGCGCTACAGGGATAGCAGCGATTTGAAGCTCAGTCGTTCGACGTGCCTCGATCCTTCCTGGAACACCTGGCGCAGCCAGCGCACCACGGTGTTCAGTGATCTGAAACACCAGATCAACGAAGACTGGGCCTTGAAGGTCGCCAGTGTTTACACAAAAAACACTCAGGACATCAAATACGCGTTCGCCTCCGGCGCCGTGACTCCCGGCACCAACACCACCGGTGTGCTGGGCAGTATGTACGATTACGATCAGGTCGATTACGGCCTGGACGCCTACGTGGATGGCAAGTTCGACGCGTTCGGTCAGCAACATGAATTGGTCGTGGGCTTCAACGCCAGCCGTTCGAAAAAGGACGACTTCTACTCGGTGGCGTTTTTGCCGCAGCGCCAGAATGTGTTCAACCCCGACAAGCATATACCGGAGCCGGATGACAGTTACTTTATCGACAACTCATCTCGCGGCGGGCCGGTCAGTTCAGTGACTAAACAGAAGGGCATTTACTCGACACTGCGTTTGAAACTGGCTGATCCGCTGACAGTTGTCGTCGGCAGTCGGGTGAGCTGGTACAACTCCGATACCGACTCCGACTTCATCGACACTGGCACCTCGGAACACTCCAGCACTACAGAGACCGGGCAGGTTACGCCGTTTGCCGCTGTGCTGTTGGACCTGAACGAGAACCTGACGGCCTACGCCAGCTATTCGGATATCTTTACCCCGCAAGGCAATTACCGCTCAGAAGGCGGTTCGGCGCTTAAGCCGCTCGTGGGCCAGAGCTATGAGCTGGGGATCAAGGGCGCCTGGTTCGACGGTCGACTGAACAGCTCCTTCAACCTGTTCCGTACGATCCAGAAAGATCAGGCGCAGACTGACTACAATTCGTCCTGCCCGTCGTCCGATGGTTACTGCTACGTCAATGCCGGCAAAGTTCGCGCTCAGGGGGTCGAGGCCGAGATCAGCGGGGAAGTCATTGAACGCCTGCAAGTACTGGCAGGTTACACCTATACCCAGACCAAAACCCTCGACGACATCGACACCAGCCTGAACGGAGCAGCGTTCAACAGTTATGTGCCTCGGCATGTATTGCGTATGTGGGGCGATTACGCGCTGAGCGGGTCACTTGAGCGGTTCACGATCGGCGCTGGCGTTAACGCGCAAAGCGATAACTTCCGGGTTTCACCCTCCAGTGGTGAGAAAATCAGCCAGTCGGGCTATGCGATCTGGAACGGCCGCATTGGCTATCGCATCGACGACACCTGGTCGGTTGCGCTCAACGGCAACAACCTGTTCGACAAGCGCTACTACGCCACCATCGGTACCGAGACCTTCGGTAACTACTACGGTGATCCACGTAACTTTATGTTGTCGGTCAAAGCGAGTTTCTAACGCAGACAGAGATAAAAACGCCACTCAGCCGGTGAACGAAATGCCCGGATCGCAAGACGCGGGCATTTTTGTTATGCATTGCATCCCAGACGATTTCAAGTCCAGGGTTAGGGCCTGAACCGACCGCCTTCACCGAAAGGCCTTGGCCTGTTCAATGAAGGCGACGATTACCCGATCAGCTTTGCGCCGCGCTAACGGCACCCATTGGCATGGATTTATTCCGAACAGTCCTATACAGCAAGCTGGACACCATGAACCCAAGAACGGCCAACAGGCTCATCAAGCTGAAGACGTAGTTGTAGCCTTGTTGACCCGGGAAATGGTCGAGGATTGCGCCGTAGATGACGTAAGCGAACATGCCCGGTGCGTAGCCGATCAGGCAGCCGATACCGAAGGCTGAACCGGTGATGTGCGAAGGGATGCCGACTTCACCCATGGGCGCCCAGAATACGCCGCGCATGGAAAATACAATCAGCGCGAAGGACAGTGTGGCTGCCATGCCCGCATAGATAAAACTCGGGCTTTTCGGGATCAGCAGGATGACGCCCATCAACGGCAGCAAGGCCAGGAATGCCCACTTCAAATAGCGGCTGGTGCTCTTGAACTGCTTGTCGGCAATGAAACCACCGGCGGGGCCACCGAGGATCTTGAGGAAGTACTGATTGATGATGCCGTAGGCGCCCACCAGTGCCACGGGCAGCCCGTACACTTCCTTGAGGTAGGGAATGAAATAGGTCAGGCCACAGTAGACGATGTAGACCATGAACACGTTGAGGCTGACCAGCCAGATACCGGGTACCTTGATGGCCTCGAGCAGGTTCGACATACCGTTCTTCGGCTTGGCAATCGTCTGCGCGCTGCTGCCCTTGAGCAGGAACCAGGTCAGGGTTCCGGCAAGAATGTCGATGACCGAGTAGAAGAGGATTGCCGATTTCAGACCGGTTTCACCGGAGCCCATGGCGACGAAAACGCCCAGCGCCGAAAAAGCCACAAGCGTATCAATGACGCCACGCCCACCTTCCAACAGTCCAAACAACCGACCCTGTTCCTGATCGTCACCCAGATTGCGGATGGCTTTGAGCAGCGAGGGCCAGAAGATGCAATCGGCGCAGACGGCCAACAGGCTGAACACGATCAGCAAATTGCTGAACGGCGGAAAGGTCGCCAGATACAGCCCCAGGCCACCGGTACCGATGAGGCCGATGGGGATCAGTTTTCGCGTGTCGTAGCGGTCGGCGAGCATGCCGCCGACGACAAACAGTGCGGTGGCGATGATGGCGTTGGCGCTCAGCAGCATGCCGATTTCAGTGTGGCTCAAGCCCATGAATTCTTGCATGGGGATATAGAAGGCGTCTTTGAGGTTCGCCAGCTTGTAGATGGTGCCACCACCGAGGATGAGAATCAGGAATCTGAGCCATTTGGCCTTGTCACGAGTTGTCATTATTGTTCTCCAGGCGTGTTCGGGTAAGCAGTGCTGGTTGTCGTGTCAGGTTCAGGGATTAGCGGGGTTGGCCAGGGTCAACTCGGCCAGGGTTCGGAACTCGGCCAGCAGGCCTCGTACATAGGCGACCTGGTTGTTCGCCCAACGGTGTTCGTCGGCGAGCATTCGTTCGAGCGAGTAGCCGTCCGGGAGTGGCGTGTCACTCATTTCCCGGTACGCAATGAATGGATCGGCAGCCTCAGAGGTCTGGCGGAACGCCGGGGCGACGTAGTGGTTTTCCTGCTCAAGAATGAACGCGATCACCTGCGGGGTTGAGTCGCCGAGCATCAACAGCTCGAACAGCATGCGAGCGCTTGGCAGGTCGTCATCGTCGCTGCCCTGCAGCACGCCGAAATGGCCGAAGCCGTTGTGCTCGGGGACGATGCGCACACCCTTGAGGTGGGTCTGGCGTATATGCGGTGCCAGGGTCCGCAGCGCCGGCAGGGGCTGTTCGCAGGCATTGATCATGTTGCCGAAGTCGAACAAGGCATGCAGCCGTGGGTGGTTTAGCCGGCTCAGCAGTTGCGCGATTTCGGCGCTCTTGAGTTCCTCATGCTGCTCGAAGTCGAAGAACAGGTCGTGCTCGTCTGCTTGCTGCGCGAGGTAGTGCAGGTCTGACTCGATCACGTCCATGACCCGGGACAGCGTCCCCTCGTAACGTGAGTAAACGCGGATGTTGCGAACCCCAAGCGCTTTGGCAATGGCGATCACCTGATCGACATCTTTTTTCAGCGTGCTGCTGATTTCCAGGTGCACATCCAGTCCGAGCGCATTGGCCTTGTCGGCAAACGTCTGCAGCTGTGCGGGTGTCATTTGGCTCAGGCTGTTTTCCTCGCCGTCGAGCAAATGCAGGCTCAGACCCTGCAATTCGTGGCGATAGGCGAAATCCAGCAGGTCGGCAGGCGTGACACGGCCATGGGTGAGGTTGGTCAGCAAGGGATAGGCATGTGCAAACAAGCGCATCTGCCCAAGGCGGTCGAGCAGTTGGCGAGCCAGTGCTTCTGTCAGTAGGGGAGGTGTTCCGGCCTCGGCAGCCTTGTGGCTGAGCAAGGCATTGAATCGCTCTTGGATCTTATTGTTCATTCGAGTCGTTCCTGGTCAGACGCCGGGTCTACCGGCGCAGCCTTTATCGCGCCAGTCAGGAACTCTCGATAGATCCATTATCAGTTAAACCATAAGACCACTTGCCTTGCTCAAGTGGCCTGCAGGTACCCCATTTTGCTCAAGGCCCGGGCCAGCGCTTCGACGCGTTCTTGCGCCTGGCCCTCAGGCGTACCGGCGAAACCGATGAGCAGGGCAGGTGGCAGGACATGCTCAAGGCAGTAGTCGCTCAGGGCGTAGGTGTGGATGTTGTGCCGGGCCAGTTCTCTGGCGATGGCATCGTCATCAAGCGTGGGTGGCAGCCAGGCGATCAGGTGCATGCCGGCTTCCACCGGGGTGATGTTGAAGAAGCCGCCCAGTTGTTGCTGGAGTTGCTTGAGCAGTGCTTGCTGGCGAGCCTGGTACAGCGCACGCATGCGGCGAATATGGCCGAGGAAGTGGCCTTCGCGCATGAAGTCCGCCGTCGTCGCCTGGAGAAGCGTGGGCGGGCTGCGATCCATCACCGCGCGCAGGGTACAGAAGGGTTCGACCAAGGCTTGCGGCAATATCACATAGCCCAGTCTTAGCGAGGGGAAGAGCACTTTGCTGAAGGTGCCGACATAGATCACTCGAGCCATCTGGTCCATGGCGTAGAGCGCGGGGAGGAGGCGGCCGCTGTAGCGAAATTCACTGTCGCAATCGTCCTCGATGATCCAGCTTTGATACTGCGCAGCCCAATCGATGAGCGCCTGGCGCCGCGCATAACTCATGGTCACGCCCAAGGGATGCTGGCGAGATGGCGTGGTGAATACCAGGCGGGCGTCGGGGCACTCGGCCAGGCCTTGCTGAATATCAATCCCTTGTTCATCGATCCGCAACGGGACCACCTGAGCCCCTTGGGCCTGCAACGCAATGCGCGCCGCGATGTGTCCTGGGTCTTCCATCCACACGCTGTCCTGCGGATTGAGCAACAGCATGCCCAACAGGTTGAAGGCTTGCTGGGCGCCGGAAACGATCACTACCTGTTCGGCGCTGCAGTCGATGCCACGGGCATCAAAGACGTACTCGGCAATCGCCGTGCGCAAGGCCTGTAACCCTTGCAGTTCGCCATAGCCAAGCATGGCCTTGGTCGGCTTGAGCAGGTGGCGGTTCATCAAGCGCCGCCACACAGCGAGGGGGAACGCGTCGTAGGTACTGTGGCTGGGCAGGAATGAGGTGGGGGTCGCGGGGTCCCAATCGGTATAGGAAACCCCGCGAAAGTGACTGCTGCGCAGCGACAGCATGGACTGGCTCAGGTCGGACAGGCGAGGTGGCTGGCGCTGCTCTTCGTCGGCAATCCCTCGGCTCTCCCACTCATCGCCGACATAGGTGCCCGCCCCGGTACGCGACGCCAAAAAGCCTTCGGCAATCAGCTGATCGAATGCATTGAGAATGGTGATCCGCGACAGCGCCAATTCTTTGCTCAGGGTCCGCGTCGACGGCAGGCGCACGCCCCCTTGCATTTTTCCGCTGAGAATCTGTTTGCGAATCTGCAAATAGAGTTGGCGGTACAGGGGGATGGCGCTGGCACGGTCCAGCTCAATAGCCGACAGCAGCAAACCTGCAGGGGATTTCATCACATGCTCGTCTGGAGGGAGGGTGGTTTGACCTGGAACACCATCATACCGAGGTGCGCAGGGTATCGAGAGGCACTGGATAAGTCATCCATAGCAGACGTTGATGCAACGCACACTGTCATGAAATGAAAAGCCATTGTCGTCTGATGAGAAGCGACTCGCCAGACGGCGTCCTACAGTCCAATCAGCGCAATTCGACGCAGCACGCCCAACTTGAGACTGGAGAATAAGAAAAAATGGCCAAAGCCGTACGCTTCTACGAAACCGGTGGTCCCGAAGTCCTTCGTTATGAAGAGGTCGAAGTCGGCGATCCCGGTCCAGGCCAGGTTCGTCTTCGTCATGTGGCGGTGGGCCTGAACTATGCCGACACCTACTTTCGCAATGGCACTTACCCGATCCCGATGCCCAACGGCATGGGGGTTGAAGCCTCCGGTGTGGTCCAGGCCATCGGCGAAGGGGTGACCAACGTACAAGTCGGTGATCGCGTTACTTACACCGGTTTTCTCAATACCTTGGGTGCCTACAGCACCGAGCGTCTGATCCCGGCCGCGCCGCTGATCAAGCTGCCGGAAACCATCAGTTTCGAGACCGCCGCGGCCATGACCATGCGCGGCCTGACATCGTCGTACCTGATGCGGCGTATTTACGACTTCAAGGCCGGCGACAGCATTCTGTTGCACGCCGCTGCCGGTGGTGTAGGCCTGATTGTTTCGCAGTGGGCCAAGCTGCTCGGTCTGAACGTCATTGGCACCGTGTCTACCGAGGCAAAGGGTGAAATTGCCCGGGCCCATGGCTGCGAGCATGTCATCAACTACAGCCATGAAGACGTCGCCCAACGCGTTCGCGAGCTGACGGACGGCGTGGGGGTCAACGTGGTGTTCGACAGTGTTGGCAAGAACACCTTCATGGGCTCCCTGGATTCGCTCAAGCGCCGCGGCCTGATGGTGTGTGTCGGCACGGCATCCGGTCCGATCCCGGCCTTCGATCCGGTACTGCTGGCGATGAAAGGCTCGCTGTTCATGACGCGTCCGGCCCTGGCCGATTACATCGCCGACCCGGCGGAAAAAGCCGTGTTGGCGGGTGAGTTGTTCGACCATGTCGGCAGCGGTCGGATCAAGATCGAGATCAACCAGCACTATGCTTTGCAGGATGCCGTGCAGGCCCATCGCGACCTGGAATCACGCAAGACCACGGGCTCATCGATTTTCGTCATTTAAGGGAGTCGTCTGCCATGAAAGTCGAACAATTGACCTGCAGCATTGGCGCGGAGCTGGTGGGCGTCAACCTCGCCGACGCGGTGCATGACGACGGTCTTTTTGCCGAGATTCGTGCTCAGCTGCTCAAGCATCGGGTGGTGTTTCTGCGTGATCAGGACATCACTCGCGCCGAGCATGTGGCATTCGCCCGGCGCTTTGGCGAGCTGGAGGATCATCCGGTGGCCGGCAGTGATCCGGATCATCCAGGGCTGGTGCGCATCTACAAGCGGCCGGACCAGCCGATGGACCGTTACGAAAACGCCTGGCACACCGACGCTACCTGGCGCGAGGCGCCGCCGATGGGTTGCGTGCTGCGCTGCGTAGAGTGCCCACCGGTGGGCGGCGACACCATGTGGGCCAACATGGTCGAGGCTTATGCGCGCTTGCCGGAAGACGTGAAGGTGAAGATCGCCGACCTGCGCGCCCGCCACAGCATCGAAGCGAGTTTCGGTGCCGCCATGCCGATCGAAAAGCGTCTGGCGCTCAAGGCGATGTACCCGGATGCCGAGCACCCGGTGGTGCGCACCCACCCGGAAACCGGGGAAAAGGTGCTGTTTGTCAACGCCTTCACGACGCACTTGAGCAACTACCACACCCCCGAGCGGGTGCGCTTCGGCCAGGACGCCAACCCGGGCGCAAGTGAGCTGCTGCGCTACCTGATCAGCCAGGCCTACATCCCCGAGTATCAGGTGCGCTGGCGCTGGAAACCCAACAGCATCGCCATCTGGGACAACCGCAGTACCCAGCACTACGCCGTCATGGATTACCCGCCGTGCCATCGCAAGATGGAACGCGCCGGCATCATCGGCGACAAGACTTACTGATCGACCGCCGCTGCATTCGCTCTCGTAGACATGCCTGCCCGGCACGATCTGGGCGTGCGTAACAATCATAAGAACAGGAGTAACTCATGCAATTCTTCGACGATTCCCTGCACCCGGAAAATATGGAAAAGGTGGTGATCACCGTGGCCCCGTATGGCCCCGAATGGATGCCGGAAGATTTCCCTGAAGACATCCCGCTGACCATGGACGAGCAGGTGCAGAAGGCGGTTGATTGTTATGAGGCGGGCGCAACGGTATTGCACCTGCACGTGCGTGAATTGGACGGTAAGGGTTCCAAGCGTCTGTCCAAGTTCAATGAGTTGATCGCCGGTGTGCGTGAAGCCGTGCCGGACATGATCATCCAGGTCGGTGGTTCGATTTCCTTCGCCCCCGAAAGCGATGGCGAAGCCGCCAAGTGGCTGTCTGACGATACGCGCCACATGCTGGCCGAGCTGACGCCAAAACCGGATCAGGTCACGGTGGCCATCAACACCACCCAGATGAACATCATGGAGCTGCTGTATCCGGAATACCTGGAAGGCACGTCCCTGGCCAATCCTGCCTATCAGGCGGCCTACAGCGAAATGACCGTACCGGCGGGCCCGGCCTGGGTCGCGGAACACCTCAAGCGTCTGATGGACAACGGTATCCAGCCGCACTTCCAGCTGACCGGCATGCATGCCATGGAAACCCTTGAGCGCCTGGTGCGCAAGGGCGTCTACAAGGGCCCGTTGAACCTGACCTGGATCGGTATCGGCGGCGGTTTCGATGGCCCCAATCCGTTCAACTTCTTCAACTTCATCCACCGCGCGCCGGACGGTTGCACCCTGACTTCCGAGTCGCTGCTCAAGAACGTCATGCCGTTCAACACCATGTCGATGGCCATGGGGATGCACCCGCGTGTGGGCAATGAAGACACTATCATTGATCACAAGGGCGATCGTTTCGGCTCAGTTGCGCAGATCAAGCAAACCGTACGCATCGCCCATGAACTGGGTCGGGAAATCGCCACGGGCAAAGAAGCCCGCGCGATCTATCGCATCGGTGTGCAGTACCAAAGCATCGAAGAAACCCTATTGGCCAATGGCATGGCCCCCAACCGCAAGGCCGGGCAGAAAGGTGTGCCGCAACGCGGCTGATCGGCAGACGACGCGGGAGGTCAATGGCTTCCCGCTCGCTGCATTGCAACACGCTTGATAACAACAATAAAACAAAGCTTTGAGGAGGCTGCATGGCCTTTCACCCAATCGCCGCAGACGATGATGACTGCAGTGGCGTCGGCGTTGCGCGCAAGTATGCCTGGATCGTCTTTGCACTGACGTTCGGCTTGTTGATTTCCGATTACATGTCGCGTCAGGTACTGAACGCGGTGTTCCCGATGCTCAAGGGCGAATGGGCCCTGAGCGACGGTCAGCTCGGCCTGCTCAGTGGCATTGTCGCCCTGATGGTGGGGCTGCTGACAATTCCCCTGTCATTGCTGGCGGATCGCTTCGGCCGGGTCAAGAGCCTGGCGCTGATGGCTTTGCTGTGGAGTCTGGCCACGCTGGGCTGCGCGTTGGCGCAGGACTATCAGCAGATGTTCATTGCACGGTTCATGGTCGGCGTCGGCGAAGCGGCGTACGGCAGCGTCGGGATCGCGGTGGTGATTTCGGTGTTTCCCAAACACATGCGTGCAACCCTGGCCAGTGCCTTTATGGCGGGTGGCATGTTCGGTTCGGTATTAGGTATGGCACTGGGCGGGGCAATCGCCGCCAAGCTTGGCTGGCGCTGGTCGTTCGCCGGCATGTCGCTGTTCGGCCTGCTGCTGGCGGTGCTTTACCCGATCATCGTCAAGGAAGCACGCATTGCGCCGCAACGTGCCGCCCAGGTGGCGAACAAAACGGCTGCTGCGATCAAGCGTCCTTTGCGCACGCTGTTTTCCAGCCGCTCGGTGATCGCTGCCTACATCGGCAGTGGCTTGCAACTGTTCGTCGGCGGCACCGTCATTGTGTGGATGCCCAGTTACCTCAATCGTTATTACGACATGGCCACGGACAAGGCGGGCGGCGTCGCGGCGATCATCGTGCTGTGCAGCGGTGCGGGGATGATCCTGTGCGGCATGCTCAGCGATCGACTGTGTCGCCATTCGCCGGAGCGCAAAGTCGCTTTGGCCATCGCCTATTGCCTGGGCAGTTGTCTGCTGTTGTCGGCAGCGTTCGCCCTGCCGGCAGGGCCTGTGCAATTGGCGCTGATCTGCCTGGGCATGTTGATTGCCGCCGGCACGACCGGCCCTTGCGGAGCCATGGTTGCCAACCTGACCCATTACTCGGTCCACGGCACGGCGTTCGCCACGCTGACCCTGGCCAACAACATGCTGGGGCTGGCGCCTGGGCCGTTCATCACCGGCAGGGTGTCCGACCTCATCGGCTTGCAGGCCGCTTTTCAAATGGTGCCACTGGTCAGCATCGCGGCAGCGGCCGTGTTCTTTTATGCCAAGTGTCACTACCACAAGGACATCGCCCGGCTTCGAGGCGAGCAAGTCCACGATTCGATTGGCAAAGCGGCGTTAGAGGTGAAGTTGTGAGTGGTCGTTTACGTATTGATGTGTTCTTCGATTTTATCTGCCCGTGGTGCCTGATCGGCAAGCGTCAACTGGAGCGCGCGCAAGACCAGCTGCGTGTCCAGCAGCCCTGCGTGGAAATCATCACGGTGTGGCACGGGGTGCAATTGCTGCCGCAGCTGCCGGCACAGGGTGAACCCTTCGCCGAGTTTTATCGCAAGCGTCTGGGTAGCCCTGAAGTTGTAGCGATGCGCCAGGCCCAGGTGCAGCAGGCCGCCATGGACGTTGGGCTGGCCATCGATTTGAGCCGCATCACGACGATGCCCAACACCGCGGACGCCCATCGTCTGCTGGAGCGTGTCAGCGTGTTGGGCAATGTTGAGCTGCGTGATGCCTTGCTTGAGCGTTTGTTCGCGGCGTATTTCCAGAACGGCGAAGACCTGGGTTGCCGTGAGACCTTGATCGCCATCGCCCGGTCGTGCGGCGTTGAAGCGGGCGCCGTGTCTGACTGCTTGCTGGGCGACGCCAGTCCCTTTGATGGTTTCCCCTGGGCCACCAACGGCGTGCCCAGTTTTCGGTTCGACAATCGCCTGACGGTGGTGGGCGCACAGCCTGCCGAAGCGCTGCTTGATGCCATGTGCGAAGCCTTGCTCAAAAATGCTCATGAGCGGCAACCGATATGAGTCTTCGTATCCCCGTGCCTGCCGGAAAACTCCCGCAGGCGGGTGGTCGTGCGCTGTTCGAATTCGATGGCAAAAGCCTGGCGTTATTCAACATCGAAGGTGACCTGTTCGCCATCGACGACAGTTGCCCGCACCAGGGCGCCTCGCTGTGTGGCGGGCGCCTTGAGGGGCGAGTGATTCAGTGCTGCGCCCATGGCCTGCGCTTCGATTTGCGCAGCGGTTACTTGCTCAATTCAACCCAGCTCAAAGTCGCCAACTACCCGGTCGAGATCATCGACGGCCAGGCATTTATCGTCATCGTTCCCGAGGAGTCCGTGCCATGAGCGCTATCGCTCTTACCCGTATCCATAGCCGAACGCGCGAACTGGCGCCGGGTTTTGTCGTCAGCCTGATCGTGGCGGCGGCTGCGTCCTTTTTGTCCGAGCATTACGGCGCGCCGGTGATGCTGTTTGCCTTGCTGTTGGGCATGGCGCTGAACTTCCTGGCCGGTGACGGCGCCTGCAAGGCGGGCATCGAGTTCACCGCACGCACGGTGTTGCGCATTGGCGTGGCGTTGCTGGGCATGCGCATCACGCTCGAACAGATTGCCGCGCTGGGCTGGAAGCCTGTGGCGCTGGTGGTGATTGTTGTGGTGGTGACGATCGGCGTTTCGGTGATCGCGGCAAAGGCGCTGGGATTCCAGCGTTTGTTCGGCATGCTCACCGGTGGGGCTACTGCGATTTGTGGTGCGTCGGCCGCGTTGGCGCTGGCGGCGGCATTGCCGAACCATCCGCAGAAAGAACGCGCAACGTTATTCACGGTGATCGGGGTGTCGGCGCTGTCGACCCTGGCGATGATCGTGTACCCGATGATTGCCAACTGGCTGTCGTTGTCGCCGCAAGTGGCGGGCGTGTTCTTGGGGGCGACCATCCATGATGTCGCCCAGGTGGTCGGTGCCGGTTACAGCATGTCGACCGAGACCGGCGATACAGCCACGGTGATCAAGCTGATGCGGGTTGCCATGCTGCTGCCGGTGATCGTCTGCGCCGCCATGATTACCCGCATGCAGGGCGCCGACCCGGCCGGCAAACGACCGCCGCTGCTGCCATGGTTTGCCGTCGGGTTTCTGATTCTGGCGTGTATCAACAGCACCGGCTGGATAGCCCCGGTGGTGCAGGGATCGGTCAATGAATTGTCGCGCTGGTGCCTGGTGGTTTCCATCAGCGCCCTGGGCATGAAGACCCAGCTCAAGGAGCTGGCCGCTGTCGGCATCAAGCCCATCCTGCTGATGGTGGGGGAGACGGTGTTCCTTATCGTGCTGGTGCTGTTGTTGCTGCGCTGGGGGCTGTAAGACCGTTAAAAAATACTGGCTGCGGCGCACTTTTTGTAGCAGCTGGCGCAGCCTGCGTTCGAGGACGAAGTCCTCGCAAATCCGGTATGCGCGGGTTGACTGACACACCGCGTTGCATGGTTTTACGACTGCTTCGCAGCCGAACGCAGCCTCGCGGGCTCGGCAGCTGCTACAGGGCCGCACTGCGTTGACTCCTCGGCCGGTGCTATAAACACCGGTTCTTTTGCGGCGACTGTACCAGCAGTCGCCGCTTTTTTTTTCATGCCCTGCGTCTGTTGCGTCCGGTTCAGGGCTCGCGGGAGCCGGGCAGGGTGGTCAAGTCCGGCGGAGCTTTGACGGTGTGCTTTTGCGCGCTGCGCCATGCGGCGGGCGGCATGCCGAACTGGGTGATGAACCAACGGGTGAAGGAACTCGCCATCGAATAGCCGAGCATGTCGGCAATGCGCCCTAGCGAATAATTCGGGTTTTCCAGGTAGCGCAACACCAGGTCGCGGCGCACGTCGTTGATCAGGTCGTTGAAGGCGCAGCCGTCGTCTTTCAGGCGACGTTGCAGGGTGCGTACGTTCATGCCCTGGGTCTGGGCGATCTGCTCGATGGTGGCGCGTCCCATCGGCAGCAGCAGGTAGATGGCTTTGCGCACCTCGAACAGCATCGAGGGACCTTCGTGACTCAGCAGCGAGTCGAGGTAGCTCTGGGCATAGCGCGCCATGGCCGGGTCGGCATTGGGGTTGGTCACGTCGAGGCTGGCGTCGGAGCAGACAATGCCGTTGAACTCGCTGCCGAATTCCAGCTTGCAACCGAACAGGCGGCGATGCAGTTGCAGGTTGTCGGGAGGCTGGTGCGTGAAGTTGACGCTGTAGGGATGCCAGTGGGTGCCGAGCAGGGCGGCGCACAGGCGGAACATCACCCCGATGGCCAGTTCATTGGCTTGCCGGCAAGGCATCGGCGATTCAGTAACCACCTCTTCGCGAATGATCACCATCTTGCCGGCCTCTTCGATGAAGAGGGCCAGCGAGTCGTTCATCAGATGACGGTAATGCACCAACACTTGCAACGCATCTCGCAGCGTTCGCTGGTGGCTGAGTAACAAGCTGACCACACCGAAGTCCGAGAGCTGGCGCGACTCAGCCATGCTCAGGCCGAAGCTCTGGCAGCCACTGGCGGCGGCCGAATCTTCCAGCAGGCGTACGGCGGCATCAATGGGGATGCGGTGTTCGGGCGCTTGCAGCAGCGCTTTGCTCAGGCCGACGCCGGCCAGCACATCGCGCGGATTGAACCCCAGGTACTGGGTGACCTCCAGGTAGTTGGTCAAGACGGCGGCGCGAACAAGCTTGGGCATGCGAAGGTCTTTCCTGGGCCGGTTGCGATTCAGATGAGCGTGGCGACTATATCCAGCACATCAGCAATTGAACAGTTGTGACGTTGTCGAGGGCGCTCGCCCGATTCTGTCCAGAATCACCTCCGTTGTTGTCGAGCAATCGACGCTCACCCATTGATTACAGTGACCCACAGCGAAGCTGCGGGGTTTTTCGACCAATGGTCGGGGCACGCCAACACCTGGAAATTTGTCATGAAAAGAAAAGTGCCTGACGTCCAATGAAAAGCACCTCGGGTGGGCGCTCTTTAATGTCAGTCCTACAAAAAGCCCCTGGCGATAGAGCCAGTCGAGTCATCGAGAAAGCGAAGGTGTTGAAGTGGACAAACTGCAAACTGTCGCAACCGTTCTGATCGTACCGGGTCTGCGTGAGCACGTTGCCGAGCATTGGCAAACGCTGCTTGAGGCAAGGCTCTGCAAGGTGCGCAGTGTGCCGCCGCTGGAAACCGACAAGCTCGATTGCACCAAGCGGGTCGAAGCGATTCAGCGCGAGCTGGAGCAGATCGAAGGGCCGGTGATTCTGGTTGCTCACAGCGCCGGTGTGCTGATGGTCGCGCACTGGGCTGCGCAGCACAGTCGGCCGATCAAGGGCGCGCTGTTGGCTACGCCTCCGGATCTCGATGCTCATTGGCCGCAAGGCTACCCATCCGCTGAAACCCTGCGCACCCAGGGTTGGAATCCTCTACCAAAAGGGCCACTGCCGTTCCGCAGTCTGGTGGCCGCCAGTACCAACGACCACCTCGCCAGCCTGGACGCCGTCACTCGACTGGCTGAGGGCTGGGGCAGCGAACTGCTCAACGTGGGCGAGGTGGGTCATCTCAATCCGGTTGCAGGGTTTGGCCACTGGCCGCAAGCCGAAGCACTCATCCTGGCGCTGGATAGCTAGTTCAGGCGCCGGTTGGCCCCAGCCATCCGGCATTTGCCCTCACTCCTGAAAAACGCAAATCCCTGGAACAAGGGTTGCGCGAGGGCGGCTGCGCTTAAAACAAATACAAAAAGGCGGAGACAACGCAATGCACAACAATAAGAGTCACGGGTTCGCACCCTCGCGTTACACCTTGTTGGCCTCGGCCATTCTGGCCGCCGCCGTGCCGGTCGCGCAGGCGGTCGAACTCGACACAGGTAACCCGGACTGGACCGTGCGTTTTGATAACACCGTGAAGTACAACTACGGCGTACGCACCGAAAGCGCCGACAAGCGCATGTTGGCGACACCGAACAACAACGATGGCGACTACAACTTCCGCAAGGCCGGGACCAACATCACCAACCGTGTTGACCTGTTGACCGAAATGGATGTCGTCTACCAGAACCACATGGGCTTTCGCGTCAGTGCCGCCAGTTGGTACGACAGGGCGTACGAGAACACCGGTTCCAATTCCAACCCGTTCGTCAACGGCAATGACGCACGGTCGGGTCTGGTCGCCAACGATCCGCGCCTGGCCGGGGTCACCGGCGACAATGTCGGCAATGGCAGCCCGCACCTGAGCAACTACGCCCAGCGTTACTACACCGGTCCTTCCGGCGAAATCCTCGATGCCTTCGTGTTCTACAGCACCGAAGTGGGCGAGGAGTCGCTGTTGAGCGTCAAGGCCGGTCAACACAACGTGTTCTGGGGTGAAACCATCCTCAACCCGGTGCACTCGATCAGCTACGGCCAGTCCGGCCTCGACCTGGCCAAACTGGCCGCATCGCCGGGAACTGAAGCCAAGGAACTGTTCGTTCCGCGTAACCAGTTGTCGATGTCGTTCACGGTCAATCCCGAGTTGACCGTGGGCGCTCAGTATTTCCTCGATTGGGATGCCGCCCGCCTGCCTGAAGCCGGTACTTACTATGGCGGCTCCGATCTGGTCGGCTTCGGTGCGCAGTCGTTCCTGTTGGGCAACACCAATGGCGTGGTGCCGGGCAGCCCACTGGGTTGTGGTCTGGCGCCCTGCAACGGGCTGACCAATGTGCGTCGCGGTCACGACCTGACGCCGGACAAGCGCGGAGACTGGGGCGTGATGGCCAAGTGGTCGCCGGCCTGGCTGGATGGCACCCTCGGTGTTTACTACCGCAATACGTCGGAAATCCTGCCGCAAGCCTGGCTGAACGCCACCGGGCTGACCTCGGCCAATCCCAACGGTACCCCGCCTGCCGGCATGGTGCCGGCGGTGGTCAACACCCTAAATTCGTTGAGCACCAGCACCTATCAATTGGCCTATGCCGACAACATTCAGATCTTCGGCCTGAGCCTGTCCAAGGATGTGGGCGGTATCAGTGTGGGTTCAGACCTGAACATTCGTCACAACATGCCGCTGGCCAGTATTCCAGCCGTTGTCAGCTCGACAGGGCCGCGGGGTTTGGGCGCAGGTCTTGGGCTGTTGCCGGCCCGCACGGCGGCCACCGGGGTGATCTACGACACCCCGCAAAAGGGCGACAGCATGAGTGCCACTGGTGACACGTTGCACTGGACGCTCAACGGCCTGATGACCTTCCCGAAAACACCGGTGTTCGATTCGGCCAGCCTGCTCGCCGAGTTGTACTACAGCAACCTGCTCAAGCTCGATAGCAAGAACGAAGCGCTCTACAAGGGCAAGGACACCTATCGCGGCATCGACCAGCCAACCCGGGACAACTGGGGCATCGCGGTCAACTTCACGCCGACCTGGTACCAGGTGTTTCCCGGCGTCGATCTCAACGCACCGATGTCCATCAACGTCGGCCTTGACGGCGTGTCACCGGTGTCTGGTGGCGGTGCCAAAGACACCGGCAACTATGCCGTGGGCGTGGGTGCCGTTGTGTACAACAAATACTTCATCGACCTGAAGTACGTGGACTCCTTCGGCAAGACCGACAAGTGCGACGCCAGTGGTCTGAGCACCGGTGCGGCCAATGCCGGCAGCGGCGACGGCTCCACACCCAATGCCTTTAGCGGCAATGAAAACTACGCGTGCTACGGCGGTGGCTACTCGGCCTTCTCCGGTGGTGGTGCCACGACTGAGGACCGTGGCGCCGTTTACCTGACGATGAAAACCACTTTTTGATTCACCACTGATTTGCTCAATGCAAGCAGGAGAATAACAAGATGAAATTCGCAAAAACCGTGTTGGCCGCTTCGCTGGCCATGGTCCTTGCCGCCCAGGCACAGGCCGCTGTTTCAACTCAGGACGCTGCCCGGTTGGGCAGCAGCCTGACCCTGGTGGGGGCCGAAAAGGCCGGGAACGCTGATGGTTCCATCCCCGCCTATGACGGTGGCTTGACCACGCCGCCGGCCAGTTTCAAATCCGGTGACAGCATGCGTCCGGATCCCTTCGCCAACGAAAAACCATTGCTGGTGATCGATGGCAAAAACGTCGATCAGTACAAGGGCTTGCTCAGTGCAACCACGGCGGAACTGGCCAAGCGTTTCCCAAGCTTCCACGTCAATGTCTACCCGACCCACCGTACAGTCTCTTTGCCCAAGGCTGTGCTGGACAATGGGGTGAAAAATGCCACCGGCGCCAAATCCCTTGAGGGTGGGTTGGCCGTCGATAACGTGCTGCCCGGCGTGCCGTTCCCGATTCCGCAGTCGGGCAACGAGGCGATGTGGAACTTCCTGTTGCGTTATCAGGGCGTCAACATCAACTCCAAGTACGACTCCTGGAACGTCGATTCCGCTGGCGTGCCGACCCTGGCGACCACCGGGCAGGCGTTCATTTCCTATCCGATCTACGAGAACCTCGCGCAGCCGATCAGCAGCGCCGACGTGTACTACCAGATGAAGCTGTCCTATACCGGGCCTGCGCGCCGGGCCGGTGAAGCGGTGATGCTCAAGGACGCCGCCAACCCGCTGCAGCAACCGCGCCGCGCCTGGCAATACTTGCCTGGCCAACGTCGGGTCAAGCTGGCACCGAACCTGGCTTACGACACGCCTAACCCTGGCACCGCCGGTGCCGGCACCTACGACGATGTTTTCGTGTTCAACGGGGCGCTGGACCGCTACGACTGGAAGCTGGTGGGCAAGCAAGAAATGATCGTGCCCTACAACACCTACAAGCTGACCTACGCCCAGGATCCCAAGTCGCTGACCACTGCCAATCACCTGGCACCGGATTATGTGCGTTGGGAAAAGCACCGGGTCTGGGTGGTGGAGGGCAACCTCAAGTCCGGCGCCCGACACATCTATCAGAAGCGTCGCTTCTACCTCGATGAAGACAGCTGGACCGCTCTGGCCTCTGACCAATACGACGCTCGTGGTCAGCTGTACCGTGGCTCGTTCGCGTTCCTCAGCCAGAGCTACGACAAGCAGATCCCGGACTCCACGCCCTTCATGATCTACGACCTGGTGGGTGGCTCTTACAACATCAACGGTGTGGTCGGCCCTTACGGCGGCATCAAGTACATCGATCCGCTCTCCAAGGCGCAGTGGTCGCCTGAGTCCCTGGCCGGTAGCGGGATTCGCTAAGCAAACCGTGACAAAGCGTCTGTTCGGTCTGCTGCCTGCAAGGCAGGGGACCGCACGACGGTCGGCGCATGCCGATCGTTGCGGGCGCCAGGTTGGAACGTCAGGCACACGGACGTGTGTCCCGGCGCGGTTATCCGAAGAGGACGCGGTATGTGTTCGTACAAGAATTACCTGCAGCTGGCGCTCGGCGCTCTGCTTGCAACGTTGCAGGGCCTGAGCCAGGCGTCCGCTTATGTCGACGTGCTGGATCTGCCGGCCAGGGTCAGCGCCTTGGCCGCCAACAGCCCGTTATCCGGTATGGCTCGCGCCGGCGATCGTCTGATCGCAGTCGGGCAGCGTGGCCACATTCTGTATTCCGATGATGCCGGCAAACACTGGCAGCAGGCGGCGGTGCCGGTCAGTGCCGACCTCAATGCCGTGAGTTTTCCTTCCGCCACCCAAGGCTGGGCGGTGGGCGGCGACGGCGTGGTGTTGCACAGCAGTGACGCTGGCGCGACCTGGCGCAAACAACTGGACGGCCGCGAGATCGGTGCCTTGCTGGTCAAGCATTACGGCGCGTTGGCCAGTGCAGAACCGGGCAACGAGCAATGGCCACTGCTGGTTGCCGAAGGTGAGCGCCTGATGGCGCAGGGGGCCGACAAACCGTTGCTCGATGTCTGGTTCGCCAACGACCGCCTCGGCTATGTGGTCGGGGTGTTCAACCTGATCCTGCGCACCGAAGACGGCGGCCAGAGCTGGACACCGTTTCAGGACCGCACCGACAACCCGCAGGGCTTTCACCTCAACGCCATCGCCTCTACCGGCGATGCGCTGTACATCGCCGGAGAGCAGGGTCTGCTGCTCAAGTGGAATGACACCCAACAGCGGTTCGCTGCCGTGCAGACACCCTATCAGGGCAGTTTTTTCGGTGTGCTCGGCAAGCCCGGCGAAGCGCTCGTCTACGGCTTGCGCGGCAATGTGCTGCGCAGCACCGATGGCGGTCACAGCTGGACCCCGCTGAAGAATGGCCTGCACGTCAGCATCACCGCCGGCATCGTCGATGCCCATGGTAATTACCGCTTGTTCACCCTGGGCGGGCAGATGCTGGTCAGCCAGGGCGCAGGTGCGCAATTGCATCTGGTTCAGCAACGGGCACCGACACCGGTGACCGGCGCCACTCAGTCCGCCGACGGTGCTCTGGTGGTGGTTGGCAGCCGTGGTGCACGGATGCTGTCCGTTGAATAAGCCCTCGAACCCTTAGAGCGAGAACCCAGACATGGGCCATACCAAACAAGAAACCATGCCGGTGATCCGCGATCTGCGGGATTTCGACCGCCATTCCGGCAATCGGTTGGAGCGGTTGGTGTTCAACTATCGCCCGCTGTTCATGCTGCTGATGGCGCTGGCCACCGTGGTGCTGGGCTACATGGCCGCGACTCGCCTGGAGCTGCGTCCCAGTTTCGAAAAGATGATTCCGCAGAGCCAGCCGTACATTCAGAATTTCCTGGAAAACCGTCAGTCGCTGCGCGGTTTGGGTAACTCGGTACGGGTGGTGGTGGAGAACACTCAGGGCGATATTTTCGACCCCGCTTATCTTGACGTACTCAAACAGGTCAACGATCAGCTGTTCGTCACCGAAGGCGTCGACCGCGCCTGGATGAAGTCGTTGTGGAGCCCGGCGGTGCGCTGGACCGAAGTCACCGAGGAAGGTTTTCAGGGTGGCCCGGTGATGCCCGATACCTACCAGGGCAAGCCTGAAGAAATAGAACAGCTGCGCCAGAACATTTCCCGCGCCGGTATCGTCGGCAGTCTGGTGGCCAGCGACTACAAATCGAGCATGCTCATTGTTCCGCTGCTGGACAAAGCCACGGCCAGCGGTCAGCGCATCGACTACCACGCCTTTTCGCAAATGCTCGAGGAGCAGTTGCGCGACAAGATCGAGTTCGCCGGTGACAGCGCGGCACGCAAGGCCGGGGAGGAGGGCAAGGGCCAGTACAAAGTCCGGGTGATCGGTTTCGCCAAACTGATGGGCGACCTGATCGACGGCCTGATTCAGGTGATGATGTTCTTCGGCCTGGCCGTCGTCACGTCGCTGATCATCATTTACGCCTACACCCGATGCGTGCGCAGCACCTTGCTGGTGGTCGGCTGCTCGCTGATCGCGGTGGTCTGGCAACTCGGCATCGTCGCCTGGCTCGGCTATGCCATCGACCCATACTCAGTGCTGGTGCCTTTCCTGATCTTCGCCATCGGTGTGTCTCACGCGGCGCAGAAAATGAACGGCATCATGCAGGACATCGCCCGTGGCACCCACAAGCTGATCGCCGCACGCTACACCTTTCGCCGCCTGTTCATTGCCGGCGTCACCGCGTTGCTGGCCGACGCTGTCGGGTTCGCGGTGCTGATGTTGATCGACATTCCGGTGATCCGCGACCTGGCGATCACTGCCAGTATCGGTGTGGCGGTGCTGATTTTTACTTCGCTGTTGCTGATGCCGGTGGCGCTGTCTTATGTCGGCGTCGGCACCAAGGCTGCCGAGCGTGCGCTGAAAATCGACACGCGTGCAGAAGGGCATAAAGGCTTCGGCAAACTGTGGGACTTGCTCGACCGCTTCACGACACGCAAATGGGCCACGGGGGCAGTATTGGTCGCGGTGCTGATGGGCATCGGCGGCTTCATGGTCAGTTTGCAGCTGAAGATCGGCGACCTGGAAAGTGGCGCGCCGGAATTGCGTGCCGACTCTCGCTATAACCGTGACAACGCCTACATCACCAGCCACTACGCGCTGTCCAGCGACCTGTTCGCGGTGATGATCAAGACCGCGCCGGAAGGCTGCTTGAACTACAAGACGCTGGTTCTCGCCGACCGTTTGGCCTGGGAGCTGCAGCAGTATCCGGGCGTACAGGCCACGGCTTCGTTGGTCAACGCGGTGCGCCAAATCACCGCCGGCACTTATGAAGGCAACCCCAAGCTCAACAGCATCCAGCGCAATCAGGACGTGCTGAACTACGCCGCGCAGCAAGCCTCGGTCAACTCCCCGGAGTTGTTCAACACCGATTGCTCGTTGATGCCGGTGATCACCTTCCTCAAGGATCACAAGGCCGAGACGCTGGATGCCGTGGTGGGCATCGCGGAAAAATTCGCCCGGGAGAACAACAGCGAAGATCGCCAGTTCCTGCTGGCGGCCGGGTCGGCCGGAATTGAGGCGGCGACCAACATTGTGGTGCGCGAGGCCAATCGCACCATGCTGCTTTACGTCTATGCGGCGGTGACGCTGTTCTGCCTGATCACCTTCCGCAGCTGGCGCGCGACCCTGGTCGCCCTGTTGCCACTGGTGCTGACCTCGATCCTTTGCGAGGCGTTGATGGTGGCCATGGGCATTGGCGTGAAGGTCGCGACTCTGCCGGTGATCGCATTGGGTGTGGGCATCGGCGTGGACTACGCCTTGTACCTGCTCAGCGTGCAGTTGCATTACCAGCGCCAGGGCCTGCCGCTGAGTCAGGCTTACCGCAACGCCGTGTCGTTTACCGGTCGGGTGGTGGGCCTGGTGGGCATCACTCTGGCGGCGGGCGTTGTGTGCTGGGTCTGGTCGCCGATCAAGTTCCAGGCCGACATGGGCATCCTGCTGACCTTCATGTTCCTGTGGAACATGCTCGGCGCGCTGATCCTGATTCCAGCCCTGTCGTACTTCTTGCTACGTCACCCGGTTCCACAAGCCCAAGTGGCGCAAACCGGTGAAACCGGTACATCCCAACGTCAGGACATGTCGCATGCCCTGACCACTTCCGAGTAAGCCAACAATGTCTGATTACAAAGCTCCTTTGCGCGACATGCGCTTCGTACTCAACGAGGTCTTCGAGGTGTCCCGGCTATGGGCCCAATTGCCTGGCATGGCCGAGGTGATTGATGAAGAAACGGCCGCCGCCATTCTTGAAGAGGCCGGCAAGATCAGCGCCGAAGTGATCGCGCCGCTGAACCGCAGCAGCGACGAGCAGGGCTGCACCTGGAGCAACGGCGCGGTCAGTGCGCCGGACGGCTTTGTCGCGGCCTACCAGGCATTCGCCGAAGGCGGTTGGGTGGGTGTTGGTGGCGATCCGCAGTTCGGTGGCATGGGCATGCCCAAGGCGATTTCGGCTCAGGTCGAGGAGATGGTCAACTCGGCGAGTCTGTCGTTTGGTCTGTACCCGATGCTGACCGCCGGTGCGTGCCTGTCGATCAATGCCCACGCCAGTCAGGAACTCAAGGAACGCTATCTGCCGAACATGTATGCCGGCACCTGGACCGGCTCGATGTGCCTGACCGAGGCGCATGCCGGCACTGACCTGGGCCTGATTCGCACCCGAGCCGAACCCCAGGCCGACGGCAGTTTCAAGATCAGCGGCAGCAAGATCTTCATCACCGGCGGCGAGCACGACCTGACCGAAAACATCATTCATTTGGTGCTGGCCCGGTTGCCGGATGCACCGGCCGGTCCCAAGGGAATTTCGCTGTTTCTGGTGCCCAAGGTGCTGGTCAATGACGATGGCTCGCTGGGCGAGCGCAATTCGCTGTCCTGCGGTTCCATCGAGCACAAGATGGGCATCAAGGCATCCGCCACCTGTGTGATGAATTTTGACGGGGCGACAGGCTGGATCGTTGATGCGCCGAACAAGGGCCTGGCGGCGATGTTCACCATGATGAATTACGAGCGCCTTGGCGTAGGCATCCAGGGCCTGGCGTTGGGTGAGCGCTCATACCAGAACGCAATCGAATACGCCCGTGATCGTCTGCAAAGTCGTTCACCGACTGGCGCGCAGAACAAGGATAAAGCCGCCGACCCGATCATCGTGCACCCGGATGTACGACGCATGCTGTTGACCATGAAAGCCTTGAACGAGGGCGGGCGTGCGTTCTCCAGCTACGTGGCGCTGCAACTGGATACTGCCAAGTACAGCGATGACGCGGCAACCCGCACCCGCGCCCAGGAACTGGTGTCGCTGCTGACCCCGGTGGCCAAGGCGTTTCTCACCGACATGGGGCTGGAAACCACGGTGCACGGCCAGCAGATCTTCGGCGGCCACGGCTACATCCGCGAGTGGGGCCAGGAGCAATTGATTCGCGATGTGCGCATTACGCAGATCTACGAAGGCACCAACGGTATCCAGTCACTGGATCTGGCCGGGCGCAAAATCGTCGGAAGCGGCGGGGCGCTGTACCGGCTGTTCGCTTCGGAAATCCGCAAATTTACCGCCAATGCCTGCGCTGACCTCGGCGAGTTCACCAAACCGTTGAACGCCGCTGTCGACACCCTCGACGAACTGACCGCATGGCTGCTGGACCGAGCCCAGAGCAACCCGAATGAAATCGGCGCGGCTTCGGTCGAGTACCTGCACGTGTTTGGCTACACCGCGTACGCCTACATGTGGGCACGAATGGCCAAGGCTGCCATGAGCACGCATTCCAAAGACGATTTCTACGTCAGCAAACTGGCTACCGCGCGCTTCTACTTCGCCCGTCTGCTGCCACGCATCCACTCGTTGAGCGCGTCGGCCAAGGCTGGCAGCGAATGCCTCTACGAGCTGGACGCAGCGCACTTCTGAAAGGACAAGGAACCCAACCATGATGGCGACAAAAATAATTCCGCCCGCCGATGGCGCCTATGCCTATCCCTTGCTGATCAAGCAATTGTTGCTGTCTGGCGTGCGCTACGAACCGGGCCGGGAAATCGTCTACGCCGACAAACTGCGCTACAGCTACCAGACCCTCAACCAGCGGATCCGCAGGCTGGCCAACGCCTTGACCGCTGCCGGCGTCAAGGCCGGTGATACCGTGGCCTTGCTCGACTGGGACAGCCATCGCTACCTGGAATGCTTCTTTGCGGTACCGATGATCGGCGCGGTGCTGCATACCGTGAACATTCGTCTTTCGCCGGATCAGGTGCTCTTCACCATGAACCATGCCGAGGACGATCTGGTGCTGGTGCATGATGATTTCCTGCCGCTGGTTGAACAGATTCAGGGGCGGCTTGAAACCGTCAAAGGTTACCTGCAGCTCACGGACGACACAGCAATCGATACGTGGTTACCGGTGCTGGGGGAATATGAAAACGTATTGTCCAGGGCCGCAGACCAGTACGACTTTCCCGATTTCGATGAAAACTCGGTGGCGACCCTTTTCTACACCACGGGCACCACTGGCGACCCTAAAGGCGTGTATTTCACCCACCGCCAATTGGTCCTGCACACCTTGAATGCCGTGGGCACTTTGGGCGTCTATCAAGGCCTGCCGTTGCTGCGTTCCGATGATGTGTACATGCCCATCACCCCGATGTTTCACGTGCATGCCTGGGGTGTGCCTTATGTCGCCACCCTGATGGGGCTCAAGCAGGTGTACCCCGGCCGCTACGAACCCAACAGCCTGGTCAGGCTGTATCGTGAGGAAAAGGTCACTTTTTCCCACTGCGTGCCGACCATTCTGCAGATGATCTTGAGCTGCGAGGAAGCGGGACAGACCCGTTTCGATGGCTGGAAAATGCTCTTGGGTGGCAGCGCACTGACGCTGGGAATTGCCAGCGAAGCGAGCGCCCAAGGTATTCAGGTGCACAGCGGTTACGGCATGTCGGAAACATGCCCATTGCTGTGCCTGACGTACCTGCGTGATGAAGACCTCGAACAATCCACGCAAGCCCAACTGGCCACCCGCATCAAGACTGGCACGCCGGTGCCGATGGTCGACCTGAAAATCATCGATGCCAATGGCAATGACGTTGCCCATGACGGCGAGTCTCTGGGCGAGATCGTGGTGCGCGCACCCTGGCTGACCCAAGGCTATTTGAAGGAGCCCGAAAAGGGCGCCGAGTTGTGGCACAACGGCTGGATGCACACCGGCGATCTGGCCTCTATCGACGCCTTGGGAGGAGTGGAAATCAAAGATCGAATCAAGGATGTCATCAAGACGGGAGGGGAGTGGATCAGCTCCCTGGAACTGGAAAGCCTGATCAGCGAACACGCGGCGGTGATGTCGGTCGCGGTCGTGGGCATTGCCGATGAGCAATGGGGTGAACGGCCGATGGCGCTGGTGGTGTGCGAGCCTGGGCAATATCTCGACCGCAAGATCCTGGAGGTGCATCTGCAAGGATTTGTCGAGCGTGGCCGCATCAACAAATGGGCGATCCCCAAGCAGTTCAAGTTCGTCGCGCAGATTCCTAAAACCAGCGTTGGGAAGATTGATAAGAAGCTGATTCGGGAAAGCGAATTGGGGTGAAAGGCGCGGTGGATGCTACGTCAACCCTGACTACTCGTACTACCGATCAATCAAGCTCGCCAAAGTTGTAATGCTGTTCATTCAGGCGAGACTCTTCAGTCATGCTGACCTTTGTGGCGAGCGAGCTTGCTCGCGCCGGGCTGCGTAGCGGCCCCGAAAATCTGACAACCATTGCCGATTTTTGTGAGTGCTACGCACTCAAGCGGGAGCAAGCTCCCTCGGCACAAGTTTCTCACTGACTCAAGACTCTCTTAAGTGAACAGTATTACGCCAGGGTTGGCGCTTTCTCATACCTTCACTTACCTGATCAAAACGTCTGCCCCATAGAGAACTGAAACACTTGCGTATCCGCGTTATCAGGCGTTTGAACCGGAAACGCCAGGTTGACGCTCAAGGGACCCAATGGGCTGTACCAAGTGACGCCAACACCCACGGAACTGGCCATCTGGTTGAGGTCGACACCGTCGCAAGCCTGGGTGGTGCTCAGGTAGCACTTGTTTGAGTAGACGCTACCGACGTCCCAGAAAATTGAGGTGCGCAGGGATTTATTGTCTTTGATAAAGGGCAACGGAAACAGGTATTCCACGCCGCCGGTGATGAGGATGTTGCCGCCCAGTGCTTCGGTGTCCCGATCGGAATAATACGTCTGTCCGGCACTGGCATACGTGCCAGTGGCCGGGGTGTTGCGCGGGCCGAGGGTGCCGCTTTCAAAGCCGCGCACCGAGCCCTCGCCACCGGCGGTGTAGTTTTCATAGAACGGCAGACCGTCTGTTGAGCCATAGCTGTTGCCATAGCCGAGCTTGGTATGGAACCGCAGCGAGGTGGCGTCGCTGACCGGCAGGAAGGTCTGTCCCGTGTAATCGATCTTGTAGAAACTCAGGTCACTGCCGGGTACCGTCACCGTCAGGTTCAGGTTTTGCGAATGTCCGCGGGTGGCCAGCACGCTGCGGTTCAGGGTCGATTCCGACCAGCCGAGATTGGCCTTGAAGTTGGTGAACTCCTTGCCCTCACGTTCGATAAAGTCGTAGATCTCATCGGCGCTGTAGGTGCCTGGATCGATGCTGTCATGTTGCACAGTCAGGCCGAAATTCAGCCGTGAGGTTTCATTGATCGGGTAACCGATGGTGGTGCCGGCGCCATAGCTATTGATGGAATAGTACGAAACACCGTCATCGTAATAATCGTTGTAGTCGGTGGCGTTGTAGAACAGGTTGTAGCCCAGGCTCACGCCGTCCGGCGTGAAGTAGGGGTTGGTAAAACCGAAATTGTACTTGTTTTGATATCCCGAGCGGGTAAGGCCCAGGCTGGCGTAATTACCCGTGCCCAGGAAGTTGTTCTGGGTAATCGAACCACCGAGGATAAGACCTGAGCTCTGGGCAAAACCGACGCTGGCGGTGATCGAACCGGACGCCTGTTCTTCGACGCCGTAGTTCACATCGATCTGGTCATCGACGCCCGGCACGGCCGGCGTCTCGACGTTGACTTCCTTGAAGAAGCCCAGACGTTCCAGGCGCGTCTTGGACTGGTCGATCAGGTTGGTCGAAGCCCAGCCACCTTCCATCTGACGCATCTCACGGCGCAGTACCTTGTCGTCGGTCTTGGTGTTGCCCCGGAAGTTGATGCGGTTCACGTAGGCACGCTTGCCCGGATCCACGGCGAACGTGATGTCTACGGTGTGGTCATCATTGTGCGGGGTCGGTACGCCGTTGACGTTGGCGAAGGTGTAACCCTCGTTACCCAGGCGACGGGTGATCAGTTCGGACGTAGTGGTCATCAGCTTGCGCGAGAACACCTGGCCTTTCTGAACCAGCAGCAGGGACTTGACCTGGTCTTCAGGGACTTTCAGGTCACCGCTGAGCTTGACGTCACGAACGGTGTACTTCTCGCCTTCATTGATGTTGACGGTGATATAGACGTGTTTCTTGTCCGGGGTGATGGACACCTGGGTCGAAGCGATATCCATATTGATATAGCCGCGATCCAGATAGTAGGAACGCAGACGCTCCAGGTCACCGGAGAGTTTTTCACGGGCGTACTTGTCATCGTTCTTGAAGAACGACAGCCAGTTGCTGGTCTTGAGGGTGAATTGATCGGTCAATTGTTCTTCGGTGAAAACGGTATTGCCCACCACGTTGATGTGCTGGATGGCCGCAACGGCGCCTTCGTCTATCTTGATTTTCAGGCCCACACGATTGCGCGGTTGCGCGATCACCTCGGCATCGACCGACGCCGAGTAGCGACCCTGAGCGACGTATTGCCGCTGCAGCTCATTACGCACACCTTCGAGGGTGGCGCGCTGGAAGATTTCGCCTTCGGCCAGACCGGATTGCTTGAGGCCCTTCATCAGGTCTTCAGTGGAGATCGCCTTGTTGCCTTCGATCTCGATACTGGCGACCGAGGGCCGCTCGACTACAGTGATGACCAGGACATCACCCTCATGCCCCAGTTGGATATCTTGAAAGAAACCGGTCTTGAATAGCGCACGGGTGGACTCCACCAAGCGGCGCTCATCGGCGTCATCACCGACGTTCAATGGCAAGGCACCGAACACACTCCCGGCGGAAACCCGCTGAAGGCCGTTGATGCGAATATCGGAAATTTTGAAGCCTTGAGCATGCACCAGTGTGGCATTGAGTAGCAGTGCAGCCGAGCAGAGCAGGCGCGAAAAATTCATCAAGATCTTATCCAGAACACATCGACAAGCAGCGTAGGCGGGCGCGGATATCTCACAGTAAGACGAGTCCGCGGAGCGAGCAGGCTGGTGGAGGTGAAGCATAAAAGCTCGGTGCGTTTGGTGCGGTTAACCAAGTGTCAAGTTAGGTAAAGGTTCGCCCCGGGGCGATGACGGTGTGCAGTGCAAGGGCGATAATGCGTGGACACACACTCAAGAGCTCCCCATGATCTCCGTATTGCTAGTCGACGATGACCAGGAACTGACTGGAATGCTCAGCCAATACCTGGAGCGTGAAGGCTTTGAGGTGACAGCAGTGCACACGGGCGAGGAGGGTGAGGTCCAGGCGCTGTCCGGGCGCTACAGCATCGTGGTGCTGGACGTGATGCTGCCGCGGCTGTCGGGTATCGAGGTGCTCAGGCGCATTCGGGCCGTGAGCCAGGTGCCAGTAGTGTTGCTCACCGCCCGAGGCGACAACATAGACAAGATCACCGGCCTGGAACTGGGCGCCGATGATTATGTGCCCAAGCCCAGCTCACCGGGGGAATTGGTGGCACGTTTGCGGGCAATCATGCGCAGGGTGCAGCCGGTGGATCAGCCAACCACAGAAGTGATCAGGACCGGCCCGCTGGTCTTGTGGCCCGGCAAGCGTCAGGCCCTCTGGCAGGGGCGCGAGCTGGGGGTGACCAGTACCGAGTTCAGCTTGCTCGAAGAACTGGCCCGTTGTGCCGGGCAGGTGGTGAGCAAACAGGATCTGTCGCTCAATGCCTTGGGGTGTCCCTTGACTCGCTACGACCGGCGTATTGACGTGCACATCAGCAGCATTCGCCAGAAGCTGGGACCGCGCCCCGACGCCAAAGCCTGGATTCAGAGCGTGCGTGGCCTCGGTTACCTGTTGATCGCCGAATGATGAAACCCAGCCGACTGTTCTGGAAACTGTTCCTGGCGTTTTGGCTCGCCACCAGCCTGACGTTTTTTGTCGGGTTGGGCGTTCTGGTGCTGGGCAGTTTCAGGCCCGGTGATCCTCATCTGGAAGCGATCCTTGCCAGCGAAGAACAGCTGCTGCGCCAGTTTGGTGTCGAGTCGGGCCGGCAGCTGCTGACGGTGTGGGAGCACCCCGGAGACCAGGCCATTGGCGTGTATGACAGTGCAGGCCAGCTAGTGGCGGGGTCGCCGGTTCCACAACCGGCTTATGAGCGATCGGTCATCAGCAAGGACGGTATTGCGCTGTCGCTCAGGTCTACACATGCCCTTGGCAAAGAAGGTGACAGGGGGCCGGGGCGCTCGATTCCGTTGTTCATCGGCACGGTGATGAGTGCGCTGTTCAGCGGGTATCTGGCGTACTACCTGGCATGGCCGTTGGCCTATCTTCGGCGGGCCATGAGCGACGTGGCCCAGGGGCGTTTCGAAACCCGGGTCAAGCCGATGATGGGGCGACGCCGTGATGAAATCGTTGATCTGGCCGAGGATTGCGATCGAATGGCCAACCAGTTGAAGCTGCTGGTGGAGGCTCAGCAACATCTGCTGCACGACATTTCTCACGAACTGCGTTCACCGTTGACGCGCATGCAAGCGGCCATCGGGCTGTTGCAGCAAGATCCTGCACGCCTGGAAATGGTGGAGCGCATCGATCGCGAGTCGGTGCGCATGGACACGCTGATCGAGGCGTTGTTGACCCTGGCGCGCATGCAGGGTCGGCCCGAGAGTATCGAGTGCGAGCCAATCGATATCGTCGAGTTGCTGTCGGTGATCGTCGAGGACGCTCAATTCGAGGCGCAAATGAAAGGTTGCCGGGTGAGCCTGCAGGCGTGTCCGGCCTTTGTCAGTCGTGCCAGCGGCGAACTGCTGTATCGGTGTTTCGAGAACGTCATTCGAAACGCGGTGCGCTATACCAGGCTGAGCACGGCTGTTGCTGTCGTGGCGCAGGTCAATCTCGACGCAGACTACCTGACGGTGCAGATTACCGATCGGGGGCCGGGTGTTGAAAACGAGCGACTGCAGGACATTTTCCATCCGTTCGAGCGCGGCCTGAACGAGACCAGTGCCGGTTTCGGGCTGGGCCTGGCGATCGCTTCAAGGGCTGTGGAGATACACGGCGGCACGATTATGGCGCGCAACGAGTCGTCCGGTGGGTTGACTGTGGAAATCAGCTTGCCCCATCGGGCGTGATCTTTACACGATATTACATTGGCTTGACGGCCCTGTACGCCCCGCCTCAGTAGACTTTCCGCTCAAACTTACTCAGCGGTTGCTGATGTTTTAGCGTGGAGGTGGTCATGTTTCTGGTTCATAAAAAGGGTTTCGTTCCCGGCAAGAAAATGGTCGACGGGCTTGTGCCCTATGACTTCTTTTGCGAAGACAATCCGGCCATTAATCTGTTTGTATTCACGGGTTCCACCGCCCAAGGCAAAGCCGTCGAGGAACAGACACTCTGGGGTTTTACCCGTCTGGAGCGCTTTGAGGCACTGACCGGCACCCTCGTGTCGAACAAAAAGAATGAAGGCTGGTTTCAAACGGTCAATGTGCTTACGGGGCCGGCCCATAACGGTACTCAGAGCGTGAAGTTTCAGCGGGTGCTGAAAATCATCAAGCATGCCGATGCATCGGGCCGTGTCGCCAGCAAGGTCGACTACGAGATTCAGACAGATGAAGGCGACACCTACTTCACCCGCCGCCTTGCTGCATCCGACAGCGCGCAAACCGTCATCTATGCGGCGGATCAATAACGTCCATCTCGACGACGCTCAGGTGTCGGCGAGCTGAAACCGATAGCCTACCCCATACAACGACTCGATCGGATGCTCTCCCGGGCAGGCCTGTTCGAGCTTGCGTCGCAGATTACGGATATGGCTGTCGACCGTGCGGTCGGTGACCACCCGGTGATCGGAATAGATCCTGTCGAGTAACTGATCCCGGGAAAACACGCGTCCCGGAGAGCGGGCGAGGGTGCTGAGCAGGCGCAGTTCCAAGGGTGTCAGGTCCAGTGCGATGCCGTCGAGGGACGCCAGGTACTGCTCTTCGTCAATGTGCAGACGCGCAGCAGCAGACGACAGAAAATGCGGGCTGCGCCGCAGAATGGCTTTGACCCTGGCCACCACTTCGCGGGGGCTGAAGGGTTTGCAGATATAGTCGTCGGCGCCCAGATCCAGCCCGAGCAGGCGATCCACTTCTTCGACCCGGGCGGTGATCATGATGATAGGCACGGCACTGAAGCTGCGCAGTTCCTTACACACTTGCAGTCCATCACACCCAGGCAGCATCAGGTCGAGAAGGACCAGTCGCGGCTCACTGGCCCGTACTGCCGGCACCACCGCCAGCCCGTTGTCCAGGCATTGGGTCGTATAGCCCGCGGCGATCAAGTAGTCGCGCATCAACGCGGCCAGTTTGGGTTCGTCTTCGACGATGAGAATCGGGCTGTCGTTGACCATGGTTCAGGCGTTCCGTGGCAGGCGCAGGGTCAGCCAAAGGCCACCCAAAGGAGAGTGATCGGCACTGAGGCTGCCACCGTGGGCCAGGGCGATGCTGTGACAGATGGCTAACCCCAGACCGGCGCCACCACTGGCGCGATTGCGTGAAGTTTCGCCGCGGTAAAAACGCTCGAACAGCCGCGGCAACTGATCCGCGTTGACCCCGGGGCCGGAATCCTGGAAGTCGATGCGTACGACGTCGCCATCGCTGGCCGCACGAATGCGCAGCATGCCGCCTTCATCGGTATAGCGCACGGCGTTTTCCAGCAGATTGGCGAACAGTTGCTGCAAGCGTTTGGGGTCGGCCTCCACCCTTGGCGGCGGGGTAGGCAGCTCCAGCTCCAGACGCAGATGCCGCGCATTGCAGCGTTCCTGGAACATCGCCACGCAACCGTCCAGCAGCTCGTTGAGATCGCATTCGCTCTTGCGGTAAGTCAGTGCGCCCACATCGGCCAGGGACAGTTCATACAGATCATCCACCAGTTTGCTGAGCATGCTGACTTCGCCTTGCAGCGATTTCATTGAGGATTGATCGAGGGTGCGCACACCGTCCTCGATGGCCTCCAGTTCACCACGCAACACCGACAGCGGGGTGCGCAGTTCATGGGAAACATCGGCCATGAACTCCCGGCGCATTTTTTCGTTTCGTTCCAGCGTATATGCCAGCTGATTGAAGTCACGGGCCAGTTGACCGACTTCGTCATTGGAGGACACCGACACCCGGTTGCTGTATTCCCCGGCGGCCAATCGGTGCGTGGCGGCGGCCACCCGCTTGACCGGGTCAAGCAGGGTGCGGGCGATCCACCAGGCGATCAGCATCGCCAGCAACAACGAAAGCACGCCCACGGCCAGACTGGTGCGCAACAGGTACAGACGAAAGCGTTCGCCACCGGCTTCGGTCACGTTCTGGAACGGTGTCACCGCCAGCCAGCCGACGGTTTTACCGGCGACCTCGATAGGGCGCATCAGGGCATCGTCGGCAATCGCCGAGTAGCCCATGACGAGTTGCTTTTGCTGGTCCAGCAGGGCGATGCGAAATACCGCTCCAGTCAGGTCGGAAGTGGGCAGAGTGGGCAGCTGTGGGCCGGAATGGTTTTCGCCTGGCTCCGGACGCATGAGCTCGAACCAGCGATCCGGCTGGTTGCGCAGGAATTCCCAGCTGCCTTCGCGCTCGTAGGCGCTGGCCAGGCGCGGCAGCACCGGCGTCATGCGCACCAGGGCCTGTTCGTTGAGGTAGTCGAGAAAACCTTTGCCAAAGCTCCAGCCGTTGGCCAACCCCATGCTCAAAATGACAAACAGCACGCTGGCCAGTACGGCGATAAACAGCTTGGTGGAAATGCTCAGTTTCATGGGCTCGGGCAGGTCGGTGAATGGCACGCCCATTTAGGCCTTGGCGCGACGAAGATTCAAGGGCGGCGGGCAATCTTCAATTTTCCTGCACATTTGCCTCGCAGTATGGCGCCTGACTTGCTCCATCCCGTCTTGCAGAGGCATTTATGTCGACCAAACTATTCGCCAAATCCCTGGTGACCGCCGCCGTTCTACTGTCCTTGATTGTTCTGCTCGTGTTGAGCGGTTGCTCCCCCGGCGAATCCGCGCCCGTGATCGAACCGCCCAAGGTGTCAGTGATCACGGTGCAGCCCAAAAGCCAGGCGCTGACCACAGAGCTGGCCGGGCGCACTCAAGCGTTCATGGTCGCCGAGATCCGCCCGCAGGTCGGCGGTATCGTCCAGCAGCGGCTGTTTGTCGAAGGTGCCGAGGTCAAGGCCGGGCAGGCGCTGTATCAGCTGGACGCGTCCTCTTACAAGGCTGCGTTGGCTGAAGCACAGGCGACCCTGGCCAAGGCGCGCGCCACGTTGAAGTCGGCCCAGGCCACGGCCAAGCGCGATGCACAGTTGGCGAAGATCGATGCCATCAGCCAGCAGGACAACGAGGATGCCCAGGCCAGTCTGCTGACCGCCGAAGCCGAACTGCAAGTGGCGCAGGCCGGCGTGGATACCGCGCGCATCAACCTGGCATATACCCGCATCAGCTCACCCGTCAGCGGGCGCATCGAAACCTCGACGGTCACCCCCGGTGCACTGGTGGTGGCCAATCAGGACAGTGCGCTGACCACGGTGCAGCAGTTGGACCCGATCTACGTTGACGTCACCCAATCGACCACCGAGCTGTTGCGCCTCAAGCGCGACCTGGCCAGCGGCGTGCTGCAAAGCAACGGCGAAGGCGAAGCACGGATCAGTCTCAAGCTCGATGACGGCAGCACTTACGCCCATGAAGGGCGTTTGAAGTTCAGCGGGGTCAGCGTCAATGAGGGCACCGGCACCGTGACCTTGCGGGCTGAAATAGCCAACCCGGAACGTCTATTGCTGCCGGGTATGTACGTGCGGGCGGTGCTGGAACAGGCTCGGGACGATCAGGCGATATTGATTCCGCAACAGGCGGTGAACCGCAGTGCCAGTGGCATGACCTCGGTGCTGGTGGTGGTCAATGGCAAGGTCGAGCAGCGCGTGCTGACCATCGACCGCGCCGTGGACAATCAGTGGTGGGTCGCGGCGGGTCTGAAGGCGGGTGACCAGGTAATTGTCGAGGGCGGGCAGAAAGTCCGAGTCGGTGAATCAGTGGTGGCGCAGAACCCCGGCACTCGCAGCCGCACGCCGAAATCGGCACCTGTCGCCATTGCGCAGGAGGGCTGAGCATGGCGCGTTTCTTTATTGATCGGCCGATTTTTGCCTGGGTCATCGCCATCGTCATCATGCTTGCCGGGGCCTTGTCGATCAGTCAGTTGCCCCTGGAACAGTACCCGGACATCGCGCCGCCGACGGTTAGTATTTCCGCCACCTACACCGGCGCCTCGGCCAAGACCGTGGAAGACTCGGTGACCCAGGTCATCGAGCAGCAGATGAAAGGCCTGGATAACCTGACCTACATGTCGGCCTCCAGCAGCTCGGCGGGCAGTGCCAGTATCAAGCTGACGTTCACCGCGGGCACGAACCCGGATGTGGCGCAGATGCAGGTGCAGAACAAGCTGCAACAGGCTGAGTCGAGACTGCCACAGTCGGTACAGAGCGAAGGCCTGACCGTGACCAAGGGCGGGTCGGACTTCCTGATGATTGCCGCCCTGGCTTCCGACAACGAAAGCGTGACCGGCACCCAGATCGGCGATTACATTTCCAGCACCTTGCTGGACCAGATCAGCCGTATCGATGGCGTCGGCGATGTGCAGACTCTCGGTTCGGGCTACGCCATGCGCATCTGGCTGGACCCGGCCCTGCTGGAAAAGTACGCGTTGATGCCATCGGACATCAGCAGCGCCCTGGAGGCGCAGAACACAGAAGTCTCCGCCGGCCAGCTCGGTGCATTGCCAGCGGTGGCCGGGCAGCAACTGAATGCCACCATCAGTGCCCGCAGCAAACTGCAAACCGCCGAAGAGTTTCGCAATGTCGTGGTCAAGTCCACCAGCAATGGGGCCGTGGTGCTGCTGGGGGATGTGGCGCGAGTCGAGCTGGGCAGTGAAAGCTACGACGTGAGTTCTGCCCTCAACGGAAAACCCGCCGCCGCCATGGGCGTGCAGCTCGCCGCCGGGGCCAATGCCCTGAGCGTGGGTGAAGCAGTGAAGGCCAAACTCAAGGAACTGGAGCCTTTCTACCCGACGGAAATGCAGCTCAAGAACGTGATCGCTTACGACACGACACCCTTTGTCAGCCTGTCCATCGAAGAAGTGGTCAAGTCCCTGGGGGAGGCCATCGTTCTGGTGGTGCTGATCATGTTCCTGTTCCTGCAGAACCTGCGGGCCACGCTGATCCCGGCGATCACCGTGCCGGTGGTACTGCTCGGGACGTTCGGCGTACTGGCGCTGTTCGGCTATTCGATCAACACCCTGACCATGTTCGCCATGGTCCTGGCCATCGGCCTGTTGGTGGACGACGCGATTGTGGTGGTGGAGAACGTCGAACGGGTGATGGGCGAACAGGGGCTGTCGGCCCTGGCCGCCACGCGTCAGTCAATGGATGAAATCACCAGCGCCCTGGTCGGCATTGCCCTGGTCCTCAGTGCCGTGTTCATTCCCATGGCGTTTTTTGGCGGTTCTACGGGGATCATCTACCGGCAGTTTTCGGTGACCATCGTTTCGGCCATGGTGCTCTCGGTGCTGGTGGCCATGACCCTGACGCCGGCGTTATGCGCGACCCTGCTCAAGCCGTCCGATGCTCAGGGGCATGGTGCTCAAGGCGGGTTCTTCGGCTGGTTCAACCGCAGCTTCGAACGCGGCGCCGAGGTCTATAAAGGATGGGTGGGGGCAATTTTTCAGCGTGGACGCGCAAGTCTGCTGGTCTATGGGCTGGTGGTGCTGGCGATGGCGGCCGGCTATTTCAGCCTGCCGACTTCGTTCCTGCCTGATGAAGACCAGGGCATTCTCATGGCTCAGGTGCAGTTGCCGGTGGGGGCCACGGACAGCCGCACACAAGCAGTGGTGAAGCAGTTCGAAAGCTACATCCTCGAACAGCCGGAAGTCGAGGCGCTGATCAGCATCTCTGGCCTGGGCATGAACGGCAACAGCCAGAACACCGCCCGCGCCTTTATCCGGCTCAAGGACTGGAGCGAGCGGTCGGGGGCAGGGCAGGACGCAGCATCGATAGCCCAGCGGGCGACCATGGCGCTGTCGAGCATTGGCGATGCCAATGTGTTCGTCATGCAACCACCGGCTGTGCGGGGCCTGGGACAGTCTTCCGGCTTCGACCTGCAACTCAAGGATCTCGGTGGCCTGGGGCATGATGCGCTGGTGGTGGCGCGGGAGAAGTTTATCGAACTGGCCAACAAAGACCCTCGACTGCTGGGGGTACGCAGCAATGGCCTGGACGACTCCCCGCAGCTCAAGGTCAGCATCGACGATCGCAAGGCCGGGGCCTTGAACCTGAGCACCAGCGACATCAATACCACCTTGTCCACGGCGTTGGGCGGCACTTACGTCAATGACTTCCTCAACCAGGGGCGTGTGAAGAAGGTCTACGTTCAGGGCCAGGCTTCGTCGCGGATGCAGGCGGTCGACCTGGAGCACTGGTTCGTGCGCAACAGTAACAATGAGATGGTGCCTTTTTCCTCGTTCGCCAGCAGTTCGTGGAGCTATGGCTCACCGTTGCTGGAACGCTACAACGGCAACGCATCGCTGGAGGTGGTCGGCGATTCTGCTCCGGGGGTAAGTTCCGGGGTCGCCATGGATGCTGTGGAAGCGATTATCAAGCAATTGCCGGAAGGCATCGGTTACGAGTGGACCGGGCAGTCCTATCAGTTGCGCCTTTCCGGTTCGCAAGCACCGTTGCTTTACGGGATATCAGTGCTGTTTGTGTTCCTCTGCCTGGCCGCGCTTTATGAGAGTTGGTCGGTGCCATTCTCGGTGATGCTGGTGGTGCCGTTGGGTGTGGTCGGCGCGGTGCTGGCAACCCGCTTCAGTGGTTTGAGCAACGATGTGTACTTCCAGGTCGGGCTGTTGACCACCGTGGGGTTGGCGGCCAAAAACGCGATTCTGATCGTCGAATTCGCCAAGCACCTGCAAGAGCAGGGCAACAGCTTGCGGGAGGCGACGCTGATCGCCGTGCGGCAACGCCTGCGGCCCATTCTCATGACGTCCCTGGCGTTCATGTTCGGCGTGCTGCCTCTGGCCCTGAGTTCCGGCGCCGGTTCCGCCGGGCGCCAGGCCATCGGCACCGGCGTGCTGGGCGGCATGTTCACCGCCACGGTGCTGGGGATCTTCTTCGTACCGTTGTTCTTCGTACAGATTCGCCGTCGCTTTGGCCGTGTTTCCACGGCTTCGACCTCCGTCCAATCCGCCCAGTCAGGTGATGCATGATCAACTTTCGCTGGCCACTGCTGGCCGTCTTCGCGCTGCTCGGTGGCTGTATCAATCTGGCGCCACAGTATGAGCGTCCGCAAGCGCCAGTCTCTGAACAATGGCTGCCTGCAGCCCGTACGCCCAAGGGGGAGGTAAGCGCCGATATCGAGTGGAAGCAGTTCTTCACTGACAGCCGTCTGGCGCGCTTGCAGTCCCTGGCCCTGGCCAACAATCGCGACCTGCGTCTGGCCAGCCTCAACATCGAGAAGGCCCAGGCTCAATACCGGATTCAGCGAGCCGAGTCTTTGCCTTCGATCGATGCCAGCGTCAGCGGCACTCACAGCCGCACGCCCGGCTCGTTGTCCAACACTGGCTCGGCGGTCACCAGTCATGACTACAGTGCGCAACTGGGCCTGAGCAGTTATGAAGTGGATGTGTTCGGGCGAGTACAGAACCTTCAGGACGAAGCGCTGGAAGACTATCTGGCACTGACCGAAACCCGGCGTAGCACGCAGATCAGCCTGGTGGCCGAAGTGGCCACGGCCTGGTTGACCCTGGCGGCTGACAATGAACGCCTGCACCTGGCCCAGGAGACCTTGCGCAGTCAGCAGACGACCTACGAATTGACCCAACGCAGTCACGCAATGGGTGGCTCTTCCGGTCTGTCAGTGGCGCAGGCGCAAACCACCGTGGAGTCGGCCCGGGGTGACGCGGCGGTCTATGAAAGCCAGATTCTTCAGGACCGCAATGCCTTGCGCCTGCTGGTCGGCAGCGATATCCCCGAGGAGCTATTGCCAGGCGCGAATCTGGAATCGGCTGCGGCGCTGGTTCAGGTGCCGGCCGAGCTTCCGTCCAGCCTGCTGCAACGGCGCCCGGATGTGTTAGCCGCCGAACACACGCTCAAGTCGGCCAATATTGACATCGGTGCGGCCCGTGCGGCGTTCTTTCCGAGCATCAGTCTGACGGCCAATGCCGGTTCCTCAAGCTCGGCCCTGTCCGGTCTGTTCAAGTCCGGCAGCGGCGCCTGGACGTTTGCCCCGAGCATCAGCCTGCCAATCTTCGATGCCGGCAGTAACCGCGCGACGCTGGACTCGGCCAAGACCGAGCGCGAGATTCAGGTGCAGACCTACCAGCAAACGCTGCAGAGCGCCTTCAAGGAAGTGGCCGATGCCTTGGCGGTGCGCAGCACATTGGATCGACGCATCGCGGCCCAGCAAGCGTTGACCGACGCCAGCCGTAAAAGCTTCGAATTGTCCGACGCCCTATACCGTGGCGGTTCGCAAAGTTATCTCGAAGCCCTGGACGCCCAGCGTTCACTCTACAGCGCGCAGCAGGACCTGATCACCCTGCGTCTGACCGAACAGAGCAACCGGGTGACGTTGTACAAGGTGATGGGCGGCGGGTGGAATTGATTATGCGGCAGTCGATTTCACTCTGATGTCGTTCGCGGTATCACGGAATAGCCGAGGTGACATGCCGAACGTCGATTTGAAGTGCCTGCTGAAATGGGAACTGCTGCCGTAGCCCCAGGCATAGGCAATTTCGGTGAGCGAGCGATGGGCATGTTCCCGGTTGCGCAGATCTTCGGCGCAGCGCGACAAACGCCGTTGCCAGATGTATTCGCTGACGCTGCAACCCAGCTCATCCTGGAACGCTCGATGCAAGCTGCGCACCGAGCACTGTTCGGCGTTGGCGATGCGTTCGATGGTCAGGTCGCGGTCGGCCAGGTGGCGCTCGATATAGGCTTTAAGGCGGTTCTGCTTGAAGAAACGGAAGTCGTGTTCGAGTTGCTTTTCTTCCTGTTTGTTCTTCAGAACGTTATCCAGAAGCCCGGCGATACTGTCGCCGATCAGCCCGGCCGAGTTGCTGTTGAGCAAGGGGTATTGGTTGTAAGCATCACTGATCAAATGCATCAGCATGCGGCCCAGTCCATTGCGACCGTTAAGATGCACATCGCCTGTTCGCGCGGGCTGTCCGGGCGCCCCCTGGAACAGCAGGATGAAGTGTTCGCAGCCTTGCGTGCTGGTAACGCTGAAAGGTTTGCCACAGTCGACCAATAGCATTTCGTCAGGTGCCAATACGCTGCTTTGTTGACTTTGCTCGAAGTGACTGACGCCAGCAATCTGCAGTATCAACATGCGCGGGGTGTCGAGCGAATCGACCGCCTTGCTCAGATGGCGTGAATATCGATGGGCACTGGCGGTCATTCGACAGAAGCGCAACTGACCTAAATCTCCATACTCCAGTCGTCCCTGAAAGTTGCTGTCATGCAACGGGTCGATGAACGTCGACTCCAGGCGCTTTATATACTCTGGCGTGCGGCCCAGGTGATCACTCATGAACTCTTTCCACTTCATCAGTCGGTCGGAGCGAACGATCTGATTGGTAGACACACAGGCTAAGTTGTTCATTTTTTCGCCTCTTTTTTATTGTTATTTGCTGATTGGGCAAAAGGGTCAAAACTTGCCCAATCCTGGCAGGGTCAATGTTGGCAAATGATCAGAAAGGGTAGTGATGGCCTCCGGGCTGCCAGGTGACCCAATGGGCACGGGTGAACTCATCCAGGGCGTAATGACCATTGAAGCGTCCGAGGCCGGAGTTCTTTTCACCACCGAAGGGTGCATTGGGCTGGTCATCGACGGTGATGTCGTTGATATGAGTCATTCCCGCCACAATGCCACGGGCAAAGTTCAAGCCGCGGGCCATGTCCCGGGTGAACACCGCGCTGGAAAGGCCATACTCGCTGGCGTTAGCCAACGCCAGGGCATGGGCTTCGCTTTCAGCGATCAGCAGCGGCAGCAAAGGCCCGAACGTTTCATCGCGTGCCAATTCCTGATCGGCTCCCACTTCACCGAATACATGGGCGGGCAGCACCAGCCCGGATGCCTGACCGCCACAAAGCTGTTTCAGGCCGGCGCTCTGGGCCGTATCGATCTTACGCAGCAAGCCATCGAGCTGGTTCTGATTGACCACCGGCCCGATCACGGTATCGGCCTTGGCGGGGTCGCCAGTCTTGAGGTTGCGCACGCGCTCCACCACCAGCGCCGAGAAGTCTGCATAAAGCGAGCGGTCGACGATCACTCGGTTGACGCTCATGCAGATCTGGCCTTGGTGCAGGAAGCGCCCGACCACGGCGGCGTGGGCCGCTATCTCAATGTCCGCATCATCCAGGACCACCAGGGGAGCGTTGCCGCCCAGCTCCAGCGCCACGCGTTTGATGTGTTTGCCACCGGTTGCAATGCGGCCGACATTGCGACCGACATCCGTGGAACCGGTGAATGAAATCAGGCTCGGTACCGGGTGCTCGACGAAGGCATCGCCAATTTCCGAACCGGCGCCCACCACGACATTGAGCGAACCGTTCGGGAAGCCTGCCTCTTCGAACAGATGGGCAATCAGAAGGCCGCCGGTCACGGCCGTGTCGCTGGCAGGCTTGAGCACGACCGTATTCCCCAGTGCGAGTGCGGGCACTACCGAACGCATACTCAGGTACAAGGGAAAATTCCATGGGCTAATCACACCGACGACACCCAGGGGCTCTCGAAAGACAAAGCTCTGTTCGCCGGGCTTGTAGCTCGTCAGGATCCGTCCTTCAACCTGCATCGGCAGCGCTGCGCACTCACGAACAAGGTTCAGCGTGAACTGCCATTCCATGCTCGCCTTGATACGGGTGCTACCGGACTCACGAATGAGCCAGTTGATGATTTCTTCGCTGCGGTTCTGGATGACGTGCGCCAGTTTTTCAAGGTGTGCGCTGCGCTGTGTCGGGTGCAGCTGTGCCCACGCCGTTTGCGCACGATGTGCAGCCTGATAGGCATCATCGAGATCGGCAATCGATGCCAGCGGCATCTCCAGCAGCTGTTCGCCATTGAAGGGGTTGCGGTCATCCAGGCGTCGAGAGGAACGACCTGCACACCAGGTGCCGTTGATGTATTGGTCGCCATTGATGGCGTAAGGGGCGAGCTGTTGAGTCGTCATAGTCTTACCTTCGCAGGCAGGTGGCCGCGTCGTTCAAGGAAGTTGAGGGTGCAAACGCTGTAGGTGAAAAGTGCTCAACTCCTGATCCAGGCGCGTCCCCAGGAGTTGAGCGTGTATTCCTCCTGTGGCCAGACACCGGGTTGGCGGGAGGCATCGGTTACTTCGAGCTCGGCCGAGAACTCCAGGCGGTTGCGATCGGCATCGACCACCATGAAAAAAAGATTGTTACCCGGTCCATGTCGGCCAGGGCCGAAGAAGAGGGTGATACGTTCCTTGGCGAAGCGATCACCCCAGTCACGGATGTCATTCCATTCGTTGGTTTCGTAACAGTGGTGATCCCATTCGTTTTTCGAGCCGCGGAAAAACGCCAACGTATGATGCTCATCGTCCGAGCGCAGGAAACACGTCATGAGCTGGCCGGTCTGCTCATCGACGACATTGTCCGAGACGGTAAACCCCACCGTATTGACGTAGAAATCGATCATGGCTTCCAGTTCAGTGGTCTGGAATACCACGTGCTGCAGGCGGCCGGGCATGCCAGGTCGATCGGCCTGGGTATCGGCGCGAGCCACGCCAAATATCGTTTCCCGGCCCTGAGGGTCACGGATCAGAAAGGCCCCCGGTTCGAGCAACGGCGAGTCAATGTCTTCGACCGCACAGCCGTTCTCGATCAGGCGAACGCGCAGTTCTTCCAGTCGAGCCTGATTACCCAGGTCAAAAGCTGCCGCGAGCAGACCACAGTGGTCGGTAGGAGAGACCAGCATGGCGCGTTGCGGGCCGCTCAGTATCCAGCTGCCATCGGCCTGCGCCAGGCTGTCCATATCCAGCATCCGCCGATAGAAATCGATTTGCCGTTGCGGTTCTTTGCTCGCCAGGTGCAGGTAGCACAGGCGTGCAGGTGTGGAAGTCTGGAGTGTTTGCATAAACACCTCTGTGGCTTGAAAGGTTCAGTGAAAGACGGGGGCGATGCCCGCCTCGATTTCGCTGTTTCTGGCCGTGGCGATGCCCAATAGCGACTGCAACGATTCGGCAGCCTTTGTCTCCGTGGCCCTGTCGAAGATGGCGGCGATATAGCGATCAGGGCGCAGCAGCAAAAACTTGTTTGAATCGCCCAGTATTCCTTTGAGCAAACCCTCACGGTCCTGGAGCACCGTGCAGCCAGGAATCGAAGGCATGGTCTTGACGTGCTCGGGAAGGATCAGGATGCGTTTGGCTTCAAGATGGTCCCAGAGGTCATGCATGAGTTCATCGATACGTTGGCGGGTCGGCTCACCGTATTGAATCAAGGCGAAGCCGGCGCCGATGGTTTCGTCGAGGAGACGTTCGTGGCCATGGGAATCGGCGAGCATCGGTTGAGGGAACATCTGTCCGCAGGACAGTTTTCCAGCTTCACCTTCGGTGAGTACCAGCCCTTTGGTGAACCGGGGTTTAGGCTTGAAGCGCATTTGCAGGAAATAGTCCCGCAACGGTGGCAGCAGGCCGATCAGGGCGAATGCAGCGCTTATCATACGAGCGCGCAGGACGGTCGCCGGTGCCATGACCACACCGAGGTTCAAGGCCAGTTTTATCAATGCCCACGCATGATCGCGACGCTCGCTTTCATAAGACAGCAGGGCGGTTTCAGCCATTTTTCCCTTCAGCACGCCGATCAGCTTCCAGCCCAGATTGTGCGCATCGCGAACACCACTGTTCATGCCCTGTCCGGCATAGGGCGGGGTCAGATGCGCGGCGTCGCCGGCGAGAAACACGCGCTCGACCTGCCACCGCTCGGCGACCCGGGCGTGAAAGGTGTAAACAGTCTTGCGCACGATGGAAACCGGGGCGTCACCCTTGAATGGGCGAAGTAACGCCTGCAGGCGAGTTTCGCTGAGCACTTGCTCATCCGTTTCATCCGGCTTGAGCAGGAACTCGAATCGGCGAGTACGGTGGGGGCCTGGCACTTCGACGACGGGACGTCTTGCATCGCAATACACACGTGTTTGCCAGAACGGGTCGTCATCTTCATCGGTATCGACCACCAGCCAGCGCGAGGAGAAGCTCGACCCGACCATCTCAATCCCGAGTTGCTTGCGCACCGGGCTACGGCCGCCGTCACAGGCGACCAGATAGGCAGCGCTGACGTCTATCATCTCGCCATCGGCGTTACGGATCAGCGCGCGCACGCCGTGGTGGTCTTGACTGAATTCCAGCAGCTCATGGCCGAACCATGCCTTCAGACTGGCAAAGCGTTCGAGGCCTTTCTTCAGGGTGCTCTCGAAAAGGGGTTGGCGAAATGCATTGCGCTTGGGGAACCCATACAACTTGCCGGTAGGCTCGACTTTGCCAAAGCAGCGGCCGCCGGGCCGAGTGAAATAATGCACGCCGTAGCCAGGAACCACGTCACGCAACACGGCTTCATCCAGGCCGATGGCCTGCATGGTGCGCAAAGACTCGTCATCGATCGAAACGGCCCGTGGCTCGGTCACGGTGCCGGGCTTGCGGTCAATGATCAAGGTGTCCACATCGGCCTGGCCAAGCAGGTTAGCGAGGGTCAGTCCGGTAGGACCGGCACCGATGATCAGTACCTGGGTGGTGAAACTTTTGAGGGTTGTCATTGTTATTCCCTTCCGGATGGCTCAGTCCAGTTGCCTGGGGCGGTTGGCGAGCGCAGCCATGCGCTGCGACAGGTCCTGCGCCAGGGCGAGAATCTGCTGTCCTTGTCCCTCTTCCTGAGCACTGTCACGTTCTTGAATCGGGCGAACGCAGCTGATGCTGCCGACGACCTTGCCATCGCCGTCGAAGATCGGTGCCGCGAGGCCATAGACCCCAGCGTCGACCTCGCCTGCGCTGGCAACATATCCCTGACGACGCAATTGCTGCAGCGAACGGCGAAACTGTTCCCAGGTCTGGCCAAGGTTGCTGGCGCGCACCTCGTCGGGTTTTTCCAGAAATAGCTGACTGTGTTGACGCGAGGTCATGTTGGCGAGGATCGCCTTGGAGGTCGCACCCAGGAGCAAGGGTCTGGGTGAACCGCGGGAATAGCTGACCTCACTGAACAAATCGCCGTGCTGATGAATACAGACGACCTGGTCCTTGAACAGCCGGCAGATCAGCCAGACTTGTTGCTCGCTCCACCGTGGGAAGCTCGGCTCCAGTGATTGTGCGGCGCGCACCAGGGGGTCGCTTAGCCGCAATTGACGGTCCCAGGTAATGATCCGGGCACCGAGCGCGTAACGCCCGGCTTCGACCTGGAACAACAAGTTCGCCTCGGCCAGTTCGCGCACGTAGCGGTAGATAGTCGAACGGGTGAAACCCAATGCACCGCCCATGTCGTCGACAGCCCAGATAGGGCTCTCTTCGGTGAACAGGTCGAGTACCCGCAGCATGCGCTCCAGGCTCGAACCTTTGGTGTCGGCATCCTGTTCTGGCAGTTGTTCCGATGGGGGCAGTTTGGTCATGGTTTATTGCTCGTCAGCGATGCTGTTGCGCAGGATGCCGATTCGAGAGATCTCGATCTCGACTTCATCGCCGGGCTTCATCCATACCGGCGGCTCACGGAACGCGCCGACGCCACCGGTGGTACCACTGACAATGACGTCGCCGGGGGCCAATTCGGTGAAGGTGGAGCAGTATTCGATCAGCTTGCGTACATCGAAAATCATGTCGCTGGTGCTGGTGTGCTGCATCACTTCGCCATTCAGGCGGGTGGTTAATTCCAGGTCCTGTGGGTCACCGATTTCATCGCTGGTAACCAGCCAAGGGCCAAAGCCGCCGGTGTTCGGGAAATTCTTGCCCGGTACGAACTGAATGGTGTGCTTCTGCCAGTCGCGGACACTGCCGTCGTTGTAGCAGGCGTAACCGGCTACATAGTCCAGCGCGTCGGCTTGCTTGACGTGACGCGCCGCTTTACCGATCACCACTGCCAGCTCGCCCTCAAAATCAAGCTTGTGCGAGGCCTTTGGGCGAATGATGGGTTGCAGGTGGGCGGTTTGGCTGTCGGCGAAGCGGGTAAAAATCATCGGGTAGGTCGGCATCTCACGACCGGTTTCTCGCACATGAGTGGCGTAGTTGATGCCAATGCACAGCACCTTGCCCGGGTTCTGGATGACGGGCAGGAAAGTCACTTCCGTCAGAGGGATGCGCGGCAGGCTCGCCAGAACGACGCTGGTCAGCTCGCCCAGGCGATTGTTGGCGATGGCCTGCTTGAGATCGGTGCCGAAGGTTGGCTTGACCGATTCCAGATCAATGACCTGATCGCCTTCGACGACGCCGTAGGTGCTACGACCTTGCACAATAAAGCTCGCGAGTTTCATGGAGTCTCCTTGGTAGAGAGTGGTGCATGCGCACGGGATGCAATGAGGCTTAATCTAGTCTTGCAGGTAAATCCTGTAAAGTAGGATTTATGCATAAATCCTAAAATGTGGAATTTATGTAAAGTTTGCGGCTTTTTGCGAACCGCAGGATCGAGGGAAAAAGGGCGATGAGGGAGGTGTGCCACCCGTACGGTATGCGGATGGCAACGATGTTATGAGAGGTTGGAAAAGGGACGAGGGCTTAATACCCGTCAGCGATCTGTAGCAGCGGACGGAACCTGCATTCGGCAACGCGACACACAATGCGTCAGCTCGGTGCCCAGCACCCGTGCAGCGACATGCGCATCCGGAACGGGACTTTGATTCGCGCAATCGGGCCACTCTCCATGTCACGAGAGTCAAGAACGACGAGCTCACTACGGCCCTCTGCGATGAGATTGAGTAGGGAAATGACATAGCCATCGGCTTCCTCCGCATTTGGGGAGCGCGGAATGAAAATGGGCTCCTGGAAGCATCCGCTGTCACCGGGAAACCAGGCGTCGGTGGTTCCTGTTTTCAGGTTCACGTGAGCCAGCAAGTTGAAAAACTGAAACGGTATCGGTCCATTCTCGGGGTTGTAGGGGCGCTGCGGATCAAAGGCGAGCAGGAAGCCGTGCTCGTACTTTCGACCGATGTAGCGGTCATCACACCTTGGAAACTCACAGGGGTAGTCAGTCAGTGGCTGCGGTTGGATTTCGTCCTGCGAACCATTCAGGTCAAAGGTCCAGCGCATCAGGCTGGCGGCTAGCGTTTCAGGCGGTGGGACATAACCGTCCGCCTGGGGGAAAAAGTAGAAGATGTTCCCTCCGGTGACCGGCATATCGACGTAAACCTTGCCGTCCTCATCGAACGCATTGAGTGTATGACCCTGGAAACCTTCCTTGGGGCCCTTGAACCAGCGAACGTCTTGCGCACATCCGTTGCGTGGCACGACAGCGAAAAGCTGAGGTAAATCGGGTTGCCATTGGAAGTGCGGCCCCCCGTTTTTCATGCGTTCGATGTCCACTGTTAACGGAATGAGCGGGAACACGACGTAGTGTTCGGTCACCGCGAAATCATGAACCATGGCTGCATAAGGTGCCTGGAACCAGATCTCATGCAGCAGCTTTCCGTCTGGCGAGAGTTCGAAATAGGCCAGGTCAGGCGTGCCTTCTCCTTTGGCTTCATAGCTGAATGCCAAGAGGTTTCCTGTTGCCGGGTCGAGCTTGGGGTGTGCGGTGAACGTCGCTGATTTGATCTGCCCGTCAAAATTCCATTCGCCGAGGGTCTCCAGCGTTTCGAGATCCATTGCCCAAGGCATGGCATCTTCCTTGAGTGCGAGCAAGACACCGTTGTGTGGCACGACGGTGGTGTTCGCGGTGGTGTTGTTCTTCGCCGCGAGTGGATCATTGGTGTAGACGTTTCGATAGATACCATTGAGCGAACGACCTTCACGACGCTGGGCCAGCAACCGGTCCGTCTTCACGTAGCGGCGTCGCAGCGAAACCTTGCCGTTTGCGAAGTAGAACCCGCTGACCATTCCATCACCGTTGAAAAAGATATCGGTGCCCAGCATCGGTGGGTACTGCGGGTCTGGCGCGACCTGATAAAACGTCCCACGGATCGAGGCGGGAAGGGTGCCTTCAATCTCGAGATCGAACACTTCTGCTTCTACGCGGCTGGGCGTATAGAGCGCACCAGAAAACTCAGGGGTTTGAGGGAATGGAATAGTCATCAGGTCATCTCATTAATAGGCGGTTTCGTTCATGTTCAGGGTGAGCGTTCAGACCGATTGGGGGGACATTGCCGGCCCGGTAGGCTTCGCGCCTCGACGAAAGCGTGCAACGACCAGACACGAAATAATCAAGGCTGCCAAATAGGCTGAGGCGGCCAGCCATCCGACGGCCCGGAAGTGTCCCTCACCGACGACAAGTGCTGCACCAAATGGGCCGAGCCCTTGGCCGATAAAAATGGCGGCGTTACCCAAACCCGCCAGTCGACCGGAAGGGTCCAGTTCTGCCGCCATGGACAGCAGGTAAGGCAGGCTGAAAAACCACACCATATGGATCAGGCAGGCAGTGGCGGCAAAAGCAACGGCACTATCGCCATAGACCATGACCAGGGTCGCCAGCAGCGCTGTACCGAAGCTCAAAAGTTGCGGAAACAGCAAACCCAGGCGACGTCCGATCAGCCCGGCAAGACCTGCTCCAAGGGCGCCGGCAAGGATGCTGCCTCCGAGAATGCCACCAATCTGCTGCGGCGCCAGGCCAATGCTTTTGCCGATGCGCTCCTGGTAAACCCACAGGGCGGAATGTCCGAAAAACAGCAGCGCAAACAGCATGATCAACAGGATGGACGTGAGACCAAATGGCGGAGTCGAGAGGTTGGCCGAACGATGTGTTTCCGGGTAGCGCTTGGGCACCCTCCTGCAACCCAACACCGCGAGCACGCTGGTGATGGCCAATAGGGAAAATGCACCATTCACGCCGAATGTTTGCACGATCATGGGCATGGAGGTCACCAGCAGCATGCCCCAGAGGAGATTGCCGATATTGATGACTGCGAAAGTTGCATCTTTAGACGTGCGCAGTGCTGCTGTAGCGTAGACAACCGCCATAACAGCGCCGCCGCTTGCGCCGCAGATCATTCTGCAAATGAGTAGCCAAGTCTGGCTGTGCAGTTGAGTGCTGGCCAGATTGCCTGACGCCAGGATCAACAATGCAACCAGGGCGAAGCGGCGCCGGTCAATGCTCGCCATGAACATGGCGCAAACACCGCAGGCGATGGCCATCGCAATAAGCTCTGTTGCGAAAATGGTGCCTATTGCATTGAGCGGCAAGCCGAGTTGATCGATCAACGCGCCACCCAGAATAGGCTGGATTTGCAGCGTCCCTAGGGAAATGACCATCATCAGGCAAATAGCGCCCAATGATTTTTTGCTGTCGATGGAGTCGAGCGCGTTCATGAAGTATCACCTCGGGTCAGGGGGGCCACTCCTCATGCAGGAGCGGGCGCACACGTCAGTCAGAACTTGTGAACGTAACGAACCTGCACTTGGTAATCCGCTCGGGAGCGGTTTTCGACGCCGGTCTCTTTATAGGTGTTCAGCCAAAAGGCTTTGTCTTCGGTGATTTTCCAGAACAGACCCGGACCAATGCCCAATACCTTTTCCCGAGAATTGCTCAGCCTGCCTCCGTTGACTTCGTCATCCGATATCTGCCTGAAGTAGTACCCGTTGATGCCGACCGAGACCTTTGGGATCACTTCATACGAGGCCGTGAAGTTGGCCCACGCCGACTGTCCTGCCTGGGTGTCGCGTACGGATTGCCCTTCGAAATATTGCGCCGAGCTGCTGGCGGGGTCGTCGTTCTTGAAGTTGTACAGGTACTGCAACCTCCAGCTCACCTCCCAACGCGGTGCGGGCATCCAGGTCGCTGCCCAGTAGGGGTTCAGAGAGAAGTAGTTGGAGCCTGGGTTCAGGTCTTTATGTTTGTCGTATTTACCCGTTGGAAGGATGGTATCGAAGGCCACACGCTGCACAAAAACCGGCCTGCCGTGGGCGTCGACGATCGGATCGAACTGGACCTGAGGTCCAACCGTGATGTCACCGAGGCCGGTGGCGTTATCCTGGAGCTTGGCCCCGTTGTCTCCGAAGTCGCCGTCCAGAGAGACGATGGGCACCAACAAACTCCAGCCCAGGTGCGCACCGCCCCCGATGGTGTCAGGTGAGTAATAGCTCAGCTGATTGATCAGCGTGATGACGTTGATCTTCGGATTATCAAAGGCGCCATTATCCTTGCCTGCATTGTCCCTGATGCTGCTTGCGGTGCTGAACTTCAGATAGGTCTGATGCGTCAACCCGGGCGGTCCCGCGAAACCATCGTAAAAACTGGTGCCGCCCAGGTTTATGCCGCTGGGCTGGTTCACCGAGGGGGGTGGAGGGCCATCTGCTGCATGTGCGGCAAATGATGCGAAGGTGATTGCCAGGCAGGCTGGCAGGGATTTTGTCAGGCTCATCGCAGTGGCTCTATTTTTGTCATTGTGAGCGGGGTAACTTCCCCTGGCACTTCGACTTTAATTCCAGGAATTTTGTGATACTTGAGCACAACGGCCAGAGTTGACTGAGCGTGCCATGACGCAAGAAGACCGCAGGCCGCCCCTTCACCACCGCTGTGCCAATTTCGTCACCCCCTGCGCCAAAACCCATCAAGCCACCTTCCTGCAAATAGACCACCCTGACCGGTCTGTCCAAGGAGATGAGCATGATCCGACTGACCCTGATCGAAGCCCGTGAACTGGCCGAATCGATCCTGTTGCACAACGGTTTTAATCTGGCCCACGCGCAAGCGGTGGCGGCGACGGTGATCGCCGGCGAGCGCGATGGCTGTGCCTCCCACGGTTTGTACCGGATTCTGGGCTGCGTGAATTCCCTGCAGGCCGGCAAGGTGTCGGCCGATGCCGAGCCGCAGGTGATCGACCAGGCTCCGTCGATCGTGCGGGTGGATGCCGCTGGTGGTTTTTCGCAATTGGCGTTTCAGGCGGGGCTTGGGTTGCTGGCGGAGAAAACCCGGGCCAACGGGATTGCGGCGTTGGCGATCAATCGCTGTGTGCATTTCTCGGCGCTGTGGGTGGAGATCGAGCAGTTGACCGCTGCCGGGTTGGTGGCGCTGGCGTGTAATCCGAGTCATGCCTGGGTGGCACCGGCCGGGGGACATGTGCCGGTGTTCGGCACCAATCCCATTGCCTTTGGCTGGCCGCGTTCGGGGCAGGATCCGTTTGTGTTCGACTTCGCCACCAGTGCGATTGCCCGGGGTGATATCGAGTTGCATCGGCGTGCCGGCAAGGCGATTCCCGAGGGTTGGGGCGTGGACGCTGAGGGCCGGCCGAGCACCGATGCCAATGTGGTACTCGACGGCGGCGCGATGCTGACGTTCGGTGGGCACAAGGGCTCGGCGCTGGCGGCGATGGTGGAGTTGATCGCCGGGCCGCTGATCGGTGATCTAACCAGTGCCGAGTCGCTGGCCTATGACGCGGGCAGCAAGTCGTCGCCGTACCATGGCGAGTTGATCATTGCGCTGGATCCGCGACGTTTTCTGGGGGCGGCCACTGAGGAACATTTGGCCCGGGCCGAAGTGTTGTTTCAGGGCATTGAAGGGCAGGGTGCACGCTTGCCGTCGCAACGGCGTTATGCGGCGCGGGCACGCAGTGTGGTGGAGGGAGTGCAGATTCCTGAGGCGTTGTACAACGACCTGAAGGCGTTGCTGTCCTGATTGAATCAGAGTGCTCAACCCTGTGGGAGCGGGCTTGCCCGCGATTGCGGTGTGTCAGTCACGTTCAATTTGAAGGTGCCGACGTCATCGCGGGCAAGCCCGCTCCCACAGCTTTTTGAGTGTTTGTTAAACCGGTTCGCGGTGGATGTTGCCATCAACCAGTCGAGCAATGCCCAACGGGTTGGCGTTTTTCAGGGCGTCGGGCAACAAGGCGTCCGGGCAGTTCTGGTAGCACACCGGGCGCAGGAAGCGCTCGATGGCCAGGCTGCCGACCGACGTGCCACGGGCGTCGGAGGTCGCCGGGTAGGGCCCGCCATGCACCATGGCATCGCAAACTTCGACGCCGGTGGGATAGCCGTTGAACAGCACCCGACCGACCTTTTGTTCCAGCTGCACCAGCAGATCGGCGTGTTCCTTCAGGTCCTGTGCTTCGCCAATCAACGTCGCGGTGAGTTGACCGTGCAAACTGTTAAGCGCTTGTCGCAACTCGGCCTTGTCGGCCACTTCGACGACAATAGTGGTCGGGCCGAACACTTCTTCCTGCAATAGCGGATCACCCTTGAACAACAGACTGACGTCGGCCTTGAACAGTTGCGGCCGCGCTTGATTGCCCTGCTGATCGTGGCCTGCCAAGCGGGTTATTCCCGGATGGTCGAGCAAGGCCTGCACACCTTTTTGGTAGCTGCCGAGGGTGCCGGCGTTGAGCATGGTTTGCGCCGGTTGTTCGGCCATCAAGGCACTGAGCCGCGCGGTGAAAGCGCTGAAGTGGGGTGAGCGCATACCCATCACCAACCCCGGATTGGTACAGAACTGACCGCAACCCTGGACCACCGACGCCACCAGTTCACCGGCGATTTTCTCGCCACGGGCGAGCAGGGCTTCCGGCAATATGAGTACCGGGTTGATGCTGCTCATTTCGGCGAACACCGGGATCGGTTGTGGCCGTGCGGCGGCCATGTCACAGAGGGCGCGACCGCCCTTTAGCGAGCCGGTGAAACCGACGGCCTGGATCACCGGATGCTTGACCAGCGCTTCACCGACGCCCGCGCCGTAGATCATGTTGAACACACCGTTGGGCATGTCGGTTTGCTCGGCGGCGCGGATGATTGCATCGGCCACGCGTTCGGCGGTCGCCATGTGTCCGCTGTGGGCCTTGAACACCACCGGGCAACCGGCGGCCAGGGCGGCAGCGGTGTCACCGCCGGCGGTGGAAAAGGCCAGCGGGAAATTACTGGCGCCGAACACGGCCACCGGACCGACGCCGATCCGGTATTGACGCAGGTCGACCCGTGGCAGTGGCTGACGGTCGGGCAAGGCACGGTCGATGCGCGCACCATAGAAAGCGCCCCGGCGCAGAACCTGGGCGAACAGGCGCATTTGGTTGCTGGTACGGCTGCGCTCACCTTGAATGCGCCCGGTCGGCAGCGCGGTTTCGCGGGTGACCAGAGCGACGAATTCATCATCCAGCGTATCCAGTTGCGCGGCGATGGCCTCAAGAAATTCTGCACGGCGAGTCGCTGGCAAGTTGCGAAAGGCCGGGTAAGCGGTAGCAGCGGCCTGGGCGGCGGCGTCCACTTCCTCTGCGGTGGCTTGCATGAAAGAGAAGGGCAGTGCTTCGCCGGTACTGGCGTCGTGACTGTGCAGAGTGATGCTGCCAGCGGCGCTGCGGGAGCCGCCGATGTAGTTGTGGCCGATGATCTCGGGCATCGAAAAAACTCCTGTCGAAAAAGGTGGGTTCCCTGTAGGAGCGGGCTTGCCCGCGAAGACGTCGGCACAGTCAATATTGATGTCGCCTGATGCGCGGCCTTCGCGGGCAAGCTCGCTCCTACAGGTATTGAGCTCAGGCCAGTGAATCACCCCGGCGTGTGGCCGGCACGGCGCTATCCAGTGCAGCAATACGCGCGGCGGATTCCGCATCCACCTGATGCAACGACTTGCCACGCGTTTCCCGGGTCAGGCCGACGGCAACGATGGAGATCAGCGCGGCGCCCACCAGGTACCAGGCGATGGGTGTCGAGCTGTGATATTTGTTGAGCAGCGTGATGGCAATCAGCGGTGCAAGGGAACCGGCGAAAATCGGCGCCACCTGATAGCACAGTGAAAGGGCGGTGTAGCGCACGTGGGTCGGGAACATTTCGGCCATCAGAGCCGAGTAGGGCGCATAGGTCATAGACTCGATGCCCAGGCCCAGAATGATCGCCGCCATGATCAGCCAGTTATTGCCGGTGTCCATCATCGGGAAACCGACAAAGCCCCAGAACGCAGTGAGCACCGCGCCGGTCAGGTAGATCGGTTTGCGCCCGACGATATCCGACAGATAGCCCATCAACGGAATCAGGAAGAAGTGCACCAAGTGCGCGCCGAACATCAGCAGCAGAATTTCCGAAGTGTCCTTGTGCACCACCAGTTTCAGATAGGTGATCGAAAAGGTGACCACGGTGTAATAGAGGATGTTCTCGGCAAAGCGTGCGCCGATGCCGACCAGCACGGCGCGCCAGTGATGACGCAGCACTTCGACCACGCCCAGCTGTTGTTGCTTGGTCTGCGCCTGACGGGCCTGGGCTTCTTTGAAGATCGGCGCGTCATCGACGCTGGTGCGAATCCAGTAGCCGATCAGCACCACCACAGCCGAGAACCAGAACGCCACGCGCCAGCCCCAAGCGAGGAATTGCTCCTCCGACAGGTTCGACGACAACAGCAACAGCGCGACCGTGGCCACCATGTTGCCGGCCGGCACCCCGGCTTGCGGCCAACTGGCCCAGAAGCCTCGACGGTTGTCCGGGCAGTGTTCGGACACCAGCAGAATCGCGCCGCCCCATTCACCGCCAAAGGCAAAGCCCTGGATCAGCCGCAGCAACACCAATAATACTGGCGCGGCATAGCCGATGCTGTCGAAGCCCGGCAGGCAGCCCATCAGGAAAGTCGTGATGCCGACCACCACCAGGCTCAATTGCAGCAGGCGTTTTCGGCCGAACTTGTCACCGTAGTGACCGAACACCAGACCGCCCAACGGACGAGCGAGAAAGCCGACCGCGTACAAGGCGAAGGCGGCGATGATGCCGTCGATGGGACTGTCGGTCTGGCGGAAGAACAACTGGCCGAAGACCAGTGCCGAGGCGGTGCCGTAGAGAAAGAACTCATACCACTCGGCGACGGTGCCGGCCATGGCGGCGGCCACTACGCGTTTGAGTCCCGAGGGGGTGGTTGCGCTTTGCGTGTGTAGAGGATTGGACATGCTGGCGTTTCCTGTAGAGGCGCAAAAACAGGCAGCCGGGCCGGGTCCGCAAAGACCCGCCCGGCAATCACTCAGAGACCGACGTCGGGCAACTCCGGACGGTTAGCCAAGGCCTTGGCCATGATCTGCTCGACGAATACCCGATCAGCTTCCGGCAGTGCCAGGCGTGGCGGACGGGTCAGCGCGCTGCCGCGACCGGCGATGGCTTCGCAGAGCTTGATGCACTGCACCAGGTCGGCGCGGGCATCGAGGTGCAGGATCGGCATCAGCCATTCGTAGATCGGCATGGCTTCGGCGAAGCGACCGGCCTTGGCCAGGCGGAAGATGGTTTCGCCTTCTTTCGGGAATACGTTCGACATGCCCGAGACCCAGCCTTCGGCACCTACCGCGATGCTTTCCAGTACCACGTCGTCCAAACCTGCGAACAGCACGAAACGGTCGCCGACTTCATTGCGCACGTCGATGAAACGACGGGTATCGCCTGACGAATCCTTGAAGCACACCACGTTGTCGCAGTCGGCCAGGGAAATCAGGATGTCCGGGGTGACGTCGTTTTTGTAGATCGGCGGGTTGTTGTAGACCATCAGCGGTACGTCGGCGTTTTTCGCCACGTAGCGGTAGTGCTCGGCGGTCTCGAACGGTTTGGAACCGTAGACCAGCGCCGGCATCAGCATCACGCCGTCGACGCCGACCCGGCGCACGGCATTGGCGACCTTGGCCGCTTGCACGCTGGTGAACTCGGCCACACCGCAGATCACTGGCACGCGACCCCGGGAGGCGTCGACCGCGACTTCGGTCACGGCGATTTTTTCTTCGGCGGTCAATGAGGTGTTTTCCCCCACCGAACCGCACACCACCAGGCCCGATACGCCGTCACGGATCACGTTGGAAATCACCTGATGGGTTTTTTCCAGGTTGATGGAGAAGTCGTCGTTGAATTGAGTGGTCACCGCGGGGAAGACGCCACTCCAGTTAATACGCTTGCTCATTGTTGCCTCCGGTTCGTTAATTGTATTTCGTATACGATATTTTAAATGGCAATGACTCGGCTAGTGTTTTTTTCAATTAGTCAGGGGTTTTTGGTAGCCGTTGGTCTGGGGGAGTTTCAGGCACCTGGCCAGGTGTCAGACAGGCGATAGCCCTGTGGCCACGGATCGCTCGGATCGAGCAGCAGTTGGTGGGTGCCGGTGATCCAGGCCCGGCCGGAAATGCATGGGTAGATCGCCGGGCGTCCGGCCACTTCGGTCAGGGAATCGATGCGACAGTGGAATTCGGAACCGATGATCGAACGGCCAATAAAGCGCTCACCGACCTGCATCAAGCCCTTGGCCTGCAGCACCGCCATGCGCGCCGAGCAGCCAGTGCCGGTGGGTGAGCGGTCGATCTTGCCGGGTTGAATCACCACCGCGTTGGCGCCGGTGGCTATGCCATTTTCAACGACGATGGGCGCGGCAATCTGGCAGAAGGAAATATGTGACCACTCAGGGTTCAGCGGATGGACGAAGCCCAATTGTTCATTGGCCGCGCGAGTGATTTTCAACCCGACCGCCACCAGGTCGGCAGCCTCATCAGGACGGATGGAAAAGCCCAGGCACTCGGCGTCGGCGATCACAAAACTGTCGCCGCCATACGCAGTGTCGACCTGCAACGAGCCAAGGCCTTCGACTTCGATCCAGGCGTCGAGGCGGTCAGCGAAGGAGGGTACGTTCTTGATTTCTACCCGCTCGACCTTGCCATCACGGCAATCGGCCACAGCCTCGATCAGGCCGCCGGGTGCTTCGAGCACCAGTCGGGTTTGTGGTTCGGTCATCGGCAGAATGCCGCTGTCGAGCAGCACGGTGGCGACGCACAACGAATTGGAGCCGGACATCGGTGGCGTGTCCGCCGGTTCCATGATGATCCAGGCCATTTGCGCCCGAGGATCCTTGGCCGGCACCAGCAGATTGACGTGACGGAACACGCCGCCGCGAGGCTCGTTGAGCACGAAGTTGCGCAGTGTCTGATCCTTGGCGATCCAGCGCGATTGCTCCCACACAGTGGCGCCCGGTGGTGGGGCGACACCGCCGACGATCACATCGCCGACTTCGCCTTCGGCATGACAGCTGACTACATGAATCACTTTCGATGAGCGCATGGGTTGCTCCTTCTATTGCCTGTTGAGGCCTCATCGCGGGCAAGCCCGCTCCCACAGGGTTTGATGGTGTACACAAAATTGGTGGCCAACACAGATACCTGTGGGAGCGGGCTTGCCCGCGAAGGGGCCATCAGTTACTTCACCGATTTCAGAAATGCCGCCGTTTCCGCATGCATCGGGTTACCAATCACCTCTCACACACAGTGATCTGGGTTGGCCACCGATTTTGCGGACACCATCAAACCCTGTGGGAGCGGGCTTGCCCGCGATGGGGTCATCCGTTACTTCACCGATTTCAGAAAAGTCGCCGTTTCCGCATGCACCGGATTACCAATCACCTGATCCGGCGAGCCGATCTCGTGCACCAGGCCATTGCGAAAGAACGCCACGCGGTCGGATACATCGCGGGCAAAGCGGATTTCGTGGGTCACCAGCACCATGGTCATGCCGTCTTCGGCGAGCATGCGCATGGTGTCCAGCACCTCACCGACCAATTGCGGGTCGAGGGCCGACGTGGCTTCGTCGAACAGCATGTAGTCCGGCGACATGGCCAGGGCGCGAGCGATGGCCATGCGTTGCTGCTGGCCTCCGGACAACTTGCCGGGGAAGGTCTTGAGCTTGTCGGCAAGGCCCACGTGAGTCAGTTGTCGCACCGCCAACTCCTCGGCGTCGCACTTGCTTTTGCCCAGGACTTTGCGTGGCGCCAGCATCACGTTTTCCAGCACCGTCAGGTGCGGGAAGGCATTCCATTGCTGGAACACGATGCCGATTTTCTGCCGCAGGCGATTGAGGTCGGTGGCGCTGTCATGGACCTCGACGCCGTCGACGCGAATGCTGCCTTTCTGGATCGGTTCCAGGCCGTTGATGCACATCAGCAGGGTCGATTTGCCGGAGCCCGAGCCGCCGATGATCGACACCACCTCGCCCTTGTTCACTGTCAGGCTGACACCCTTGACCACGGCGAGGTCGCCGAAGGATTTATGTACGTTGTCGATCTCAATCATTTTCTTGCCACCTTCTTTCCAGACGAGCGCCCAGGCGTGCGACCACCAGGCTCATGACGTAGTAAATAAGGCCCGCGATGCACAGCACCAGCAACGGTTCCTGGATGCGGGTGACGATGGTTTGCGAGGCGCGCAGCAGTTCGACGATGCCGATCCACATCACCAGCGCGGTGTCTTTCATCACGCCGAGCACCAGGTTCAGCCAGCCGGGAAAAGCCACCCGGGTGGCCATCGGCAGGACGATCCAGCGCAAGTCCTGCAGGAAGCTCAGGCCCAGCGAACGACTGGCCCGGCGCAGGGTGAACGGCACCGACAGCACGCCAGCGCGCACGATCTCGGTGAAATACGCGGCGGCGTAAACCCCCAGCACAATGCAGCCGACGCTGAAGGCGCTGATGTTCAAACCGACGATGCTTTTGAGCGAGTTGAACAGCACGAACTGGATCAGCAACGGCACGCTGCGAAACACGTCCAGCACCCAGGCCAGAGGCAGACTGGCCCGCGGCAACAAGGCCCGCAGCAGGCCGAAGAGCAAGCCGGCGAGGGAGCCGAGCATGATCGACCAGAACGTCAATTGCAGCGTGACCCAGGCGCCATTGAGCAGGAACAACAGGTCATTGGAGGAAAAACCGGTAGAGAACATGCACAGCTCCTCAGTAACGGAACAACCGCCAGGCCATCAGCCGGGCTGCCGCGACGATCGCCTTGGCAATCAGGTAATACAGCACCGCTGCGATGGCGAAGAACTCGAAGGTGCGGAACGTTTTGACGTTGTAGTCCTGGGTCACGCCGGTCAGGTCATTGTTCAACCCGACGATCACCCCCAACGACGTCATCAGCACCGCCCAGACCATTTGATTAGTCAGCGGGTAGAAGACGATTCGCAGCAGCTGCGGGACGATGATCATGCGGTAGGCCTGGAAGGCACTCATGCCCAGCGAACGTGCAGCGCGCACTTGTGTGTCCGGTACGGCCTTGAGGCCACCGCGAAAGTTCTCCGCCAGGTACCCGGCATTGTTGAAGGTGATCCCGGCCAGCAGGGCGAGCCATGAACTGACGTGCATGCCCAGCGAGCCGAGGCCGAAGTAGAGGACGTAGATCTGGAACAGCGACGGGGTGTTGCGCGCGATCGATACCCAGCCGTTGCCGATGCCGCGCAGCAGCGGGTTTTTGCTTTCGCGCATCACGGTCAGGGCCAGGGCGATCAGCACGCCGAAGATCATCGACAGCGCCGCGGTCTCGAAGGTGACCAGGGCGCCGGCGAGCATGTCCGGCAGGGCGCGCAGCGCTGAGCGCCATTGGAAGCTGTAGTCAAACATGCGCAGGGCTCTCCAGTAGGACGGCAGGTTGTAGCCACGCCGGCAGGCGCCCGCTGGCGGTGGCATTGCAGGCGGCATCGACGCATTCTTTGATGCTGGCGAAATGCACTTTTCGGCCTACCAGGCCCGGTGCGTAATGGGCGTATTTGCCGGAGTTGGTCATCAAGGTTTTTGCGGCCAGCGGGATCACCGGTTCGCCGAGCATGCACCAGCAGGTATCGGTGACCAGGGTGGCGCCGAAAGCTTCGATCACGGCGATATGCCCGGCTTCGCGAGCCTGCTCCAGCACGGCACGGCCGCAGGTAATGGCGAGGACCACGTCAGGGTGTTTGTGCCGACCGAGACACAACCGCGCGAGGTGGGCGAACTCGCTGAGGGAGAAATGCGGATTGCCCAGCGAGACCACATCCACCCGGTTGTCGCGGGCACTGTTGAGTTCACGCCAGCTGACCAGCAGATCCTTCAAGAGGATGTGTTCTACCGGTACCCGGATATCCGTATCCAGCACTTGAGACGGGTCGATGGCCTCCGGGGTTATTCCGGCGATATGGAACAAGGGCGCGGCGGACGTGGTGGCAAATGCCGCGCCGAAAGCTTTGAGGTCGTCCAGGCTTGGCTGGCGGTTTTCCAACCCGCGCACCAGTGGAATCCGGCTGCCCGCCAGCGCGCCGATGTGGTAACCGAGCAGCGGGTAGAAGGCGTCGTCCAGTTCACCCAAGGCGGGCAACTCGATCTGCAGCCGGGCCTTGCGTTGCGCGTCCAGATGGCAGCCGATCAACGGGGCGCGGCCAGTCAGCGCGATGCAGATGTCCAGATAGTCCGGATACTTCAGGGTGCGTGCGCCGAGCACGCTGTTGGCATAAACCACCGCGTTGGATTCGGCCCAGACGATCTGCTCGCCAGCCTTTGGCGCGCTGTCGAGCAGGTAGGGCGCGCAGGTGAAACTCAGCTGTGCGCCCATTGCCATATAAGCATCGCCCAAGGCACTGGCCGGTTCGCCGAGGGCGGGATCAATGCCTAGCTCGCGCCAGCGGCGCTGGTCCACGGAAATCGAATTGAGGGTGGTGGGCACCCGCACTGTTGCTCCCCATTGCACCAACTGTTGGGCAAAACGCAGGCTCGCAGGTCCGGTGTAGATGCAGCCGTCAATGTGCGCTTGGGTGATATCCACCAGAAGTCGGGCACCTTGCAGTTCGGCCATGCGCAGGACGATCTGCATCGCCACCTGCGCGGCCTTGCCATGCTGACCGTCGAGCAGCGCCCGGTCGTGTTCGGTGAGTTCGATCGCGGTGGCGATATCGGTGCTCGGCAAAGGGTTGTCGAGTGCCTGCCAGGCATCGCCCGGCAGGAGCTCGAACAGGCTCAGCGTTGTGTCCTCGACCCGAGCGAAGGCCTTACCGCGCAGAGCGGCGAAGGCCTCCCGGCCGATGCACAGCACCGGCAGGGAACGCTCGAAAATGGTCTGTGCCAAAAGCACGCCCAGGGTCAGGATCTCATCGGGCTCGGCCAGCACCAGTGCGGCCGGTGCGTGACCGTTGCTGATCAGTTCCATCAACACGCTACTACCGGTGCACGAGCCGCGACCGCTGGGAATGGCCAGCACACGGCCGGCTAGGTATTCGCCGCTGAGCGGGTGGTGACGGTCAATGATCTCGCCGCTATATGGATCGACCCCGCCCCAGAAACTCAACCCGATATCGGCGAACAGCAGGACACCCTCGGCGGCGCCCGCGACCAGGATGCGACCGGTCAGAGAAGTGGGCCTAGGCATGCCGGACATCTCAGTAGTAGACCTTTGGCACGGTCAGGTCGGTGGGTGAAATCTCGGTGCCGACCCATTTGGTGAACAGCTCGTTGTAACGGCCTGTTCGCACTTGCTGGTTCACGAACAGGTCGAGATACCGGAGTAGACCGTACTCGTTGCGCTTGGCGCCGAGGGAAACGTAGTCGATCACGTACGGCGCGTTACCGGCGACTTTCAGGTTTTTGTATTTGCCGGATTTGAGAGTGGCGGCGGCCACGGTGTTGGTAACCACGGTGGCGTCGATATGACCCTGGGCGACTGCCAGCAGAGTGTCGTTTTGCGACTGATAGGCGCGGAAGGTGCCGGTGCCCCATTTCTTCACGTCTTTCTCCAGGGCGATGGCCTCATAGGTGCCGCTGGTGTTGCCCACGGGTTTGCCCTTGATGTCATCGAAACTGTTGATGCCAGTGTCGTCGCGGGTCAACACCACCATCTGGAAGGCAAAGTAGGGCACGGTAAGGCCGACGGTCTTGGCCCGCTCGAGGGTGTCGGAGGTGGAGGCGACGATCACGTCGGCACGCCCGGAGACCAGCGCCGGAATGCGATCCGGGAATGGCGTCTCTACCACTTCGGCGTCGACCCCAAGGATTTTCGCCAGGTCATGGCAGTAGTCCACGTCAAAACCGGCCGGGTTGTTGCCTGCATCGCGAAAACCCATGGGCGGGAAGTCCAGGGTCACGGCGCAGCGCAGCTTGCCTGAACCGATGATGTCGTCGAGTTTGTCGGCCTGGGCGGTGGCAATAAAGGAGGTACTGAGAACAGCGCTGAGGGCTACGGCAAATGCGGGGGTTTTCATAGAGGCCTCGTTGAAGTGAAGTGCTGTTGGATATCGTATTGGGGATTTCGTATACGATATTAACAATAGCAATCAACGTGCCTATTTCCAGGCAGGGGTGCGAATTAATCGTCAGGCGTTGAAGTAGAGGTCTTTGAATGCGTCAGCGTGACGCCGTAAGGGTCGAGGCCCGTAATGGCAGGTGTTACAGATGGGAGCAATGGTTGTGCGGGGCGCCCCTTTAAGGAACACCGGGCCCTGCGATTTTTTGATCGACCAGGCACACCTGACACTCATGTGGCGAGGGGGCTTGCCCCCGTTGGGTTGCGAAGCGACCCCAAAACCTGCAACCGTATGTTTTCAGGTACACCGCATACGCCGTTTTTACGACTGCTTCGCCGCCGAACGGGGGCAAGCCCCCTCGCCACAAAAAGCCTGTGGTCTCAGATTAATGGTCAGGACGGCGGATCGAGATTATCCAGCACCCGATTCACCGCCAACTCACCAAGCATGACCACCGATTGAATCCCCAACATCACGTTGCGATGTGGCATATCCATCAAGCCGGCGAACTCACTGAGCATCATGCTGGCCGATGCCAGGGATTCGCAGGCGTTGACCAGCAGGGTTTCGTTATCGACCTTCGCACCCACATGGTAAATGGTGCTGGGTTTGCGCTTGGTGTCTTTGGGGATGGGCGGCTTGAGGTAATGGTCGAGGGCGCGGTCGGCGGCTTCGTTGAGCTTTTTGGAATCGAGGGATTCGTAGGGGGATGTTGGATCGGTTTCCGGTGGGTTGGGTGTCGGTTTGAACATGGTGAAGCTCCTTGATGAGTGGAGCTACCGCCGTTCGCGGTCAAACGAACAAGGTGGCAGCTGTACGCGGGTTGACCGACCGGACATCAAGGACTCCGGCACACCCGAAGGTGTCCCACGCACAGCCACCGCGACACGATATTTCAGACATGCCTGAAACAGGTCTTGGACGCTGGCGCGCCTTGATTGATTCGGACGGTCAAATCCGATCGCTGATTCGTCAGCGACCCGGAAACGATAGAGCCCGGCCTCAAGGCGCACAAGCCGGCGGATTTTGGCGTAGTCGTAGGCAACGGCGCAAGGATGTGTAGCCTGGGTGAGTGTCTGGAAGTGTCATTTAAACAGTGCTTGTTTAACCGTCTGCCACCGAGCCTTGTGGTGGCGGTACTGGCCTCATCGCGGGCAAGCCCGCTCCCACAGGTATCTGCGTTGACCAAAGAATGTGTTTACGACACCAATCACTATGGGAGCGGGCTTGCCCGCGATGAGGCCCGAAAGAACACCCTCAAACCCAGGACCAAATCACCGGAGAATGACCCTAGCGTTGATTATCCCGAAACTGGCTCGGTGACAGGCTGGTCAAGGCGCGGAACTGTCGGCTGAAGGCACTGTGGTCGGTGTAACCGCAGCGCAGGGCGATTTCGGTGATCGGCAGGTCGGTGTGCAGTAACAGCCGCGAACCTTCTTCCAGGCGCGCTTTGTGAATCATCTGCCGTGGGGTGAGCTGAAATACCCGTTTGCAGTGACGCTCCAGTTGCGCCACGGAATAGCCGGCGATGGCGGTCAGTTCGGCGAGGCTGATGGCGCGGGCGAAGTGGCTGCGGATATGCGCATCCACGGCGGCGAGTTTCTGGAAGGCGGGATGGTTGGACTGGGGTGATTGCAGGTCGCGGGAGATCCCGGCCAGGCCAACGATCTGACCTTGTTCATCCTGCAAGGCGAGTTTGTGAGTCAGGCACCAGATCGGCTGATTACCGTAATACAGGTGCAATTCCAGTTGGTCGGACAGTTCGCGGCCGCTGGACAGTACCCGCCTGTCCTGTTCGGTGTACAGCGGGCCGAAGCGTTCAGGGAACACCATTTCGGCGGTGAGCCCCAGCAGTTCCTCGCGATGTTTGAAACCGCAACGCCGGGCCAGGGTCTGGTTGACGAAGGCGTAGCGGGCTTCGCGGTCCTTGATGAAAAACACCACGTCCGCCAGGGTATCGAGCAGCGGCGCAATCGGCTGCAGACTGTTGAGCAGCGTTGGCAGGTCGCAGGGTTTGAAGGTGCTGAGCGAGGGGTACATGGCGCTGGGGTCTGATGGCGACCCCGGGATCATAGAGGCTCGGCAGCGTGGCCGAAACCCCCGACGGGGAATCAGGCCGGCGGGGTGTCGTCCAGGCACATCAAGGTCTCGATTCGCGCCGGGCTGAAGGGTGGGCGGGGGGCCGAAGGTTGCCAGCCGAACAGGTGCTGCACCGCACCGCCACACACCCGGCCCTGACAGGCGCCCATGCCGCAACGGCTGGCCAGCTTGGCTTCGCGCCAGTCAGTGTGCCCGGCCAATGCGGCGTAAGGCACGTCTTCGCAGCGGCAGACCAGGGTGTCGGATCGGGCCAAAGACTTGAGTTGCGGGTCGAGGGCGAATGCCTGATTCAGTGCCTTGGCGAAACCCTGCCAGCGTGCCCGGCGTGGCCACAATTGGCGGGCCGCTTCCAGGTCACCGACCGCCGCGTGGCCAGCAATTTCACCTTCGACCAACGCCAGTTCACTGCCACCAAACCCGGTGCATTCGCCTGCCGCATAATGATCGACGCGGCTGCTGGCCTGCCAGGCATCCACCGCCAACGCCTGACCTTCGATGGCGTAACCCAGTGCCTGGCCCAATTGAATGTTCGGGATCAAGCCGAAACCACAGGCCAGCCGATCACATTCCAGTTCGATGATTTTGCCTTGCTGTTGCAGGCGCACGCCTTCCAGCCGGTCAGTGCCAAGGGCGGCCAGCACATGAGTCGCGGTGCGGTAATGGCGGTCGAACAAGCTGAACGATTGCAACCATTTGGCAGGCCAGCGGGGCAGTTGCGCGGCGAAACCGGCGACGGCAATGCGCGAGGCTTGCTCGGCGATGCGTTGTACTTGGGCGCCATGTTTTTTCGCGGTGGCGGCACTCGCCAGTAATAGCGGGCCGCTGCCGGCGATCACCACGCGCTCACCTTGCACCGGCACACCGGCCTTGATCAGCGCCTGCAAACCACCGGCCCCGGTCACGCCAGGCAACGTCCAGCCGGGGAAGGGCAGCAGCAACTCGCGGGCGCCGGTGCACAGAATCAGTTTGTCGTAGCTGATCAGCCAGCCGTCGTCATCATCTTCGACCAACAGTTGTTTCGGTCCGGGACTGGCGATCACCCGGGTGCCGGCGTGATGGCGGATGTTGCTGCAAGACTGCAAACGCTCACGCAGACGACGGGCCTGATCGGGCACGTTGGCTTGAGGGCCGTCACGCCAGATTTGCCCGCCCGGCAGCGGATTGTCGTCGAGCATGACGATGCGTGCGCCGCTGGGGGCGGCGGCAAGGGCGGCGGCCATGCCAGCGGGGCCGGCACCGATGATCAGCAGATCGGCGTATTCATTCATGGGCGTGTCTCCACCTGCATGCCGTCTCGGCACAGGGTCTGGCAGGCCAGGCGTCGCCGGCCGTCGATGGTCACCCGGCATTCCTGGCAGATGCCCATGCCGCACAGTGGTGCGCGACGCTGACCACTGGCCGATGTGCGTGTGCATCCGTCGCTGCCCAACGCCAAGGCAGCGGCGACGCTGGTGCCCTCGGCAACCTTCAAGGCGCGGCCGTCCAGCAGCAATTCAGGCATAGGCAGGTTCTCCGAGGAAACGCTGGGGCAGATAGGGTTGTGCGGCCAGAGGCGGGGTTTCGTTGAACAGTTGCGCCACCAGCAAGTTGGCGGTGCCGGGGGCCGTGGTGACGCCCAACCCTTCGTGACCGACGGCCAGCCACAAACCCTGGCGTTGCGGGTGTTGGCCCACCAGCGGCAGGCCATCAGGGCTAGCGGCGCGAAAGCCGGTCCAGGCGCGGATGCCGTTGAGTCGGGCCAGCCCCGGCATGTACTCGGCGGCGCGCTTGAGCATTTTCGCCAGCATCCAGCCTTCGACTTGCGGGTCGGTGGTACCGAATTGGCGCGAGGCACCGATGAACAATTGCCCGGTGGGGCGCGGCTGAATATTGCAGGCGGTCGACGGCCCCGTGGCGTTGTGGGCGCTGGTGACGTAACCCAGTTCGACCAGGGTGTGGGTGACGGTGCGGGGGTAGCGGTCGGTAATCAGCAGGTGACCTTTTTTCGGCTCGATGGGCAACTCCGGGCACAGTTCGTTGGCCTGAATACCATTGGCTAACACCACCGCTTCGGCGCTCAACCAGTGGCCGTCATCAAGGCAGACTCGGTTGCCATCGACCGCGCTGACCCGCGCCCGACGTTGACGAATGTTCGGCGTGTCGAGCATCCAGCTGGCCGTCGCTGGCGCATAAAGAATGCTGTCGCCATTGATCAACAAACCGCCTTCCAGACCTTCGCGCAGTTCCGGTTCACGCTGACGCAAAGCACTGGCGCTGACCAATTCGCACGCCACGCCCTGGGCTTTCAGGTTCAGGTATTTGCCATGGGCGACCGTCATTTCCTCGGCGTTGGCCGCCAGCCACAGCGTGCCGTTGTTGCGGTAGGCGCAGCCGTCGGGCAGGTCCGGTGCCAGTTCGCGCCAGCGTTGCAGGGAATATTGACTCAGGGCCAGCTCGGCCGGGTTGTCGTCAAGCACCAGCAAATGGCCCATTCCCGCCGCCGTCGCACCGTGCAGGCCGGCGTCCAGCACCAGCACCTGCAAGCCACGACGGGCCAGCGCCTGGGCACAGGTGGCACCGATGATGCCGGCGCCGATCACGATCACATCGGCCACCAGGCCCTCGTTCATGGACGAATGCCCCAGGCGAACGGGTCATCCTGTTCGATGATCAAACTGGCTTCGGCGCTGATAAAGGCCCGGCCGCGAATGGTCGGCACAACGCGCTCGCCCTGCCATTCGTAAGAGCCTTCGAACTCGCTGCCGATGACACTGGCCTGGCGCCAGATCTGCCCCGGTTGCAGTTTGTCGTCCGCTGCCAGGCACGCCAGTTTGGCACTGGTGCCGGTGCCGCACGGTGAGCGGTCATAAGCCTTGCCGGGGCAGAGGACAAAGTTGCGGCTGTCGGCGTGATCGTCATCGCTGAACAGCTCGACATGGTCGATCAGCCCGCCGTCTTCGCCACGAATACCCTGGGCCTCCAGCGCCTGTTGCACGGCGTAGGTATAAGCAGTCAGCGCGTCGAGGTTATCACCGGCTACCCGCAGGCCATGCTCGGCGATCAGGAAAAACCAGTTGCCGCCCCAGGCGACATCGCCGACCACCTGACCGACATCTGGCACCTGCAAGACCAGCGCCTTGCGGTAACGGTAGGCCGGCACATTGCGCACGCTGACCGAATGATCTTCGTGCAGGGTCGCCTGCACCGTACCCACCGGGGTCTCGATGCGGTGCACGCCGGGGCTGATCTTGCCCAGATGCGCCAACGACGCCACCAGGCCAATAGTGCCGTGGCCGCACATGCCCAGGTAACCGGTATTGTTGAAGAAAATCACTCCGGCACAGGCGCTCGGGTCCACAGGTGTGCAGAGCAGGGCGCCCACCAGCACGTCGCTGCCACGGGGTTCCAGCACACAAGCGGCGCGCCATTGATCGTGATGTTCGGCGAGCAGCTTGCGGCGTTCGGCCATGCTGCCGGTGCCCAAATCAGGAAAGCCGGCAGTAACCAGACGGGTCGGTTCGCCGCCGGTGTGGGAGTCGATCACGGTGATGCGTTTCATGGGAGGGCCACGTCCGTTCAGATGAGTGAACGAAAGAGTGGCCTGTGCAGCGGGGTGTCGGCTTGATGGATTTATCCTGTGCCGATGACGAAATCAGCACAGCATTCTAGTAGTCAGTGCGCGTGAGGCAGGTGCTCGAACAGGGTCTTGCAGACCCCGGCAATGTGCTCGTCCAGCAGCTTCACCGCCAGATCCACATCCCCGGCACGACAGGCTTTGATGATCTCACGGTGCTCGTGATCAGCCCGTTCCTTGCCGGCCGACAGGCTCATCTGCATGCGCAAGTAGCGCTCCAGCTTGTCGTTGACTGAACGAATCAGGCTGACCAGAAACGGCCGTTGCGCCGGCTCGTAAAGGCAAGCGTGCAGTTCCCAATTGAGCTCGGCCCAGCGGCCCACGTCGTCCTCGCCGATGAACTCCTGACAGATACGCTCGGCACGGGCGAAGGTTTCTTCGGTCATGTTGGGAATGGCCAGGCGCAGTATCTTGTCCTCCAGCAACATTCGCACTTCGAACATCTGCGCCAGCTCGGCATCGGAAACCCGCGTGACCATCGCCCCGCGATTGCGCTGGAACATCACCAGCCCTTCGGCCTCCAGCCGCTTGAGGGCCTCGCGCACCGGAATTTTGCTGACGTTGAACTGGCGGGCGATGTCGTCCTGGCGAATCGGCTCATCTTCGGCGAAATGCCCGGCGACGATCGCGTCCCGCAGATGACGGGTGATGATTTCCGAGGTTGAAGGTGTATTGCCAAGGTCGGGGGCGTTGAGTTTGGGTAGGTTCACGGCAGCGGTCGTTTGGAGTGAGATGGCGATAGGGTATACGAAATTCTTTCGCTGCGAAGTTCCAGACGATGGCCGCCCCAAGAAAGGCATCAGCAGGGCGTCACCCAGACGCTTCGCGTGGGATCTCAATGATCTGAATAATCATTCGACGGCGCGTCGGCCCGGGTTTGGAGCGGGAGGGCCGAGTGGATATCTGCGCGAAGCCGATTATGCTTCAAGAAACCTTGCAGCGATGCGAGGCCGTCAGCCTGTTTCCATGCTTTGCGTAGTCCTTGATCCGATGACTTCAGCCCTGGGGCCTGGGTGCGGTAAAGAGGTAATGAGGTACTCCGGCCTATAACAAGAGCAAAACGGAGAAGACTCATGGCCGTAATCGACAATACAACCGCAGGCAGTGCACCCAATCGCGGGATCACCAGAGAGGAGCGCAAGGTCATTTTCGCCTCGTCCCTGGGCACCGTGTTCGAGTGGTACGACTTCTACCTTTACGGCTCCCTCGCCGCGATCATAGCGAAGCACTTCTTCGCCGGCGTCAATGAGACAACGTCCTTCATCTTCGCGCTGCTCGCGTTCGCCGCCGGCTTCGCTGTGCGTCCCTTCGGCGCCATTGTGTTCGGCCGACTGGGCGACATGATCGGGCGCAAGCACACGTTCCTCATCACCATTGTCATCATGGGTATCTCCACCGCCATAGTGGGCTTTCTGCCCGGCTATGCGACCATCGGCGTGGCGGCACCGGTCATCCTGATCACCCTGCGCCTGTTGCAAGGCCTGGCCCTGGGCGGAGAGTACGGCGGCGCGGCGACCTACGTGGCCGAACATGCGCCCAAAGGCAAGCGCGGCTACTTCACCTCGTGGATCCAGACCACCGCGACCCTCGGCCTGTTTCTTTCGCTGCTGGTGATCCTCGCCTGCCGAACCATTCTCGGCACCGAAGCCTTCGAGGCCTGGGGCTGGCGGATTCCCTTCCTGCTGTCGATCCTGCTGCTGATCGTCTCGGTGTACATCCGCTTGCAACTCAGCGAGTCACCGGTGTTCTTGAAGATGAAGGAAGAAGGCAAGTCGTCCAAGGCGCCGCTGACCGAATCCTTCGCCCGCTGGGAAAACCTCAAGATAGTGATCATGGCGCTGCTTGGCGGTACCGCTGGGCAGGCGGTGGTCTGGTACACCGGACAGTTCTATGCGCTGTTTTTCCTGCTGCAGACGCTGAAGATCGACCCGCAGACCGCCAACTATCTGATTGCCGGCTCGCTGCTGATCGGCACGCCATTCTTCATCGTATTCGGCAGCCTGTCCGACCGCATCGGCCGTAAGGGAATCATCATGGCGGGCTGCATCCTCGCGGCGCTGACCTACTTCCCGATTTTCCATGCGTTGACCCAATACGGTAACCCCGACGTATTCGCCGCGCAGGAGAAGAATCCGGTCACGGTGATCGCCGATCAGAGTAAGTGCTCGTTCCAGTTCGACCCGGTGGGCAAGGCCAAATTCACCAGCTCCTGCGACCTTGCCAAGACCCTGCTGGCGAAGAAGGCTATCCCCTACAAAAACGAAAAGGCCGAACCGGGCGCTGTGGCGCAGGTGCGCATCGGCGACAAGGTGATCCCGAGCTTCGAGGGCACCGGCATGCCGGCCGCGGACTTCAAGGCCCGCAACGATGCCTTCGTCGCTACCCTCGGTACCGCCCTCAAGGACGCCGGTTACCCCGAGAAGGCCGACCCGGCGAAGACCAATTACCCGATGGTGTTGTTACTCCTGACCATCCTGGTGATCTACGTCACCATGGTCTACGGCCCGATCGCCGCCTGGCTGGTGGAACTCTTCCCGGCGCGCATTCGCTACACCTCGATGTCGCTGCCGTATCACATCGGCAACGGCTGGTTCGGCGGCTTTCTACCCACGGTGGCATTCGCCATGGTCGCGGCCACGGGGGATATCTACTACGGGCTGTGGTACCCCATCGTCATCGCCGTGATGACGGCCATTCTTGGCACGTTCTTCCTGCCGGAAACCAAGGATCGGGAAATTCATCACACATAGGGTTGGCGCTTGCCCTTTCCCGCGAGGGAGAGGGCAATGTGCGGTATCAGGAGTTTTGAGAGCTAGCGCTTACGTCGATGGCCCGTGATCATCGACAGAGGCAGGTTTTCACGCAAGCGCAGGCTTTCCACCAACGCTGCGACGATATGCACGCAAACCAGCGCGAGCAGCACGTTGGCCATAACCTCATGCACATCACGTAGCCAGTCTTCGCCCCAGAAATAGTCCACTTCTTCCATCAAAAAACCGCTGATGCCCAGGCCGGTCATCAACAGCAGCATGAGGACCATCACCAGTGCACCGATGGGCGAATGCCCCATGCGGTGATAGCCTTTGCCGGAAAACAGCGCCCGGCCATGCTGAACGACCCGCGTCGGAGTCGGCCAGAAGTCTGACCAGCGCGCCGATGGTGGGCCGATGAACCCCCACACCAAACGCACCAGCACGACAGCCACGGCGTAATAGCCGAGCCAGCGATGCCAGCCGTCGCCCTCCTCATTGAGGAAGTAGTCGCTGATGAAGACAACCACCAGGGACCAGTGGCAAACGCGTACGAGGGGGTCCCAGAGGCGCAGGGTTTCAGCTTTCACAGAGGGCCTATTCGATTTCTTCTTTCACGACCTTGCCGGTGACCGGGTCAAAGTAGATCTCGACTTTGCGCTTGTCTTTGTCCCAGCCGTAGATCTCGTAGCAATTGCCGCTCGTGACTTTGAACTTCTTGATGTTGTAGCCCTTGGCCTTGAGGTCTTCCTGAAACTTGGCCTGGTCCTGCCATTGGGCTTTGTCGGCTGTGGTGCATTGAGTACTGGCGAAAGCCAAGGGGGAGGCGGCAAGAAGGGAGAGCAACAGAAGTTTACGCATGGGTTTTCCTCGATATGTTGTTGTCTGACAACGCGAGAGATTCTCAATCACTCTCTGCGCGCTGAAGGTTAGTTGAGCTTTTGATCGCTGTCACGATGTTGCGGGTTGCAAACAAACGCCTAGGAATGCAGGGCGTTAATTCTAATCAGTTAAGACGCAAATCCCTGTGGGAGCGACGGTGGCACAGTCAACATTGATGTCGTCTGACACACCGCTTTCGCGGGCAAGCCCGCTCCCACAGGTTTTGCATCTTAACGGGCCGGCATTGCGGCATTTGATTTCAGGTTTCCACTCAGAACCGGTAGTTGGTGCTCAGCTCCAGAGTCCGTGGTGCTCCGGGGGTGATCAGGTCCACCGAGCCATGGGCCGAGGCGTAATAGTCCTTGTCGAAGACGTTGCGCAAGCGCAGCGCCATGTCCCATTTCGGCAAGTTGTAGAGCAACGCCGCGTCCACAGTGGTGTAAGCGGGCATGACCACCTGGTTGTCCAGGGCGGTGTAACGATCGTCGACATAGTTCGCCCCCATGCCTACGCGCCAGGTATTGGTCAGCGAGCGCACCAGCCAGAGGTTGGCACTGTGACGCGGGGTCAGGGTTGGTGTCTGGCCTTCGTTGGCAACGCCGTTGGTTCGGTTGTTGGACTTGATGATCTCTGCGTCCAGATAGGCATAGCCGGCATAGACCTGCCACTTGTCACTCAACTGCCCGCTGGCGGTCAATTCAAGACCGTCGGTGCGCTGCTCGCCCGACAGGACCAGTTTGGTCGGGTTCGCCGGATCGGTCGTTTTCATGTTGGTGCGTTCCAGACGGAACAGCGCCGCCGTCAACGCCAGGCGATTGTCGAGCAGGTCCCACTTGCCACCGATCTCGAAGTTGGTGGTTTGCTCCGGCTCAAGGTCCTGGTTTGTAGTGCTCAGGGCGAAGACTTCGGAGGAGGGTTGATAAGAACGACTCACCGAAATGTAGTAGGACTGAACCTGATCAGGCTGATAGACCAGGCCTGCGCGCGGGCTCCAGGTGTTGTCGGTTCGGGACATGGTGGCACGCGTCAGGTCATCCGAATATTCCTGGTCGAACACGTCATAGCGCACACCCAGCAGTGCTTTCCATTGCGGGGTCAGTTCAATCAGATCCTGGACATAGAAACCGGCCGTGTCCTGGGTAGTGGTGCCCTTGGCGGTTTGTCGGTTGGCCTGGAACGGTACGTCGACCAAGCCATCGCGGTACACCGGGACCCGCGCTACGTTGTTCTGGCTGAAGACCGATTGATCCTTGACCTGACGTCCCAGTTCCACGCCATAGAGCAGGTTGTGGTTCATCCCCGCGAGCGTGGTCTGTTGCTTCAGTTCGGTCTGGTTGAACCAGCCGTCTTCCTTGCGCTGCACATTGCCGCGATTGAGCTTTACCAACAGCTCGCCGTTGGGCGCGGTGACGAAACGTGTCGGGCTGGAGTCGGCGAGTGTGTTGTTGCGATCCAGATCGTAGTGGTAGTAGCGGCTGGTGTTGCTCAGGGTGAAGTCGTCGTTGATGCGGTAGTCGACGCCAGCCGTGAACGAAAACACTTCGCTGCGGGTGTAATCGTCATCCGGGTCGGCGGAACCGAAGCGCTTGTCCCGATCGACATCGACCGGGCGATCGCCCCGCGCGGGAATGCCGAAGTCGATCAAGCGTTTGTCGTAGAGGTACGTCGCCCCCAGGTTCAGCTCAAGATCGTCGGAGAGCTTGAAGTAGGCCGAAGGCGCAATGGCCTTGCGATCGATATAGCCGTCATCGCGGAAGGTGTCGCTGTTCTCCAGCGCACCGGTCACCCGGAATGCCTTGTCGTTTTGCTGCTGATCGGCCCAGCCGGCGTCGAACTGCGTGCGCTTTTTACCCTCGCTGTCGAAGCTGACACCTACTTCCTGTTTGGGAGTGAAGTTGGGTTTCTTGCTGATGCTATTGATCAGGCCACCGGATGAGCCGCGGCCATAGAGCACCGCTGCCGGCCCCTTGATCACTTCCACGCGCTCGACGTTGGACAGATCGCGGAAGTACAGCGCGTCGTCACGAACGCCGTCGACGTACATGTCGCCGATGGCACTGAAGCCGCGAATGGTGACCTGGTCGCGCTGGCCATCGCCATTGGAAAGGCCGATACCGGGGACGTTCTTCAACACGTCTTCCATCGACTGCGCGCCCTGATCCTTGATCACGCTCTGGGGGATCACGTTCACCGTTTGCGGGATATCCCGCAGCGGGGCGTCGATCTTCAGCGCACTGCGGCTGTCGGTTGGCTTGTAGTTCTGCTCGCTGTAATCACTGGTCACAGCGGTTGCAGGCAGGGCCAATGCCGATTGGGTTTCTGCTTGCAAATCAGGTACTGCAAAAAGCCCCAGCAGTGAGAGAGAGGCGGGGTAAATGCGCGGTAAAGCCACCATGAGCTCCTTTTTAGTTATTGCGCTAATGATAACGATTACCTTTTGTAAGTAAATAAATATCATTCACATACAGAGTCGACACATTTGCCGTTGACCCATACATGCGGGGAAACGTATATTCGGAAAAACGGATATGTCTGTATTCACCTTTGATGCGTGAACACCCAACGCAGAGAAATCCAATGGCTGACCAACTGACGCCGACCACTGTTTTCAAATGCCTGGCTGACGACAATCGGGTCCGCATGATGCTGCTCATCGCCCGTGAGGGTGAGCTGTGCGTCTGCGAGCTGACCTGTGCGTTGAATGAGAGCCAGCCCAAAGTCTCCAGGCACCTGGCGCAATTGCGTACGTGCGGATTGCTGTCGGACCGTCGGCAGGGCCAATGGGTTTATTACCGACTGCACCCGGATCTGCCGGGCTGGGTGCATCAGGTGCTGACCGTGGTGCTCGAATCCAACGGCCACTGGTTGAGCCCTGATGCCAAACGCCTTGAAGAAATGGGTGACCGTCCCGAACGGGCAGCTGCCTGTTGTCCGGTTCGATGATTCCAGAAGCGCTATTGCGCAGGACAATGACCATGCACGATGACCACATGCCCCAACTCGATACCGAACTGGTTGATCTCCCGTCGACCGACAAGCTCGGCATCGAACAAACCTCCAGCCACAAGCCGCGCATTTTGCTGCTGTACGGATCGACCCGTGAGCGTTCCTTCAGTCGCTTGCTGGTCGAGGAGGCCGCCCGATTGCTACAGCACTTCGGTGCCGAGACGCGGGTGTTCAATCCTTCTGGTTTGCCGCTGCCTGATGACGCTGGCGACGATCACCCACGGGTGCAGGAACTGCGCGAGTTGATGATGTGGTCGGAAGGGCAGGTCTGGTGTTCACCAGAACGTCACGGTTCGATGAGCGCGGTCTTCAAGGCGCAGATCGACTGGGTGCCACTCGCGATGGGCGCCGTACGCCCGACCCAGGGCAAGACCCTCGCCGTGATGCAAGTGTGCGGTGGCTCGCAGTCGTTCAACGTAGTTAATCAGTTGCGGGTGCTGGGGCGCTGGATGCGCATGTTCACCATTCCCAACCAATCCTCCGTGCCGAAGGCCTATATGGAGTTCGACGATAACGGCCGGATGAAACCTTCGCCGTTCTACGACCGTGTCGTGGATGTGATGGAAGAGTTGGTGAAATTCACCTTGCTGCTGCGCGACCGTCAGGACTATCTGGTCGATCGATATTCCGAGCGCAAGGAATCGGCGCAAGAACTCATGAAACGTGTCAATCAGCGCTCCATTTGAAGGGGGAAACATGACGATCAAAGTGGGCATCAATGGTTTTGGCCGCATCGGTCGCCTCGCTCTGCGCGCAGCCTGGAGCTGGCCAGAGTTTGAGTTCGTGCAGATCAATGATCCGGCCGGCGACGCAGCGACCCATGCGCACCTGCTGAACTTCGACTCGGTGCATGGTCGTTGGAATGACCAGGCTGACTCCGAAGGCGACAGCATCGTCATCGACGGCAAACGAATCAAAGTTACCGCCAACAAGGCGATTGTCGACACCGATTGGTCGGGCTGCGATCTGGTGATTGAAGCCAGTGGCAAAATGAAGACCGTCGCGGTGCTTCAGGCCTATCTCGACCAAGGCGTGAAGCGCGTGGTGGTCAGCGCTCCGGTGAAGGAGCAGGGCGCGCTGAACATCGTCATGGGCGTCAACCATCAGCTGTTCAACCCGGCGGAACATCGCATCGTCACCGCCGCGTCGTGCACCACCAACTGTCTGGCGCCGGTGGTGAAGGTGATCCACGAGAAACTGGGCATTCGCCACGGTTCGATCACCACCATCCACGACCTGACCAACACTCAAAGCATCCTCGATCAGCCGCACAAGGATCTGCGCCGTGCTCGTGCGTCGGGCATGAGTTTGATCCCGACCAGCACCGGCTCGGCCACCGCCATTGCTGAAATCTTCCCGGAACTGCGCGGGCGCCTGAATGGCCACGCCGTGCGCGTACCGTTGGCCAACGCTTCGCTGACCGATTGTGTCTTTGAAGTCGAGCGCGTTACCACTGTCGAAGAAGTGAATCAGTTCCTCAAGGACGCGTCCGTGAACGAACTGAAAGACATCCTCGGTTTCGAGGAGCGTCCGCTGGTGTCCATCGACTACCGCACCGACCCGCGTTCCTCGATCATCGATGCGTTGTCGACCATGGTCATCAATGGCACCCAGGTCAAAATTTATGCCTGGTATGACAATGAATGGGGTTACGCGAACCGCACCGTCGAACTGGCCAGAATGGTCGGCCTGGCCGTTTAAGGAGCGGTGATGAAAGCGTTGTCAGCCCTCGCGCCTCAAGTGCGGCAGTACCTGCTCGTGACGGGCAATTACTGGGCCTTCACCCTCACCGACGGCGCTTTGCGCATGTTGGTGGTGCTGCACTTTCACGCGTTGGGCTACAGCCCGCTGCAAATCGCGGCGTTGTTTCTGTTCTACGAACTCTTTGGTGTGATCACCAACCTGGTGGGCGGTTATCTCGGCGCCCGATTGGGCTTGAACCGGACCATGAACATCGGGCTGGGGATACAGGTTGCGGCGCTGTTGATGCTGACGGTGCCAGTGGCCTGGCTGACGATTCCTTGGGTGATGGGCGCGCAGGCGTTGTCGGGGATCGCCAAAGACCTGAACAAGATGAGCGCCAAAAGCTCGATCAAGCTGTTAGTGCCCGACGGGCAACAGGGCAAGCTTTACCAATGGATAGCCATCCTCACCGGTTCGAAGAATGCACTCAAGGGTGTCGGTTTCTTTCTCGGCGGGGCATTGCTCGCCCTGATCGGGTTCAAAGGGGCATTGTTGTCCATGGCGGGCGTCCTGGCGCTGATCTGGGTCAGCAGCTTGATTCTGTTAAAAAAGGATCTGGGCAAGGCCAAAGCCAAGCCCAGGTTTCGCGACATCCTGTCCAAGAGCCGAGCCATCAACATTCTGTCAGCGGCCCGGATGTTTCTGTTCGGTGCTCGAGATGTCTGGTTTGTCGTGGCTTTGCCGGTGTACTTGAGCAGCGTCTTTGGCTGGGACTTCTGGAAGGTCGGTGGATTCCTCGCGGCCTGGGTGATCGGCTACGGCATCGTGCAATCGTTCGCACCGCGAATCACCGGCAAGCAACGGGGGCATGTTCCTGATGGTCGCGCGGCTTTTTTGTGGGCGCTTGCTCTTGCTGGCTTGCCCGCGGCGATCGCTCTGGGCCTGAACACCGGGTTGTCGCAACAGGGGGTGCTGTTAGGCGGCTTGATGGTCTTTGGGGCGCTGTTCGCGGTGAACTCCTCGCTGCACAGCTACCTGATCGTTTCCTATGCCAAGGAAGATGGCGTGTCGCTGGACGTGGGGTTTTATTACATGTCCAACGCCATGGGACGGCTGATCGGCACCGTGCTCTCGGGCTGGGTCTATCAGGCTTTCGGGCTGGGGGCGTGCTTATGGATATCCAGCGCATTTGTTATTTTCGCGGCATTGATTTCTATTGCGTTACCGAGGCATGCCGACGTGAGTTAAATTGCTCTAACAGTGGCTGTTTCTTGAAGTCTGTAACTTTCATTTCAGTTTTTACTTGCGGTTCTGCCATTTTTCAGGCGTCAAATATTTGCAATTTTTTATATGGATCGAAAAGCAATTAGTCTTAGCACAATTTATTCATACGCATTCTTTACAACTTCAGCCATAAATAAACGCACCAGACCAGGCGGCGAGGAAAACTACAAGAACCGGACAACTAAAAGATTCGCCACAATAAAAATCTAATCCTCCTTATAAGTCGGTGATTATCATGATTAAAATCATGACCTACTTTTTAATAGGAGCTGTTCTTGCAGGATGCAACGGTATGGTAAAACCCGACTTGTCGGGGCCTGCCAATGATTCATACTTTTCCGTCTTCTCGGGCTTTCCCTTGCCCTATCTGTACATGGCCTCGGCCGTGCAATGGAACGAAGACTATGCCGTCACCACTCGCCACACCCCCCTCATCCGCAACGTGGAATACAGCTGTAGCACCGGCTGCGACCTCGTCTTCATCCAGCACAAGGCCGACGGTCGCTACCCGTCATGGCGCGCACCGCGTGTGGGTGAACACATCACTGCCGTGGGGGCGAGCCCCTACATGACGACCGTCACCGGGCAAGGCAAAGTGTACCCGGCGCCTTTCATCAATAGCGATGAAGGCAGCGGTGAACGCTATGCCATCCATGATGCCCCGATGATAAAGGGGATGTCGGGTGGTCCCGTCATCGGCAATGACGGCAGTGTTGTCGGTATCAATGTCGGCTTTTTCTCCACCACCCTTAATGATGTGAGTTTTCACCCTGGGTTAAAGGGGGCTGAGAGAGTCAGCATCTTTATCCCTTACTCGATCATTCAGCGTGAATGGGAGCTGATGCAGGTGAAGCTTAACGATCCGCATGGCGCGAAGTATGCGAAGAAGTAACTTCTAGTCGTCAAACATTTGCCCGTCGGAATGTGTCTCATTGTATTGGGTGCAATGAGACACACCTTGGATGGTTAGTCGAATCCAGGCGTATATTGATTGTGTCGATCCAGGTCATTGAGGCGATAGCAGATCGCTGGCGGTGCGACAGACGAGAGGCTGGGGGGCTAGCAGATATCCCAGAACGTTTGGAGGTGTGACATGAGCCAATATCAACGACTCCTTCTAATAGCCGGTCCCACCATGCGTCATACGCCGGCGTTGCAGCGGGCCGTCGCCCTTGCCGAAGCTACTGGCGCAGCGCTGCATATCACGGTGTTTATCGAAGACTTCAACATCATGGGTTTGATACACGCCAGTGCGCGGTTTCGTGAGGCTTGTCAGCAAGAGAACGAAAAATGGCTCAAGGATGAAGCCGATCTGATTCGTGGGCGCGGGATCAACCTGAGTACCGAGGTTCTTTTCACACGCGACGCGCTGCAAGAGATCCTTCAGCACGTGACAACAACGCAGGCGGATCTGGTTATCAAGGACGTGCAGCATGAGTCGGCGCTCAAACGCGTTTTCATCACGCCTCTGGATTGGCATTTGCTGCGTGAATGTCCGGTGCCTGTGCATCTGGTCAGCGAAGTCAGTTGCCCACTTCCGCGCGTGATCGTGGCGGCAGTCGATCCGTCGCACCCAGAGACCCAGATCACTGGAATCAACGACCTGATCATCCAGGCTGCGAACGAATTGGCAATGCAATGCCATGCAGAAATGCATCTGCTGTATGCCTACGATCTATCGCAGACGCATATATCCGATGCGGGCGCGGGTGCTGTCACGATGCCTGGCTTCAACAGCGACGTGCGCAAGTCTTTGCGCAAGTCATTCATCACATTGGCCGATCACTACGGCGTGCCCACCGAACGGCAACACTTCGTTGCAGGGCCGCCCGGTAAAGCACTGGCCGACTTTGCAGCGCATCACAGGGCCGACGTTATCGTCATGGGCAATGCGCATCGCAAGGGGCTGGAGAAGTGGGTGGGCAGTACCACGGAGCATGTCTTGTATCGGGTACCCTGCAACATTCTCGCAGTCGCCGGGCAAGCGGATCAATGAATGGATCCGTTATTAAGTGAACTGGAAAGAGGGCCTCGGCGGCCGGCTCGGGATTTTTTCAGGGCGCGTGCCGAGATATCCCGGTAGGTGTCACTATCGGTCGCCGCTAGCAGCTTTCCACCGTCCTTCATTGTGGCCATAAAGGTCACCTCGGTGTTTTTTCCGGCGAGCAGATAACCGGCGATGGCCCCAACGGGACCGAGCAACATGGCACCCGCGAGCCCCAAGCCTATGGCGGACTTTATATTCTTGTTGGAATCAGTGTTCTGAATGCTCAGGTCTTTGAATTCCGAGACCGGGAAGCTGGTCCCAAGCCGGGGTTTGAGGGACGTTTTGAGGGTAATGGTTCCAAGGTGATATTCCCCGTCGCCCTGCGGGAAGTCACCGGCGAGTACTGTGATCTTTGCCATATGGAGTTTTCTCTTGGGCGATCATTTTTGGGTAGGACATTGCGCGCGCCCAAAGTCAAAACGTCAACGATCCGACGATGAGTGGCATCCATAGATTCGCGATGCACAAGTACCGGTCCTGCAAAACAATTTCATTCGCAAGCGTAGGCCATTTGCAAGAGACCAGCCCGGCGCTCCGACATGGACGTTTTATAACGTTTAGCTCAAGCAGGCAGAGAGTGCGCTTTAATTCTCCGCTGGTCCGACGGGTTTAATCGTGATCAGGATCAAATGCTCGGCATCATCAACAGACCTTTCAGTCGAGAGGGTTTAACGGGGGATTAATGGACTTCTGGACCACCACGCAAGTATCGATTCTAGGGCTGGTTGAAGGACTCACAGAGTTCTTGCCCATCTCGAGTACGGGTCATCAGATCATTGCCGCGGACTTGCTCGACTTCGGCGGTGAGCGAGCCATGGCGTTCAATATCATCATTCAATTGGGAGCAATTCTGGCGGTCGTCTGGGAGTTTCGTCGCAAGATTCTGGAGATCACTACCGGTTTGCCAACCCAGCGTAATGCGCAACGTTTCACTCTGAATTTATTGATCGGTTTCTTGCCGGCGGTTGTTCTGGGTGTGATGTTCGCCGACAAAATCCATGAATATCTTTTCAACCCGATCACTGTGGCCGTGGCGCTGGTGATAGGTGGAGTCATCATGTTGTGGGCGGAACAACGTGAACATGTGGTGGTTGTCGATCACGTTGACGAGATGCGCTGGACCGATGCCTTGAAAGTCGGTTGCGCACAGTGCCTGGCAATGATTCCCGGCACTTCGCGCTCGGGTTCGACGATTATCGGCGGGTTGCTGTTTGGCCTGTCACGCAAGACGGCTACCGAGTTTTCATTCTTCCTGGCGATGCCGACGATGGTGGGGGCCGCGGTGTACTCGGGCTATAAGTACCGCGACCTGTTCCAGTCCGCAGACTTGCCGGTGTTTGCCTTGGGGTTCGTTGCCGCATTTCTCTTTGCGATGATTGCCGTGCGCGGTTTGCTCAAGTTCATCGCCAACCATAGTTATGCGGTGTTCGCCTGGTACCGGATTGCGTTCGGTTTGCTGATTCTGGCGACATGGTTTTTGGGCTGGATCGACTGGAATCATCTCTCGGAAGGGGCGTAGGTTTTTCTGCGTTCATAAAAAACGCCGCTTGTTGAGCGGCGTTTTTGTGTGGGCGTGATGGCAGATCTAAATCTTGTTAACGCCCGCCAATGGCAAGCTGATGTGCTGTTCACGCTGCAGGAAATTCATCATAAGCAGCACCCGTTCCTCGCCGTCCATGGCCAGGAACACCGCCTCAAGATCGGAGAACGGGCCTTCAGTGATGCGCACCGCATCTCCGTGCCTCAACAACGTTGTCACGATCGCCTGACTGTCTCGCTCCTGAAGCTCGTCGATCAGCGCATCGCGGATCGGCAGTGGCTGACCGCCGAACCCGACGACTCGCGAAACACCGCGGGTCGAGCGCAGCGGGCCCCAACTGTCCTGAAGGCTCAGTTGAATAAACAGATAGCCTGGAAACAACGACTCGCTGATCACTCGACGCTGCCCGCGCAAAACGCGCTCACGCCGGTAGGTCGAGCGAAAACAGGCATAGCCCTGGCGCTGTAAATGCTCTTCGGCGCGCTCATCCTGTTTGGGTTTGCACTGAAGCAGATACCAGGCTTTGTCGGCGTGCTCTGCAATCGCGTTCATTCGAATTCCCTCCCAGCATCGATTTGCCTCAGCAGTTCGGCGGTCTTGTGCTGCATGAGCGAGCTGTCGCCGCGACTTTCCACGGTCAGGCAAGTCACGCAACCATCGTCCAAAAGACGCAAGCTCAGACGCCAGTCGGTAAAGACCAGGTTCAACCCATCGCTCTCGTCGATGTCGAGGGCGTCGGCGGCGTAACGCTGTCTGATGCTCGCCAGCAACGCCGGACCATCCTTGACGTGACGGCGGATCTCCCCGGAGGAGGGGAAGGCACCGATGCGCTCCACCAGCAACACCGGCGGTTTCTGCACGCGGGGAAAGATCAGCTCCGATGCGTAGGCACGCACGATGAGGTACGCGAGGTTGTTTTTAAGGTCAGCGCCATACGGGCGGCGACTGTCATCTGCCTTGAAACCGCTCAATGTCTTCATAGAGGCTTCGTCCATAGGGTAATAAAGACCGAAAAATCGATTCGATAACGCACACGTTTGTCAGGGGGCAGCGCCGTCACAAGGTGTTCTGATGCAGATTCTCGAAACAGAAGTTGGTGGCTTCGATGTAACCTTCGGCGCCGCCGCAGTCGAAGCGTCGTCCCTTGAATTGATAAGCCAGCACGCAGCCGTTCTGCGCCTGCTTCATCAATGCGTCGGTGATCTGGATTTCACCGCCCTTGCCAGGCTCGGTGTCAGCGATCAGGTCGAAGATGTCGGGGGTCAGAATGTACCGACCGATAATGGCCAGGTTGGACGGGGCGTCTTCCGGGCGCGGCTTTTCGACCATGCTGTTGACCCGGTAAATACCCTCGCGAATCAGCTCGCCGGCAATCACGCCGTACTTCTGGGTTTGCTCACGGGGTACTTCCTGAATCGCTACGATCGAGCAGCGGAACTGCTCATAGAGCTTGAGCATTTGCGCCAGTACGCCATCGCCTTCCAGGTTCAGGCACAGGTCGTCGGCCAGCACCACGGCGAATGGCTCATCACCTATCAGCGAACGACCGCTGAGGATGGCATGCCCCAGGCCCTTCATCTCCACCTGGCGGGTATAGGAAAAAGTACAGGTGTCGATCAGCTCACGAGTGCCGGCCAGGAACCGCTCTTTGTCGGTGCCGCGAATCTGGTGTTCCAACTCGAAACTGACATCGAAATGATCCTCCAGCGCTCGTTTGCCCCGACCGGTGACGATGGCCATATGTTGCAGGCCGGCGTCGCGCGCTTCCTCGACGGCGTACTGGATCAGCGGCTTATTGACGATCGGCAGCATCTCCTTCGGCATGGCCTTGGTGGCGGGCAAAAAGCGGGTCCCATAGCCGGCAGCGGGGAATAGGCATTTACGAATCATGGAAGCGTCCTTGAAAGTAGACAGATGGAATGGCTAATGGCAGTAGGAAAGGTTCGACTGGTTGTCGGAACCGGCAACGCTGAAGAGTGCGGGCTCTAAATGGCTCGATCACTCGAGAAAAATGTTGGCAACGCTGCATGAGCAGCGAAAGGCCAGTACGCCATGTTTCTCGCAAGGCGCAGGCAGAGAGAAAGATCGCGCGGTCGCTTGGTCGGCGAGCATGTCTGGTTGTTCCACTGCATGCTTCTGATGCAACCCGCTGTAAACAAAGTTATTGCCCAAGGCATCTCTTACCCAACTTCTAACCGAATGTCTGACGCCCTGGCAATGTACTAACGGAACAGCTATATATTAGCTACTCTCTATTTTGGTGTAATTTAGATTGAACGGTCGCGGGAAAGCGGCAATTGTTAGAAATCGTCTGGATAAATTCTCGAACTGTTATTTTCAGTGCTCAAAGAGTGAAATGTTATTTTTTGTCTGAAAAAAAAGTTGGGGGCTGTTCAAGCGTCATGGTAATAAATACGCACTGATGGTTTGAAAGTTTCAGCTGCAGTTACCGGGGTTATAAATACCCGGATTCATTCGTAGTTTAAAGCTCTTATGTTCGGCAAGTGCTATGTCACCGCCAATGTTGACAAGACGGGGAATGTTATCTTGCTTAAAAGGGTTTTGATTGTCTGCGTCGGCAATATTTGCCGCAGTCCCACCGCGGAGTATCTGCTGCGCGGGGCACTCGTTCATTCCGATATCGAGGTCAGCTCAGCTGGCCTTGCTGCCTTGGCGGGCAAACCCATCGAGCCGACGGCACACGCCGTACTCAAAGAGCATGGTCATCAGCCCGATGGGCATGAGGCCGTTCAACTCACGCCTCAAGCTGTCAGCGAGGCGGATTTGATTCTGGTGATGGAGCGACGGCATGTCAGCGGGGTACTCAATATTGCCCCTGAAGCGCGAGGCAAAGTGTTGCTACTGGGCAAATGGCAAGACGATCGCGAAATCAGCGACCCCTACCGTCACGGCAAACCTGCATTTGTGCACGCTTATGCGTTGATCGAAGAAGCCGTACTCGCATGGGCACAGCGCCTGGCGCGCTGATGGCCACTCCTTTTTGAATCGTAATACAGGCAAAGAATCCGACTTATGCAGCAAGCACCGGTAGTTAATGTGCGGGACGACGACAATGACGAGATTGATCTTCTCGGCTTGTTTGGAACACTCATCGACCATAAATGGCTGATTGCCGCGGTTACCGGTGCGTTCATGGTGGCTGGGGTCGCGTACGCGGTGCTTGCGACCCCGGTATACCAAGCGAATGCGCTGTTGCAGGTCGAAGCGAAAAAGAACGATTTGTTGGGTTTCTCCGATGTCAGCAGCATGTTGGGAAAAGAGTCGCCTTCTGCGACTGAGATCGAACTGATCAAGTCTCGTGCGGTGATTGGCAAAACGGTCGATAACCTGAAACTTGATATCGTCATACAACCAATGTACTTCCCGGTGGTCGGTGAGTTCCTGGCTCGTCGGTTCCAGAATAAAAATCCCGGTGAAATAGCCGACCCCTTGTTGGGGTTGAACAGTTTCGCTTGGGGAGGGGAGTCGCTGAAGATATTCAAACTGGATCTTCCCGACTCGCAACTGGGCAAGAAGTTGACCCTGACCGCGGGTGAAAATGGTCATTACACCCTGTTGGACGAAGACGACAACGTATTGGCGGCCAGCCAGGCTGGACAACTTTTCGAACAAAATGGCATTGCGTTTCAGATAGAAGAAATGCACGCCAATCCTGGAACCCGCTTCAGAATCATCCGCAATTCTCGCCTGACCAGCATCCTCGACTACCAAGAGGATTTGGACGTATCCGAGCGCGGAAAAGAATCGGGCATGATCGGGCTGGCGCTGGAAAGCACAGATCCGGATCAGGCCATTAAAACCCTCAATGAAATTGCCGCTATTTATGTACGGCAAAACGTAGAGCGCACTTCAGCTGAGGCAGCGCAGAGCCTGGCGTTTCTCAAAGAGCAACTGCCGGTGGTCAAGAAGGACCTGGAAAAAGCCGGGAATGCCTTGAATGAATACCAGACGCGCAGCAAATCCGTGGACATCACGCTCGAAACCAAAGCCATTCTCGATCAGATTGTCGGGCTTGATACCAGCATCTCAGAGTTGAAGTTGCAGCAAGCCGAGATGGACCGCAAATTCACCCGCCAACATCCCGCCTATCGCGCATTGTTGACCCAGATTGGTGAGTTGAGCAGCAAGCAGAAAAGTTTGGCGTCCAAGGTGGAGAGCCTTCCCTCCACCCAGCAAGAACTGCTGAGCCTGACCCGGGATGTAGAGGTCGGTACTGCCATTTATACCCAGCTGCTGAACAAGTCTCAGGAGCTGGATGTGATGCGCGCGGGAACGGTCGGTAACGTGCGTCTGATCGACACCGCGGATGTCAATTTTTTCAAACCGGTCAAACCGAAAAAAATCTTGATTGTATTGATCGCCACGATTCTTGGCGGCTTCCTGGCGGTTGTCCTGGTACTGGTACGCAAGGCACTTAACCGGGGGCTGGAAAGTCCGGAAGCCATCGAGCAACTTGGGTTACCGGTCTACGCATCGATTCCTTACAGCATTCTGCAGAAAAGTGAAGAAGACAAAGTCTCTCGCGGACGGGGACGTTCCGGCGCAGGTTCTACATTGCTGGCCGTCACTCATCCCACCGATCTGGCCGTCGAGGCGTTGCGCAGTTTGCGTACCAGTCTGCACTTCGCCATGCATGAGGCTGGCAATAACCGCCTGATGATTTCCGGGCCTAGCCCTCAGGTGGGTAAAACCTTCGTGTCGGTTAACCTCGCGGTGGTGATAGCACAAACCGGGTTGCGGGTATTGTTGATCGACGTCGACATGCGCAAAGGCTATCTGCACAAAGTGTTAGATGTTTCTTCAGACAATGGGCTCTCCGATATCTTGGCCCGGCGCTGCGATGTAGCCACCGCAATCCATAAGACCCAAATCGACAACTTCGATTTTGTCAGTCGAGGCCAAATCCCGCCCAATCCTTCCGAGTTACTGATGCACGCCAATTTCAGCGCGCTATTGGAGCAGGCGAGCGAGCTATACGATCTGGTGATTCTCGATACGCCGCCGATATTGGCAGTGACAGACGCGGCGATTGTCGGGCGCTTGTCCGGGACCAACCTGATTGTGACGCGCTACGGACTGAACCCGGCGAAAGAAATCGAGTTGACGGTCCGCCGGTTCTCCCAGAATGGCGTTTCCATTAAAGGTGCGATTTTTAACGGCGTGGAGAAAAAGGCCTCCAATAAATACGGGTACAGTGATTATGGTTATTACCACTATGCCTACGCCTCCGACAAAAATTGATGAGTGTTGAACGGGTCGCGTCATAAATTCAGATTTTTGACGGCGTTGCTGTTGTTCTTGAGTGCTTGTCGTTATTGCTACGCGGGATCATGCCAATAGGCATGATCAAACCGATATTTCATGGAAACACCACGTCCTGAGGAAGATGACGAAAAATCCTGGGGCGGTAGCGTGTCAAATGACAACATCAGCATAAAGAATACCAAACCATGTTCTACCTGTTATCGCTTATCGCCCTGTCAGCGGGTTTGCTTGCAGTAAAAACCCCAAAATACTCAATTGTATTTTTGGGCATCATGCTATCTGTCATCCCCACCGGGAACTCCTACAGCGAAATAATATCGTTAAAAGGCCTCTATTTTTTTGATTTCTATATAGCCGGTGCACTGAGTGCATTGCTGACAAGACAGGTCGTGGCACAAAAACTTCAATTAACAGTGCCCGCCGGCCTTCTTTTTGGCTGTGGGCTCTATGTGGTACTACTCGCGTGCGGCCTGATAGGGTCCCCGAATAAGTACTTATTGAAAGACATCCGACCTTTTATAATGATCCTGTCATTTATAGTGCTCACGAACATAGCCACCCTTGCAGCAAAAACCTTGACGCTGCAAACGGTACTGAAAATATTAATTGCGATGACAGCTTTCAATATACTGGATATCGCTTGGTTACGATTGGGGCTGTACAGTTTTCAAGACGTCTACTATGAAGAAAACGCCTACAGGTACCTGGATGGTGGCACGTATGCAGCCGTTGCATATTTAATATACTACTTCATAGATCCTGCGGTATTTGAGAACAAAAAGAAGCTGGCGAGAATCTGTTTGATGACTTCATTCATCTGTTTGTTTATCGCCAATTCAAGATTCATTTTCGTTTCTGTTTTTGCAGCTGTCATCATCCACCAATATACAAAGCCTGCTCGAATGATAGGCGTCATACTATTAGGTTCAGTCGTGCTACTGGCCTTCATTGGGGTCAGCAACATGATCGGTGCTGATCGAATCAATGACGGTTTATCATCTGAAGGCCTGGCGGTTCAGCTAACCACTCGCTTCAGCCCTGCGCTGGACTTGATACGCAACATGAATCCCATGCACTACTTCGTTGGTCTAGGAGCCGGAACTCCTTTTGAAATCCCCTGGTTTGAATACCGTGGTCTCGATGACAAAAACTCGAATATCGACAGTGCTTACTTAACGTATTTTGTTAAATACGGGGTCATCGGCTTGTACTTGCTATTTGTATTCACTACGTCCATTACCCATCACTTAAAAACCCGGGTTGCGGTATCAATAGCCACCTTTCTGGCGCTGATGTTCATCGTGTCAGCCACGCCTTATCAGCCGTACGCTATCGGAATCGCTTATAGCGCCATCATTTTACGCGTCGTCGCGGAGCACGCCGGCAGGCAACGTAAAAAAATGCTGACATTTCATCAACCGCTGATAGCCCCATCCTTTCAGGTTAAAGCCAGATGAACAACGCACTGTTGAAAAAGTTCGTGTCCAGTACTGCATGGAGTTTCATTTCAGCCGTGGCCACGAAAGTCTCGGTTGTCATTACCGGCATCCTGGTCGCCAGAGTACTGGGTGCACAATCATTTGGAGAGTATGGCCTGATACAAAGCGCCATTGTGATGCTCGCCAATGTCGCAGCCCAAGCCACAACGACGGCGACGGCTAAACATATTGGTCAATTTAAAGAGACTTCCCCAGAAAAAACGGGCAGAGGTATCGCTCTAACGCTGATATTTGCCTTATCTTTCAGCGCCATGATCATTGGTATCGCTCTGTTTTTTCCGCTTTTCTTCTCTAACATCATTCTTGGCTCCGACAATCTGAAATATGTATCACTGATTGTATTGAGTACCATCACCTTCATCATTTTGTCTGGATGGACCCAAGGGTGTTTAACCGGTTGGGGGCAATATCGGTCTATTGCAACGATCAATGGAATTATCGCCATCGTCGCGATCCCGGGGACTTACTTCCTGACGACAAAATTCAGACTCAATGGCGCCTTGCTGGGACTGGCATGCTCTCAACTGTTAATTGTGTTTTTTAGCGCACTCGCGTGCTGGAAAACACTAAAGGCAAAGAACACTACACTCAGTTTCAAAGGTGTAATGACTGAAAAGCATACCGTTCTTTCGGTCGGGCTCCCGGTCTTGCTGACAGGCCTGATGGTCGCCCCGATGAATTGGCTCGCGAATAAATTGTTGGCAGAAACAAGTAACGGACTCGCCGCGTTAGGAATGTACGCAGCCGCCATGCAATGGAATGCAATATTCTCACATGTCTCCGTGGTATTAGGTTCCGTGCTTGTCCCGATGCTAGCCGCAACCCTGGGAGGTAAAAGCCGGAAGCTAGACGCCTTGAACTTTCTATCCGGCTGGTTAGTCGTATTGATTGTTATACAGCCGGTCATCATGTTCCCCGAACTGCTGGCAAAACTCTATGGGGACAGCTTCCTTGGCCGGGACTTTGAAGTAACGTTGATTCTGGTCATTCTGGGGTCGCTGCTAAGTGCCTTTAAATCCGGTATCTCAAGAAAAATGATCGTGATGGATTTGGCGTGGTACAGCGTCATGAGTAATATTCTATGGGGTGTATTGTTCATATCCGGAGCTTTGCTTCTGAGGGAGGAGGGCGCCGTCGGCATTGCAAAAGCATTCATTGGCTCGCAATTAATACACTTTCTGCTTGGCCTGCCCTATTTCGTATACAAAAAAATACTGCCCTTGGAATTACTCGTCTCCCCTAGAATTCTGATTTTGTGGACGTTGCCTTTTGTCAGTTTCATTTCGAGCACATATATTGAAAGCGCCCTGTATCGATTGATGATAGTGGTCATGATCTTTATATACATTGTTGCAACAACGTTTACCTTGAATACTATGTTCAATGAACCCGTAGAAATTGGAAACCCAGCATGAATTCCAGTAAAGTTTATATCCGTGGTGCTTACGGTCCTGGTAATCTAGGTGATGACATACTAATGTTGTGCGTCATCAATATTCTGAAAAAGAGATTCAAAGAGTCGGACATTGCAGTGGGTGTCGACCATCCGGATGTCGCCAAGAATTTTAACCCGCGCATAAAATGGTTACATATCAAGGAACCTGTCAAAGCTGATCTGGTTGTTTTGGGCGGCGGCGGTCAGTTTTTCTCGTTCATTCCTCCGGCCAAGAAAGCCTCCACTCTTTCGCTTAAAGCGTCAAAGCTTTATAAGAGTGTAAAAGCCCAAACCGATTTAAAATCCACACTGTTACGTTTGTATGTAGGGATGCGCGGCGGCATCGACAAGATTTTTTTCCATCGTCGTCTTGCTGCATTCTGTATCGGTTTAGGCCCATTTGATGGTGGTGGCAAGCAGCTGACTCGCGCAGTCAGTGTCATTAATCGTTGTGACTATATTTCCGTCAGGGACGGAACAAGCCAAAAGCATTGCAATGCGTTTGGAAAATCAGATGTGGATGTGTACACGGACCCGACCCTACTTTCCGATCTGTGGATCTCCAGCAAAGATCTGAACATAAACAGCGCAAATAAAAACAAATACCTATCCTTTATCCTGCGCGATTGGCCGCATGACGTGAATGGACAAAAATTCATCGAGGCAATGGTTCAGGCCGCTCATGAACTGTCCAAACGTGGTGAACAGGTTCGTCTAGTATCACTTTATAAAGAACGTGACCAGCATCTTATCGATAAGCACCACACGTTTGAATGGTTGTGCTGGGATGCCGCAATCGACACGCCAGAGACGTTCATGGCGAAATTGATAGTTGAATCCGATGTCATTATCAGCGCCAGGGCGCACGGCGTGCTTCTGCCTGCCTCTTTAGGTTATCCAACCATCGCTGTTGAAATCGAAAACAAACTGAAAAAAGTCCATGAAATGCTTCCGCGTGGCACCAAACTGGTCAGCGCTCCTGACCATAACCTGATCATGGCGACCATTAGCGAATTCAGACAATCCAAAGAGCAAATGGCAGAGCACCTCAAGCAAGAGATTTCACAGAGATCATCCATCGCACAAAATGCTGTCGATGATTTTTTGAAGTGGGTCGATAACAAATAAGATTCGAGGGGCAACTGACGTGAAAACAAAAGGCTCGACGCTACTCGCTTTAGCTTTTTCTCTGCATGTGGCTACGAGCGGTGCGTCAGACGTAAACGACAGCTGCGAGCAAAACATTGAAAACATCTATCCGTCACTTCCAGATGTTTCACAGACGTTTACCAGTCGTCAGGGTAAAGCCCAAGTACAGGAAAGTATAAAAGGCAGCGCTAATTTAACCAACAAAGCCTACAGCAACGAAATCAAAGACATCAAGGTACATTATCCCGCCGGGTCGTACGATCCAGGCTCGATGGTCCGGTTGGGTTTACCCTACGGGGGAATTGAATTCAAATCCAGGCTCAAGCAATCGGGTAGAGAATGCCTGATTCTTACTTATGAATTGAAATTCGATAAAAACTTTGATTTTGTAAAAGGCGGAAAACTTCCGGGTCTCTACGGCGGCACAGGCAATACAGGAGGGAAAATACCTAACGGCCATGATGGTTTTTCCACTCGCTACATATGGAAAGAAAATGGCGTTGGCGCAATCTATGCCTATTTACCCACCAGCAAAACATGGGGGACAGCAATAGGCTTGGGCTCCTGGACCTTTAGTGTCGGGCGATGGCACGTATTAGAGCAACTCGTAAAATTAAATACTCCGGGTCAAGCCGATGGCGTGATTTCTATTTGGTACGATAGAAAACTGGTGCACTCTGAAACCGGACTGATATTTAGAGACACTAAAAACTTAACGATCGATGGTTTGCTGTTCTCTACTTTCTTCGGTGGAAACAACGCATCTTTCGCTACACCTGCCAGTACCAATATTCGGTTCAGGAATTTCGTGATGAGTTCACGTCGCATCGCTAATACATCAGGGCAGGGCGCAGGTAACTAGATGAAAAACTTGAAGCTTAATACCAAGAAGGTAGTGGTTGCCTTATTTAATACGGCGCTTAGCCTGGCTTTCTTTTTCAACTTGAGACGTTCACTGCTAAGGGCAACGGGATGCCGCATTGGCACCAAAACTACTGTCCATAGAAGGGTCATTTTTTTTTCATTTGGCAAATTCTCAATAGGAAAGAACTGCACAGTAAATTACAACTGCTACATGGATAATAGGGCTGGAATCAGCATCGGCGACAACGTCAATATCTCCCACAACACAAAAATTTATACACTGGGGCACGATATCGATGACCCCATGAGTAATACAGTCGGGAAGCCAGTTGTCATTGGAGATAACGCGTGGATCTTTCCCAATGTGATGATAATGCCAGGAGTCACAATAGGAAAAGGTGCGGTTATTTATCCCGGCAGCGTTGTCACGCGCAATGTTGAAGAGTATTCGATCGCGGGAGGAAACCCGGCTAAACATATTCGGTTCAGAAATCAAAACATTCTGTACAGCGCCGACTTCCCTATTTGGTTTGCATTGTAATGCACTCAATTTTCCCGACTATCCTTTATGCAGGATTCTGAAGTGAAATCATTAATGATCGCATGGGTTGGCTATCAACGACGCGCCGACACAATGAAACAATATTGGGCGTATGACATTCTGCACCTCCCAAACAGATTCAAAAAAAAATATACACGACCATTGGACTATTTGATTAAGTCTTTTAAGACGATCAAAGCGCTTTTCGTCAATGCACCTGAGGTTGTTTGGGTCCAGCTGCCCCCGAGCCCTGTGTTGCACATAGCATTGGCCTACAAGTTTTTGGTGAACAGACGCCTCAAGATTATCGCTGACGCACACAATAGCCTGTTGCGCAAACAGTGGCTAACTTTCCCGGGGACGGTGTCTTTACTCAACAAAATCGATGCTGTTGTAGTCCACAACTTCAAAGTCAAAGAAGAGTTATCTCACGCAGGCGTTAACGCAGAAAACATTTTCATCCTGGAAGATTTGCCGTGTGATTTTAAAGCCTCGCCCGCCAGTGATCATCAGACCCCCTATGTGCTTTTCCCTTGTTCTTTTGACATCGACGAACCGATAGAAGTCGTTATTAATGCAGCCAGGGAGATGCCTCATATAAACTTTCTTATCACAGGGAAGCATGAGGGCAAGTTGTCGGAGGCGCTCATAGAGTCAATGCCAGCCAATATCAAGCTTACGGGTTTTCTGAGCAAATTGATTTTTGAACAACTATTGTGTAACGCGAATGTCGTTCTCGGTCTGACAACGCGCGACAATGTTCAATTGAGTGTGGCCAACGAAGCGGTCAGTGCCGGCAGGCCGATGGCACTCTCGAACACGACGGTACTGCGCTCATTGTTTTCGGACGCGGCCGTATTTGTTGAGACATTAGACCCCCTGTCAATAAAATTCGGGGTATCTCAACTCATCGAAAATGAAGAACTCTATAAAGAAAAATCAGCCCAGTTAAAAGCCAAGCGAATAACACGCTGGAAGGGCCAGGCGGAGTTATTAAGAACAGCCGTTATTATCTAATGATGTCTATTAATCCTGACAGGAAGGGAACCGTCATGAGTCAATCGTATGATGTTTTACTGATTTGTTCCGGAGGTGGGCACTGGGTACAGATGAGCAAACTGCTTCCTGCTTTTGACGGCCAAAAGGTTAACATTGCCACCGTCGATATCAGCGTTCACTCACAGTATCCACTTCACGATTTTGTTAAAGTCCCAGACTTTAATAGAAATGAACCCTTGAAGATTATTAAGGGCTTCTATCAGATCTTCAATATCGTTTACCACAGCAAAGCAAAATACGTCATCTCTACGGGTGCGGCACCGGGTCTGCTGGGTTTGATCACCGCAAAGATCATGGGAAAAAAAACGCTCTGGATTGATAGCATTGCGAACCCCAAGAAAATCTCTCTGTCCGGCAGAATCGCTTCTTACTTTGTAGATGAATTGCTCACGCAGTGGCCCACTCTTTCGGAAAACAGCAGGGCTCAATATAAAGGGAGGATTGTATAAATGATATTCTGCAGCGTTGGCACTCAAGCACCGTTTGAGAGAATGCTCAGCTATTTAAGTGAATGGAGTCATGCAAACCCTCATGTCCCTATTGTTGCCCAAGTCGGCGATAACGAAAAGGACTTGGGCCGCATTACCGCGTTCAAGACAATAGCCGAACCTCTGTTTTCCAAAAACTTCAACACCTCAGCAGTCGTTGTCTCTCATGCGGGCATGGGTAATATCATTCGCTCGCTTGAACTGGGAAAACCAATAGTTATCGTGCCTCGGGATAGCAACCGTGGTGAGCACATTAATAACCATCAGTACGACACTGTCGAGAATTTTTCGAGCTTTCCGTCTGTTTTTATTGCCTATGATAAAGATGATTTTTTTTCGGCTATCGATTCAGCACTCAATTACAGTAACGCAGAGAGTTCGCTGGACTTCACGGAGAGAGATCGTTTGATCGATTATATAAAGTCGTTCACGTCTTAAACCTTCGCTGTTTGTCGACACTCTCTCATCACCTTTAATCATTGAGTAATCGCTATGATCCCAGTTATTTTATCTGGCGGCTCAGGTACGCGCCTGTGGCCGCTTTCAAGATCTCTCAAGCCAAAACAATTTATATCGTTACACGGTGATTTGAGCTTGTTTCAAGCCACTTTAGATCGAATAAAAAATCTATCTACAGAGGGCGAGAGCTTAAGTCCTCCGATCATAGTTTGTAATGAAGATCATCGTTTCATCGTGGCTGAGCAAAGCAGATCCCTGGATATAAAGCCACAAAAAATACTGTTGGAACCCGCTGCACGAAATACCGCCCCCGCTATAGCGGCCGCGACACTGGCAGCCTTGGAGGACGGGGATGATCCTATCCTTTTGGTTTTAGCCGCAGACCATGTCATCACCGACATTAACGCTTTTAAAGCTTCCCTTGCGTTGGCCAAGGTGGAAGTCAACAAAGGGCGAATTGTCACTTTCGGCGTTGTACCTACTAAGCCAGAGACTGGCTACGGCTATATCCGTACGCAAATTGACACTGCCGAAGGCGTTGCGCACGTCGAAGCTTTTGTAGAAAAGCCCGACCTGGAAACAGCACAAAGCTACCTTGCCCAAGGAAATTATTTCTGGAATAGCGGAATGTTTATGTTCCGCGCCTCCGTCATGAAATCTGAATTGGAACGCTTGAGTCCTGACATCGTTGTTGCCGCAGAACTTTCTCTCTCCAACGCGGCGCATGATCACGACTTCACAAGGCTCAATCAAGTGGACTTCGTGAACGCGCCCAATGTGTCAATTGATTATGCGGTCATGGAAAAAACCAACATCGCGTCAGTCGTTATCCTCAACTCCAGTTGGAGCGATCTTGGCGCATGGGATTCGGTTTGGGAAGCGGGCCTGAAGGATGAAAATGAAAACTGCATACAAGGGGATGTGTTGCTGCAAGGCGTTACCAACAGTTATGTCCACTCCAGCCATCGTCTAGTCACTGTTTTAGGTATAAGTGATGTCGTTGTCGTCGAGACTTCGGACGCAATATTGGTGACGACCAAGGAGCACTCTCAAGACGTCAAGAAAATAGTGTCTGAACTCACTAAAAACAATCGAGTCGAGGGCGCTAGCCATCGTGAAGTCTATAGACCCTGGGGAAAATATGACTCAGTAGACCAAGGTCATAGATACCAAGTGAAGCGAATCACCGTCAAACCTGGGCATAAACTTTCTGTTCAACTTCACCATCATCGGGCAGAACACTGGATCGTGGTATCAGGCACCGCAAATGTGCAAATCGGTGACAAACAGGTGTTACTGAGCGAGAACCAATCCACCTACATACCCATTGGGGTTGTGCACTCTCTTGAAAATCCAGGGCGAATCCCCCTTGAGTTGATAGAAGTTCAATCGGGTTCCTACCTTGGCGAAGATGACATTGTTCGTTTTGAAGATCGTTATGGCCGCCTCGAGCTCATTTAAAGGAGTATTAAAATGAATGTTACTGTTTTTGGAATAGGCTATGTGGGCCTGGTTCAAGCGGCTGTACTTGCTGATGCAGGGCATGACGTATGTTGTGTTGACGTCGACGCTATTAAAGTCGAGAACCTGAAGAGCGGGATTATTCCGATCTATGAGCCTGGATTAAGTGCTCTCGTAGAAAAATGCCATGAAGCAGGGCGTTTACATTTCACCACCGATGCAGCACGCGGCGTGCATCATGGTGACATCCAGTTTATCGCAGTGGGCACGCCTCCAGACGACGATGGCAGCGCTGATATAAAATACGTGTTATCCGTTGCAGCGACCATCGCGCTCCACATGACGGAGACTAAAATTATTGTTAACAAGTCTACTGTGCCTGTCGGTACCGCAGATAAAGTAAGAATGAAAGTTTCCGACGTATTGAAAACTCGGGACCTTGAGGTGGAATTTCACGTTATCTCAAACCCCGAGTTTCTGAAGGAAGGTTCTGCGGTAGCAGACTGTACTCGTCCCGATAGAATTATCATAGGAAGTGATAGTCGCTACGCCGTGGACCGGATGAGGGAGCTCTATGAGCCTTTCAACAGAAACCATGAAAAAATAATCACAATGGACATCAGAAGTGCTGAACTGACGAAGTATGCGGCTAACTGTCTGTTGGCAACAAAAATTTCGTTCATGAATGAAATGGCTAATTTCGCCGAACGATTGGGCGCAGACATTGAGGCCGTTCGTAAGGGCATTGGCTCTGATCCAAGAATTGGCTACGACTTTATCTACCCTGGCTGCGGCTATGGCGGCTCCTGCTTCCCAAAAGATGTACAAGCCCTGGAGCGCACAGCGTCGTCGATCGGCTATAAAGCGACGCTTTTGTCAGCTGTCGAGGAAGTCAACAGACGGCAAAAGGAACATCTATTCGAACATATCCAACATCACTTCGATGGGCAGTTGGAGGGAAAAACATTTGCGATTTGGGGCTTGGCTTTCAAACCCAATACGGATGATATGCGAGAAGCATCCAGCCGCGTCTTGATTGAGCAGTTGCGTAGCGTTGGTGCCAGAATGCAAGCCTTCGACCCCGAAGCTATGGCCGAAACGCAACGAATTTATGGAATGAAAGAAGACTTGCTTTTAATGGGTACCAAAGAAGCCGCGCTTCAAGGCGCTGATGCTTTAATCATTGTGACAGAATGGCGCGAATTCAAAGCCCCTGACCTGGACTTGATAAAGGACAAACTGAGTACTCCTGTCATATTTGACGGCCGTAACATATTTGATCCTCACCGCATGAAAGCCAATGGATTCGACTATTATGGTATAGGTCGTGGGCTGTCGGTAAGGCCAGTCATTTAAAGCTGTCCAGGCCACTGAAAGCGCCATAGTCCCTCTTCCATACTTGGTCCGTGTCCTGGAATGAACAAGTCCAGTGGTCAAGAGCCCGGATAATGCTGACCATTATTAACAATGCCTCAGCGCGCTGGAAGGTTCGCGCTCAACGATGAGCGTTGAAAAACGGCTAACGCCCGGCAAATTCCCTCGAAAATCCGCAAAAATTGCATTCTGACCTGGTTTCCAGGTGATCTGCGCAGGCTTTTTGGCGAATGTTGGCCACTGGTTTAAGTTATCGACGAGTGAGATGATTCTGAGGAGGCTACGTGCGTGATCCGACAAGATCTTTCAGCAGTTGTCATTGCCTCTTCATCTCCGTTCCATCCCTGCTCCCTTATTATAGAGTTCTATAAGGGTTTAATATCGAGAAGGAGTCTGATATGAAGAAATTACTTTTAGCCAGCTTGCTGGCTGTCATGAGTACCGCGGCGTTGGCAGCGGATGAACCGGTGAGCGATACGGTGAGCACAAGCGAACCACTGTCGTTGAACACCCCGCTGGTCGGGGGTGTAACTGTCGCCGAAACCGTGGTGATCGGCGCGGCGATTGTCGGCGCTGCAGTGGCCGCTTCAAACTCTGGGGGCAGTTCCAATGGCGGTACCTCTGGAACGGGCGGCACCACCGGTACTGGTGGTACTACTGGTACCAACTAATACCCCGCGAAGTGTGTTGTACAAGATCACTCAGAACTTTCTGGGTGATCTTGTTTTAGACTTGCCCTCGACTAGCGTAGTGCCATTATGATCCGTAGGTTTTCTGTTGTTATGCTGGCAAGTATTAGCTTGTCCGGCTGTATGTTTTCGCCTGGTCAACACATGGACACCAGTCAAATGGTGAGTGACGGCTCTCCGGAGAGTAGCCGTGTGGAACTTATTCCCATCACCCCTAAATTGATTGCCATGGATGCCGCCACACGCGTACGCGAATCGGTCCCCTCGGAGTTGTTGTCTTATACTTCGGGCGGTTATCGCGTGGGTGCCAACGACCTGTTGTTTATTACGGTCTGGGATCACCCGGAGTTGACGGCGCCTTCCGGGCCGCAACAGCAAATCGATGCCAACGGTCGCCTGGTTCGTCCGGACGGCACGCTGTTTTATCCCTATATCGGTAATATTCCGGCGGCCGGTAAAACCATCGAAGAGTTGCGAGCTTTTATCGCCGAGCGCTTGTCGCAATTTGTCGAAAGCCCTCAGGTCGACGTCAGCGTATTGCGCTTCGCCAGCCAGACCGTGGTGATTTCCGGTGCGGTGATCAAAGCCGGCCAGCAGCCGATCACCACCACTCCGTTGAGTGTGGTGGAGGCCATTGGCGCGGCTGGAGTGGATCCGACAAATGCAGACCTGTCAGGCCTGACGCTGACCCGCGACGGGCGCGAGTACAAGCTGGATCTGGACACCCTCAATCGCCAGAATTCGCAACTGCAGGGCGTCTACCTCAAGGGTGGCGACCGACTGTACCTGCCTTATAACGATCTCAAGCGGATCTATGTCATGGGTGAGGTCAATCAGCCACGCGCGCTGAGCTTCAAGAGCAAATCGATCAACCTGACCGATGCCTTGGGCACTGTGGGGGGCTTGAACCAGACCACCTCCAATGGCAACGCGGTGTACGTGATTCGCGGTGCGGACAACCTGGAAACCCAACCGGCCAAGGTATTCCAGCTCGATGCAGAATCGCCTTCCGCTTTGGTGCTGGCCACCCGTTTCGACTTGCAACCGCAAGACATCGTCTATGTCGGCCCGGCCGGCGTGACGCGCTGGAACCGTTTGATCACCCAGCTTCTGCCTACCGCCAGTGTCCTCGGGACCGGTGCCAGCTCGGTTAACGACCTCAGCGAAGCCAACAGCAGATAAGGCTCTATCCCGCCGTGAAAATTTTGCCTACCTGTGCCTGTCTGACGATGGCGCTCTTGCTGTGCGGGTGTAACCCGTTGATGAGGGCCTCCTGGGATACCCTGGAATCCTCCGTCACAGGACCTGCCTCCATCAACTTGACCCGCGCTCAGGTCGACGCCGTGCCGTATCCGCAGATCCTTGTCACCACTACCTCCAGCGAGGGGGTGATGGCCATGGCTCGCCGGCAGGGCGGCCTGCAGTTCTGGGTCGCTTCTGGCAAGCAAGTACTGATGATGCGCGACGGTCTCGTGGTACGCACCGTGGGGCTGGGCGTTTCACTGGATGGCACTCGCTTCAATGATGAGTCGCCGTTCAAACGCGGCCTTCAGCATTTACCCAACGGCTATACCAGCACGCGCTGGATCGACATCTATGACGGCAACCGTATCGGTATCGCCGTCAACAGCCGTTTCAGCACCCACGACATCGAGACCATTCGCATTCTGGACAAGGATTACGCCTTGCTGCGCATCGACGAGCAGGTGGATGTACCCACCCTGAATTTTCGCGCCACCAACCGCTACTGGATCGACCCCCAGGACGGTTTCATCCTGCGCAGCGAGCAGCACCTGACGCCGCAGCTATTCCTGAAAATCGTGCAGGTACGCCCTGATCGGGGGGCTGCCCGGTGAAGTGTTCGAACCTTGTGTTGCTGGGCTTGTTCTTGATGGGGCCGGGCGTGAGCCAGGCAGCCGTGACAGTCAGCGGTGATGTGCGCAGCCCCGGTCCCATCGACGTCAAGCCCGGTGCACGTTTGATGGACGTCATTCGAGGCGCCCAACCCAACGCCGAAAGTTACTGGCTGGGTGCAGCATGGCTGCACCGCTCGCTGGAGGATCAGCAAGCACGTTTGAAGGCAGGCGTCCTGTTCGATCTGAAACTTCTGCAACGGGGTGCCTTGCTGGATGGCAAGGGCACGCGAGCAGATTTGAGTGCGCGCCTGTATGAGCAGATCGAGCGACTGCCGGTCACTGGGCGCCAGGTTGCAGTGCTCGACCCGATCGCCGTGGAAGTGGGCTTCGCTCGCAACGCATTGCTGGATGATGGTGACCGTCTTGTTTATCCCGCGCGGCCGTCCACCGTGGAAGTCCTCGGGGCAGTCGCGCAGCCCTGTCATGTGCCTTACCGCGCCCTGCAGGAAGTCCGTGCTTACGCGCAGGACTGCCCCATCCTCGACGACGCCGAGCGCGATTACCTGTGGCTGATCCAGCCCGACGGCCAGGTCAGGCGCGTGGGTGTGGCGGCATGGAATCGCGAGGATGGCATCGTGGCTGCTCCTGGCAGCAGGATCCTGGTGCCGATCAGGAGCGATGACCTCGAGATGCCGACCCCAGAGCTCAATCAACAACTGGCCGAGTTTCTCGCCACTCAACCCTTGGCTGAGGTGGCCCCTTGAAGTGCCCGTTGACGTTACGTTTTGCTGCTGTATTGATCCTGCCCTGCGGAATGGTTCACGGTGAACCGCGTTATACCCAAAGTGATTTTGGTGGCGTCGGTCTGTTACAGACCCCCACCGCGCGCATGGCCCCCGCGGGGGAGTTGAGCGCCACGGCCAGTCGTACCGACCCTTACACCCGCTATGGTTTTTCCCTGCAGCCGTTTGATTGGCTGGAAGGCTCGTTTCGTTACACCGCGATCACCAACCGCAGGTACGGCACCGAAGAGTTGAGCGGCGATCAGAGCTTCAAAGACAAGGCCATCGACATCAAGGCGCGGCTTTGGGAAGAAAGTCACTGGGCCCCGCAGGTCGCCGTTGGTGCCCGGGACATCGGCGGTACCGGGCTGTTTTCCAGCGAGTATTTCGTCGCCAACAAGCGTTATGGCGACCTGGATTTCAGCCTCGGCATTGCCTGGGGCTATCTGGGTAATCGAGGGGATTTCAGCAACCCGCTGGCGGTCTTCGGTAGCAAGTTCAACGACCGACCAGAGAGCTCGGCGGTTGTCGCCAGGGCAGGGGACGTGAATACCAACGCGTATTTCAGAGGCCACCCTTCGTTGTTTGGTGGGGTTGCCTATCAAACGCCGTGGGCACCGCTGAGCCTGAAGCTCGAGTACGAGGGCAACGATTACAAGAATGAGCCGCTGGACAACTCGATCAAGCAAGACCTGCCGATCAACATCGGCGTGGTCTACAAGCTCGCGGACAGTGTCGATCTGAGTGCTGGTTGGGAGCGTGGCAATACGGCGATGTTCGGTATCACCCTGCACACCAACTTTGTCAGCCGCAAGGCACCGGCCAAGACGTACGACCCTCCCGCCGAGCCGTTGCCGGCGCAGGAGCCGTCGACCCCGGCTGACCAGGTCAACTGGGCCGATGTCTCCAACCGGCTGCAGCAAAATGCCGGCTACAAGGTGAAACGCATCACCCAGCGTGGCTCGGAGCTGATGGTATATGGCGAGCAGTCTCGCTATTTTTATCCGTCCAAAGCCGTCGGGCGGGCGAGCCGGATTCTCGATAACAGCGTCAATCAGGACATCGACTGGTTCACTCTGGTGAATCAGCGTTATGACATGTCCATCGAGGAAACCAGCGTACCGCGGGAAACGTTCCGCGCGGTCGTGAACAATGACCAGCCGCTGAAGGATCTGCACCGTACGACCGAGGTCAATCCGGCGACTGCGCACCGGGAAACCACGCTCTACACCCAGGCGCTGGAGCCGTTCAGTTACGGCCTCGGTCTGGGCTACAAACAGAACATCGGCGGTCCCGACGGGCTGCTCTATCAGTTCACCGCCGATGCCGACGCGGAGTACCGTTTCACCCGCAATACCTGGTGGAGCGGCTTGCTCAGTGCCAACCTGCTGAACAACTACGACAAGTTCACCTACGATGCGCCGAGCGGGCTGCCGCGAGTGCGCACTGATCTGCGCCAATACATGACCACCTCCGATGTGACGATGCCGACGTTCCAGTTCAACCATGCGGCGCAGCTGGATCGGGATTGGTACGGGATGGTCTACGGCGGCTATCTGGAATCCATGTTCGCCGGCGTCGGCAGCGAAGTGCTGTATCGACCCACGGGGAAACGCTGGTCGGTGGGTGCAGACCTGAACTTCGTGCGTCAACGGGACTATGATCAGGGCTTCGGCCTGCGTGACTACAAGACCGTGACGGGCCATGTCACCAGCTATACTGAATTGCCCAATGACATGCTTGCAGCGGTCAGTGTCGGGCGTTATCTGGCGCGGGACTGGGGCACCACCGTGGACTTGTCGCGGGTGTTCAAGAACGGCGTGAAGTTTGGCGCCTGGGTCACGCTGACCAGCGCGTCGAAGGAGGAGTATGGCGAGGGCAGCTTCGACAAAGGGATCTATGTTTCCATCCCGTTCGACGAGTTGATGAGTACCTCCACCATGCGTCGGGCCAACATCGTCTGGGCGCCACTGACCCGCGATGGCGGTGCACGCCTGAGCCGAGCTTACTCGCTGCAAACCATGACCGACGGACGTGATAGCGACCTGTTCTACAACAACTTCGAGAAAATTACCGAATGATCACGTGGCTCAAAGGCTTGGTCGAGTTGCCGTTCTGGTTCCGGGGCCTGGTCTTTGCCTCTGTGACCGCGATTCTGCTGTTCGCGGGTTTGCGCTCTCAGCCGATCCCGGAGCTGTTCGTCGAAGAAGACAAGCTCCATCACTGGATCGGCTTTCTGGTCTTTGCGTGCAGCTGCCGCCTGGCCTTTCCCAATGTGAAATTCCGCTGGATCGCCGTGGGTTGTTTGCTCACCGGTGTACTCATCGAGGTCGCGCAAGGTTTGATGCCGCTACGCACGGCTTCGCCCTACGACATGCTGGCAAATACTGTCGGCGTGTTGATGGGGTTATTGATTTCCAGGTACTGGGTGCGCTGAAAAAGCCGCGAAATACCAAGCAGTCTGTCGGTATGTTGCAACCGTAGATCCCTCTCTCTATCCCCCTCCAGCAACACCTCTCTTGCCGATGGCGCGAGTACGGTCGACTTGCTCGACCTGCTCGACGCATTGAGCATCCATCCCCACTCATGTCAGTCAGCCAAGTCGCAAATCTGTAGCAGCTGCCGAAGGCTGCGTTCGGCTGCGTAGCAGTCGCAAAATCAGAACTTGCGGTGCGTCGGGTAGACCGCATCAGCCGGACGACTCACGACTGCTACGCAGCCGAACGCAGCCTTCGGCAGCTGCTACAAGGAGTGCGTCACGGCTGAAATTGCGTACTGACTGGCATTGCTCTGTCGACCGTTCAATTGGGATCAACGTGGGATGGGATATGAGGCGGTGGGGCGGGGGTGTTTGGGGTAGTCAGAAACCTGACTACCCCAGGCTACAACCTTGTCAGCAATACGCTGAAGAATAGAAGGGATGAACGTCGCAGCGGTTAATAGATGTCCTTGGAAAAGAGCGTAAAGGGAGTCTTGATCAGGATTTTGATGTCGAGCCACAACGACCAATTGTTGATGTAGTTGAGGTCGATCTCCACACGCTTCTGCATCTTGTCGAGGGTCTCGGTTTCGCCACGGCAGCCGCTGATCTGGGCGAGCCCGGTGATGCCCGGTTTGATTCGATGGCGGGCCATGTAAGCCTGGATCTTGCCGGTGTAGTAGTCGTTATGGGCGATCGCATGAGGCCGCGGCCCGACCAGCGCCATATGGCCTTGCAGTACGTTGAAGAACTGCGGCAGTTCATCGATGGAGGTGCGTCGTATGAAACGGCCGACCGAAGTAATGCGCGGGTCTTCACGACCGGCCTGGCGTACCTGATGGTCGTCGTGCAGGCGCATGGAGCGGAACTTCCAGACCTTGATGATCTTGCCGTTCCAGCCATGACGCTCCTGTTTGAAGATAATCGGGCCCGGCGAGGAGATCTTCACCGCGACGGCGATCACCAGAAGCAGCGGACTGAAGCCGATCAGCGCCAGGGCGGCGAGGCTGCGGTCGAGCAGGGTCTTGCTCAGCGCCGCTGTCGGGTAACTGGTCAGTGGGCTTTCATTGAGGTGGATGGCGGGCTGGCCATCCAGTTCGCTGACGGAGTGATTGAGCAACGTCATGCTGCCCAGGTCGGGAACCCAGACCACATCGACATTCGAGTCAAGAAGGTCGATATACAGCGCTTCGACTTGTTTGGCTTCACTCAAGGGCAGTGCGATGTATAACCGCCGGACATCGTGCACCCGGATCAGCTCACGCAGCTCCTGCAACTGACCCACGATTCTGTGGGCATTGACGTTGGTAGACAACTCGTTGGGTTTTGAGCTGATCAGGCCGACCAGCGGCGGATATTCGGTTTTGGCCAGCTTGTCTGCAAGATTCACCGCCAGTTGGTCAGTGCCGATAATCAGGGTGTTGTTTTGGCTGTGCAATTGCCGATGATAGTGCCTGGAAAAACTGTGCAAAGGCAGGTACAGCAAGGCCTGTACGCAATAACCGGCCACAGCCCAGACCAGGATGATCTCCCGGGAGAACAATTCGCTGGTTTTGCTGATAAAGCCGATGCTGGTCAGTCCGGTCAGCGTCAGCAGCCACCCCAGCAGCAGTCGACCCAGGCCGGTGAGGTAGCCATGCTGTTTGTGATAAACCAGCAGCAGGGAGTAGGAAGGGACCGAACCCAGGAAAGTAAGCACCGCTAGCACACGGTAATGGGCCTCTATTTCTCCTGTCTGATAGAGCGCCAGAGCAAATAACAGCGTGTTGACCGAAGTAATGGCAATTATCCATTGCCCCCAGAAAGTCAGTCCTTTGGATATGCTGTTTCGATTAATACGATTATGTACCATCGCGGTGTCCCTCGGGCATGCGCCACGTTGTGTATCAGTCGACGGTTAATAAATGGCAGCCACGCACAAAGGCTGAGCGAACGCGGTTCAGTCAGAAGTTGTTTTTATTATTAGAAGGGAATAACGCGGGCTTATGGCTGGCCATCCTGGCGTTGTTTTCAAGTCAGCTGATACGGTTGTCTCAGTGTCAGGTTTTTATACTAGTACCTAAATCTCCGTGTGTGTCTGACGAATTATAACGGCCATACTTTCAGAGGGCTTGTTATAAAAGGTCGTGCTCTTTTGTTAGGAGGATATCGCTCAATCGTCTATATAATTGCAGCATTCGATAAACGTTTGTCGGGTAGGCGAGGGGTGGAGCGAAGTGGGCGCCATGGGAGAGTTTATGGCGACAGTCAAGATATGCGGTGCGAGGAGGCAGGTGGTGGGTGTGGGTGTATCAAGTAGAGTGGAGAATCGCGTTTATTGTTATTATTTTTGCGAATTCTCGCTCAGTAAGCGACTCTTATCCTCTGTGCCAGGCAGTAGCCACGGTTTCTAACCGAGCGGACCAGCCGTTCTCCATTGGCTGCCGTCTTGAACTTTTTCTGCAATCGACTCAGGCACATTTCAAGGCCGCTATATTGTTCCGGGTCTTTGTCGATGCGTAGAATAAGATCGTTTTTGCTGAGTACCCGTCGATCGCTGAGGACCAGTTGGGTGAGCATTAACGATTCGGTACCGGTCAATGGGATAGTGATATCTTCTTTGACCAATGTTCGATCGTCAGCATTGAACCACCAGATATCAGGGTTGCCCTGGGACTCTTTAACCCGACTGACTGCCGAGATGAACTCTTCGTCGGCCACCGGTTTCTTGAGAAAGCCATCAACACCGAAGTGCGAAAAGTGATGGAGTTCCGAAGGTTCAGAGTTAGGCGTTATGAGGATGATTTCCGCATCTTTTTGATTTTTACGAATGAAACTGACATCGCTCAGCGATATGTCCGCCTGGTCGAGCAGGATGTGCGTGAATCGACTCTTTCGGATGCGTTCGCTGCTGAGTTTACCTGACTCGATTTCAAAAGATAAATACAGGCGTTGTGCGAGAAGCGATTCTATTGCTTGTCGTGCCAGTTGGTCTCGGGTGAAAATCAGAAAGCTGTTATTCGGCGTATTCACAATAAGGTTCCTTCCTAGTCTGGTGAAGTTTTCAAAACTTAAATAAGCTCGGTGGGTGAGTAGTACCTCCCCTGGAAAAAGTCGAAGGGCATGCTGCGAGCCAGTGTGTGTAGTGCTTTGTGCTCCACGCGGTCCGCCACGAATTTGATCTTGCTGTCATGGATCATGCCGCTCAGGCAGTCGTAAGACCTGTTGAAAAAATCCTGGCTGTTTTCGACCATGATGTCGAAATTGGATTTGGTCAGGTCCACTTTTATGTAATCGAAGAGGGCCAGGCTGATCAGTTTTTCGGTGCTGTCGTCGCTTAAATCATAGCCATCGAACGCGATCTCGATCCCATTGTCTTTTAATAGGTGAATATGATTGATAATGGTTCTTTTTTCTTTCAGGTTGAACGACAGGAACGAACTGCTGTTAATGCTGGGGATTAGCTGTTGCTCATGCTTTTTGAGTATCGCTTGAGCATCGTTCATTTCCTTGATGAGCGCTTTATCCAATAAAGCAGATTGACTCATGGTCACGAACAGTTTGTTTGGCGCCGGTGCGGAATGGGAAGGCATGGCCTCAATCTGCGAGAGGGCATTCAATTGGATCCGAGTCAGGACTTCGTAATAAGTCGCCAGTGGATGATCGGAATGCAGTTGCTGATACCCCTTGTTCAGAGGTGTCTCCTGTTTGGTCGCCTTGGCATAGATTTCGCTGCCGAACAGTTCATCGTTTCGTTTCAGAATCGATTGCCTGAAGAATACCAATGCGAAATTTTCGTGCACGATAGCTTGCCTGCTGGGCTCCATTGCCTAGTCCTTTAAGAGTGAAAGTTTGTTTGATTGACTGAGACGACCCCTCGAAGCAGTCGATAACCATAACCACGAACACTGTGAATGATGTTAATGCCAAAGTGTTTTTTGATTTTATTTCGAAGCCGGCTTATGGATTTCTCCAGGACGCGTGAGTCGTAGAGTTTTATATTCAATCCCATGGATTCGGCCATGCAATCATGGTGCAGGATATTGCCTTCTGCGTTAATAAGCGCATCCAGGGCTTTCATTTCCTGATAGGCCAGGTCCAGTTTGTATTCATCGTTGTACAAGTGCAGGCAAGTTTGGTCCAGGGTCAACTTGACACTGGGCTGCCATTCAGGAGCTTCGAGCAACTCTGAGAGTAACCTGGCTTTTTCATCCTGATCGTTAGGTACATTGATGCAGTGATCGGCTCCGGCCAGGTAACATTCAATTTTAGTGTGCGGAGAACGATAGTTAATTGCAACGATAATGGACAGTTCTGTCGGGTTTTTACGTAACTTCTTGATCAGCGCCAGGCAGTCATTAAGTATGGAGGGGCTTTCAATATCGATCAGTACGGTATCGAGTGTTTGCGTTTCGATATCCAGGCTTGGCGGGTTTGGATAATCTAATGTATAAACATGTGTGAGATTGGGTACAAATAATTGTCGAAGTTTCTCTGTCGAGCGCCAAGTGCGCCCAATAGCGAGAATACCCCTCTGGCTATTTTCGGTTTTGCTCTCAGTACTCATCGTGTAAATTACTCATATGTGCTGGCGTTGCAATCTTAATACACAAAATACTGACGTTATCTGACTTTTTATAACATTTTCCGTCGTGAACACACGTCACTCCACCCTCGGTAGTTTTAGCTGATTCAATGACATAGGCAAATGCCGTGGCTTAAGCCCATTTGATTTGTGATATCGGGCTTAGTTGGTACGCCCCTTTCAGTCGGACTAGGCTCTTTAGGTTGACTTTTCTATAAGCAATACAGATGCGATGGCTAATTGCCCATCTGGCTGCAGAACGAAGCACAACTGATGAAGCCTTGCGTATGAACTGTGCGGGCGTCCGCTTTTGCGAAAATTGGAGTTGATTTATAAGGATATTCCACGGTGTTCTAGGGTGATGTAGGTGCACGTTGGGGAGGCGATCAGTACAACGATCGCCTCTTTTTAGGGCAAATGGGAGGGAGGCTATATTAATTGAGACTTTTTGCATTATATTCGTAATATTTAGGTCAAGGGGTGGAATTTGTGGACGTGTAGTTATTCTGTTTGGCTATTGAAAAAAATTCCCAAAGTTGATATTAAAGCGCCAGTAAATTCTATGTACTAACCGGGTGTAACCCGGTCACTGATCCTTTTCGCAATTAACCATCCACGCCAAACCGATCGACCAGCATCCCGAAACGTGCCGCCCAGAACGTCGCCTCCAGCGGCATTTGAATACTGCCGCCTTCTGCCAATGCAGCAAACACCCGTTCAGCCTCCGCCACACTGTCGACATTCAACGAAACCGAACAACCGCTCATTTTGGTGGTGGGGCGATCAGGTGTGGTGTCCGACCCCATGATTGCCTGGTCTGCGACCAGCAGGCGCGTATGAATGATCAGGTTATGACAGTCGGTTGGAACATGGTCGCGAGCCGGAGTTTCGCCGAAGGTCATCATTACTTCTATCTGGCCTGGCAGGCTTTGGGCGTAGAACGTGAAAGCGGCTTTGCAGTCGCCATTGAAGATCAGGTAGGGATTGATTTTCATGTTTTTGCTCCCGGTTATGGAGAGGGCACATCGGCTGGACGTTCAGGTTCGTCCTCGAATCTCGATGGGCATCGACTCCCCATATCAAAGCGCTAAAACGTAGCGAGTGAGGGTGTTTTTTTAGATGTTTTTACGATGGGCGTGGCCAGCCTTATCGCATCCTGTCCCCGTAGAGCGGATGGCTCATTCCACGTACTGTAGAACCTGCCGCGCTCCTCCGACATCCGCCACCGAGTCCATCACCCTATGCCTGTCCTGACCCGTTTTGCCTCTTTGCTCGACCAGGCGAGACGTGCCTTGTTGCTGGTCTGGGGAACGTCCCGTGGGCTGTTTCTGGGGCTGGTACTGGCGACCCTGATTGCCGGTGTTTTGCCGGCGCTGGCGGCCTGGTTGGGGCAGCGGATTGTCGACGCCGTAGTCACCGCCATGCAGTTGCACACTCAGCAGGGCAGTGCGCCGTTATGGCCGGTTGTGCGGTATGTGCTGTTTGAAGCGGGCGTGCTCGCGTTGCTGTCCGGGACACAGCGCGCACTGTCGGTTCAGCAATCGCTATTGCGGGTGCAGTTGGGGCAGAAGGTCAACACGATGATTCTGGAGAAAGCCCAGACGTTATCGTTGGTGCAGTTCGAGAATTCCGAGTTCTACGACAAGCTGGTACGGGTGCGGCGCGAGGCATCGACCCGGCCGCTGGCGCTGGTGATGAAGTCGCTGGGGCTGATCCAGAACCTGATCGTGTTGATCAGCTTCGGTGTCTTGCTGGTGCATTTTTCGCCGTGGGCGCTGGTGCTGCTGGTCGTTGGGGCGTTGCCGGTGTTCTTTGCCGAGGCGCACTTTTCCGGGGATGCCTTTCGCCTGTTCACGCGCCGGGCGCCGGAGAGTCGGCAGCAGAATTACATCGAAACGCTGCTCTCCCATGAGGGCTACATCAAAGAGGTGAAGCTGTTCGGCTTCGCGCCGCTGCTATTGAAGCGTTATCGGGATACGTTTGCGCGTCTCTATGCCGAAGACCGGCGCCTGACATTGCGTCGCGATGGCTGGGGTTTTGTACTGGGATTGCTGGGCACCGCTGCGTTTTATCTGGCCTATGCCTGGGTCGTGGTCGATACCGTTCACGGCAGTATCAGTCTTGGGCAAATGACCATGTACCTGGTGCTCTTCAAGCAGGGGCAGGCCGCGGTGAGCAGCAGTTTGAGCGCGATCAGCGGTCTCTACGAGGATGGCCTTTACCTGTCGAGCCTCTACGAGTACTTGGCCGAACCGGTTATTGCCGATAGCGGAAGCCTTACCGTGGGCGCGGTGCCCGGCGATGGTTTGCGTTTCGAGAACGTCGGTTTCCGTTATCCGGGGGCGAGCCACGCCGCTTTGCAGGGCATCGATCTGCACCTGCTGCCGGGCCGCAGTGTCGCCCTGGTAGGGGAAAACGGGTCAGGCAAAACCACGCTGATCAAGTTGCTGACTCGGCTGTATCGTCCCGATCAGGGCCGTATTTTGCTGGACGGCAGCGATTTGCAGTCCTGGGACGAAGAGGTGCTGAGACGGCGCATCGGCGTGATCTTCCAGGATTACATTCGCTACCAGTTCTCCGTGGGCGAGAACATCGGCGTGGGCGATACGTTGGCGTTCAACGATGAAATGCGTTGGCAGCAAGCGGCCGCCGAGGGCATGGCCGCTCCCTTTATCGAGCGCCTGGATCGCGGTTACGCCACGCAATTAGGGCGGTGGTTTGCCGGTGGGCAGGAGCTGTCCGGTGGACAATGGCAAAAAATCGCCTTATCTCGCGCTTACATGCGCCGTGACGCCGATATTTTGATTCTGGATGAGCCAACCTCGGCCCTGGACCCGGCGGCGGAAGCGGCGGTGTTCGAGCATTTCAGTCAACACACCGAAGGCCGCATGACGTTGCTGATTTCTCACCGCTTCTCCAGTGTGCGCAATGCCAACCACATCATCGTGCTCGACCAGGGGGCGATCCTTGAGCGAGGCGATCACGACAGCCTGGTCGCGGCGGGTGGGCGTTATGCGCAGTTGTTCAACGTGCAGGCTCGTGGTTATCGGTAGCGCCTTAATTCCCACAGGGGATTGTGCCAGCCAGCGGGCCGTTTTTTGTGCCTGGTGATACGGACTAATGTGGCGAGGGGGCTCGCCCCGTTGGGCTGCGAAGCAGTCCTGAACCCTGCCACCACAGTGAATCAGGTACACCGCATTCACTGGCTGGGCGACTGCTGCGCAGCCCAACGGGGCAAGCCCCCTCGCCACAAGGTGTGGGGCTTCACGGCATTTCCGGCAACTCTTGCGGCCGCAAATCAAACACCAGAACCTCGGCATCCACGCCGTTGCTCAAGTTCAGCGCTTGCTCCTCACGCACCCGCACGCCATCACCTTCCTGCAACTGCACGCCGTTCAACTCGACACTGCCACGCGCCACATGCACATAGGCGTAGCGATTGGTGGCCAGTTCCAGCGTGGAGCTTTCCTTGCCATCGATCAGGCCGGCATACACTCGCGCATCTTGCCGAACTTTCAGCGAACCGTTGGTCCCGTCAGGGGAGATGATCAGTTGCAAGCGCCCGCGTTTTTTCTGCGTGCTGAAGTGCTCTTGCTGGTAACGCGGTTTGGCGCCGCTAACCTCTGGCACGATCCAGATTTGCAGAAAGTGCACCGGTTTGTTCGCCGAATGGTTGAACTCGCTGTGAGCCACGCCGCTGCCAGCGCTCATCAATTGCACGTCACCGGGGCGGATTACCGAACCCGTGCCCAAGGTGTCCTTGTGTTCCAAAGCACCTTCGAGCACATAGGAAAAAATCTCCATGTCGCGGTGAGGATGCTGACCGAAACCTTTGCCGGCCGCCACGCGGTCGTCGTTGATCACCAGCAGGTCGGAAAAACCCTGCTCCCGCGGGTTGCGATAATTGGCGAAGGAGAAGGTATGGAATGACTTCAGCCAACCGTGATTGGCCGCGCCGCGATCCGAAGCTTTACGAAGGGTCAGCATGATGAAATCTCCTGTCAGGACGTGAATTCGTCCGAGTGAGGAGAAGGTTAATGTTTACAGTTTGGTGCAATAAGTAGATGAAAATTGAAATACTGTCTCTTTCAAGTTGACAGTTATTTGCGCGGATTCACGTATCCTTATTGTTACACTTGGCCATAATGCCGGGCGCGATACTTGTGGGAGCGAGCCTGCTCGCGATAGCGGTCTTATAGTCACCATCATCGTGAATGTGAAAC